>DASVCT010000244.1:0-17938 GCA_036381475.1 Cyclobacteriaceae bacterium
GATGCTTCACGCCTTTTATTTCCTGGTACGTCTCGTGACCTTTTCCTGCCACGAGTATGATATCCTTTTCGGCCGCCATCATGCAGGCCATCTTGATTGCTTCTTCCCGATCGGGCGTAACGACAGCCTTCTTCGCGTCGGCAGGCGTAAGACCCTGTTGCATGTCGCGGATGATGTCCATCGGATCTTCATCCCGCGGGTTATCCGATGTCAGGACAACCTTGTCGCTGTACTTGCAGGCAATCGAAGCCATGACCGGCCGTTTCGCCTTGTCCCGGTTGCCGCCACAACCCACCACGGTAATCACCTGCCCGGCGTCACCGCGGAACTGTTCGATGGTTTCGAGAACATTTTTCAAGGCGTCGGGCGTATGCGCGTAGTCGACGATGACCGTAAAGCGGGAGCCCGGGTTCACCACTTCAAAGCGACCGGACACGCCGGAAAGGGATGACATCGTCTGTAGCACTTCGTCGGGATCCTTTCCCAGCAACACCGCGGCGCCGAAGACGCCGAGAAGGTTGTAGGCATTGAAGTCGCCGATAAGTTTAAACCACACATCCTTGCCACCGATCTCGAGTTCCAGTCCTTCTATTGAATTGGTAATAATTTTGGCCTTGAAGTCGGCCGGCTTTTTCAGCGCAAAAGTATTCTTGTCCGCCTTCGTGTTCTGAAGCATGACCATACCCCTCTTGTCGTCGACATTTACAAGCGCGAAACTTCCTGACGGTAATTCATCGAAGAGTTTTTTCTTGGCAATGATGTAGTTCTCGAATGTCTTGTGGTAGTCGAGGTGGTCGTGTGTGATGTTAGTGAATATTGCTCCTGCGAATCTCAGTCCGGCGACGCGTTCCTGTTCGATCGCGTGCGAGCTGACTTCCATGAAGGCATGCGTGCATCCTGCTTCCTCCATCTGGTGCAGCAGTGCATTGAGCTGAACCGGGTCCGGCGTAGTGTGCGTCGCTGCAACATTTTTATCCACAATTTTATTCACAACTGTGGATAACAATCCTGATGGGTGGCCCAATCGCGTAAACAATTCGTACAACAGCGTCGCCGTTGTGGTTTTTCCGTTGGTTCCCGTGACACCGGTGAGCACTATGCGTTCGGAGGGGTTGCCATAGAAATTTGCAGCGATGAAGCCGAGTGCCCGTGCGGAATCTTTAACCGTCACGTAAGTGACGTTATCCTGCAGCGCATGGGGCAGCCGTTCACATACAATCACGGAAGCGCCCTTCTGGATGGCATTGTCGATGAAGGCATGACCGTCGCTTGTCGTTCCCTTGACGGCTACAAAAAGATAGCCTGGCTGAGCTGCCCGGGAGTCGAAGCATACGCCAGCCACGGGAGCGCTCATGTCGCCCGAGGTAGACGTCAGTGATACGCGGTACAAAATATCCTTCAGCTCGGCCATTTATTCCTGTTCATAGTCCCCGCATCATCCCAATGTGAGATATACTCTGTCGCCGTTACGGATTTTCCGTCCTGGCGGAAGCGACTGGCGTTCGACCCGACCAATTCCTTCGAACGATACGTCGAGTCCCACTTGTTCCAGTACGTATAGGGCATCGCGAAGCGTCATCCCACTGACATCAGGCACGATGCCTTTCCTGATGTCCTGCTGACGCAGGTCCACGGAATTTCCGTTCCTCACTGTTCGCACCCATTCGCTTTCCGTTACCGGATGATTCGACACGCCGAGTGCGTTGCACAGCATCACGAGATCCTGCTGACGACCAGCGCGGATCACCGGAAACATGCCGGTCTGTGTGAACTTGGGTCCGTCCATCGGCCGGTGCAGGCTGATATCGCGGGCGTAAATGTTGTCCGCTATTTCCTTGAACACAGGTGCTGCAACGCTGCTTCCATATTGCTGCCATCCGCGCGGATTGCGGATCAGCACGATAGCACTGTATTTCGGGTTGTGGGCAGGAAAGTACCCCACAAAGGAGGTGATGTACTTCCTGGTGTATCTGCCGTTTTCCAGTATCTGTGCGGTGCCCGTCTTACCCGCGATGCGGTAATGTGAATCGGAGATATTCTTCGCCGTTCCGTTTTCTACGACACCCTCGAGCAAGAGCCTCAGCTTGGCCAACGTGCGGTCGGAGCAGATCCTGGCATTCAGCACTTCGGTGTCAAAGCTTTTCCGGGTGTCGTCGGCCTGCCGTATGGATTCTACGAAAATCGGCTTGATCATCTTTCCATCGTTGGCCACGGCATTATACAAGGCAAGGGTATGCAGTGGCGTGATTTCCAGGCCGTAGCCGTAGGCCATCCAGGGAAGGCTTATGCCACTCCACCCTTTCTGACCCGGGCGTTTAATCTTGGGTGTTGGCTCACCATCGATTTGGATACCCAGGGGTTGGGACAAGTGAAGCCGGTCGATGTGATCGATGAAGCGCTGCGGGTGCAGTCCGAAGTATTTATCTGCAAGCTTGGCCATGGCCACGTTGGAGGAGTGTTCGAATGCACCCTGGATGGTGACCTTTCCAAGGCCGCCTTCTTCGTGATCCTTAACGCGGTGGTTGTAAAACAAAGCCTCTCCGTTACCCGTGTCGATGCTGTCGCTGAGTTCAATGTTGGTGTCTTCGAGCAACGCGATCATGGTGACCAGCTTGAACGTGGATCCGGGTTCGAAGAGACCGCCGGCAGCGTAGTTGAACTTTTCGTAAAAGCCCCCGCGTCCGTTTGAGGAGAGATTCGATATGGCTTTAACGTGGCCCGTGTGAACTTCCATGACCACGACGAGGCCATCATCCGCGTTGTGACGTTCCATCGCATTGTACAGTGCCGTCTCCGCCACATCCTGGATGTTGACATCAAGTGTAGTGACAAGGTCGAGGCCGTTCACCGCCCTGACGTTGTTCGCGTCGAACACCGGCTTCCATACGCCGCCCGAAATTTTCTGATAGTACGCATATCCGTCCCTTCCGGAGAGTTCTTCGTTGAAGCTGTATTCAAGCCCTGCACCTTTGTCGTTCTCATTGACGTAACCGATGGTGCGCCGGCTGAGTTTGTTGAACGGGTTATACCGTACATCCACTTTTTCGAAAATGACACCGCCACCCAGCCGGCCTTCCCTGAATATTGGCCAGGTCGCCATCGCCTTCTTATCCTGGTAGTCGATCCGCTTTTTATTGAGGACGATATACTGTCGCTTCGCAGCGCGGGCATCACGGAGCATACGTTTGTAATCACTTTTCGATTTGTCGCCAAAGAACCGAGAAAGCCGATAGGCCAGCGAGTCGAGTCCGCTGTTGAAGAGTCTCTCAGAAGGAATGGTTGCGTCGAAAGCCACACGATAAAAGGGTAGCGACGTTGCGAGCAAGCTGCCATTGTCGGAATATATGTTTCCGCGTGTAGCCTTCACTTGCTTGTAATCAAAAGAGATGCGCTCACCCATCTCCGCCCACTTCTCGCCCTCCACGAATTGGATGTATACAATCTTTCCGATCACTGCCATCGAAAAGAGCACAGTAAGAATAAAAGCGATTCGTACGCGGAGCAGTATGGAGGTCCTAATATTCACCTTTTCTGACTACAATCTTGTAGGGAGGATCCAGGCTCTCCTTTAAGCCGAGGGGTTTAACTTTTTTGGCCACTTCGGACTGCTTCCCTGCAAACATGAGGTCGGCTTTCCTGGTGGTATAATCCGCGCGGAGGTCCTCCACAACCGCCCGCAGTCGGCTGATCTGGCGGATCGTTTTCTCCGCATAATGAGTATTGCTGATGTAAAAGATGCCCAGGACCATCACGAACGCGATCTTGGGAAGATGTGCCACCGGGAAACCCTCTTCGAAGTAGTTTTCCAGCTGAAGGACGCTCTCGATACGGGAGAAGATTCCCTTTCCTTTTTTCTTTTTCTTTCCGAATCCGATACGGAGTTTGTTACCGCTCATTCCACACTTGCTGAATAAATAAAAAACTTTGCGCTCTGTCCCGGGCACTACACTCGTTCTGCCACCCTCATTCTCGCACTTCTGGCCCGGCTATTCTGTGCGAGTTCATTCGCGGAGGGCGTCACCGCCTTTCGCGTCACAGAAACAAATGGCCGAATCGGGTTGCCGTATACATCTTTATCCAACGCTCCGAACGCCTTTCCCGTGTTCATATAATTCTTTACCATTCGATCTTCCAGCGAATGGTAGGATATCACTACCAGCCTCCCCCCGCTCATGATCGTTTCGCCGCATTGGTGCAAAAAATCTTCAAGCGCTTTCAATTCTTCGTTTACCTCTATTCGCAGGGCCTGAAACACCTGGGCGAAATATTTGTTTTCCCTTCCACGGGGCGCCAGCGGCCTGAGCACGGACGTCAAATCACTGGTTCGCTCAAAGGAACCCTTCGTTCTTGCCCGCGCAATTGCGCCGGCCGCCGTCCGGGCATTACGGATTTCGCCGTACATCCCGAGAATCCGGTGAAGGTCGTCGACGCTGTAGGTGTTCAGCACCTGCGCCGCCGTCAATGACTGCCGCTGGTTCATGCGCATATCAAGCGGCCCATCGAGACGCGTGGAAAAGCCGCGCGCCGCCGAATCGATCTGGCGCGATGAAACGCCGAGATCCGCCAAAATGCCGTTTACAGCGGTGATTCCGTTTACCTTCAGGTACTGCCTCATGTACCGGAAGTTGGCGTGACAAAATTTGAAAGAACGACTGGCTACCCTTTCCGCCTGCTCTTTGGCTTCCTCATCCTGGTCGAACGCGATCAGCATCCCTCCTTTCAGTACCTCCAGGATCGCCATGCTGTGTCCACCCCCACCAAACGTTGCGTCAACATAAACGCCTTCCGGATCAACCCGCAGCGCGGCAACGCTCTCCTGAAGCATCACGGGCCTATGGTACGGGTTGGGTTCCGACATTACTTCTGAATAGCGTTCCGTTTTCCGCCGACCCTGCAAGACGCCCGCAGACCCTACAGCTTTATGTCCGCGTGTTTTTCCGCCAGGTTAGAAAGCTCCTCCGGATCGGTGATCTTGAACTTTTCATAGATCTCCGGATTCCAGATTTCCACTTTGGTCCCGGTTCCTACCAGGATAACGTCTTTCTCCAGACGCGCATACGCGATCATGTTCTTCGCAATCAGAATCCGCCCGTTCCCATCCATTTCTACCGTCGCCGTCCCCGCAAAGAAGTTCCGCTGTAGCTTCCGGTTTTCCGGATTGAATTCACTTAGCCCTGAAATTCTGGAGTACACCCTCTTGAACTCCACCATCGGATAGAGGATCAGACATTGCTCGAAACCGCGCCGGATCACCAGCTCATTGCTCCCTTCCGGAAGCTGAGCTTTGATCTTCGCCGGCAGTATCAATCTGCCTTTCGAGTCAAGTTTTGCCTCGTATTCGTAGGTGAAAAAGGTCATCTGACGTAGTGGTTGTCATGCTTTCTCCAAACAAACTTAAGCAAAATTGCTCCACTTTCAACCACTTTACCCCACTTTTTTGCATTTTCCAGCACAAGCGGGCGGTTTCCCTCCACGGAATGCCATTTAACATCGCCCGGTGGCAAATCCCCGGACCACCAAAAGCTCGAAAAAGGGCGAAAATCGGTGGTTTCATTCGTTTGAAGGCGCCTGGATCTGCTCCTTCTGGAGAGCGGTGCCTTTTTCGCTGTGCCTCCACATGGGCGTTTTCCAAATCAATTGTTGCATTTTTGTGTTTCGTTAACTGAAAATGGACGGAAATGAGGGTATTGATCGCCACGGGGCTGGCCCTGGTACTCTGGGGATGCCAGAGTCCCGCACCGGAATTGAAACAGGGGGTATGGAGGGGTGTCCTCCGGCTGCAGGGTCAGGAACTGGCCTTCAACTTTGCGGTACGGAGGGATTCCACCGATACATACGACGCATTTATTAAGAATGGGAGCGAAAACCTCCTGCTGGACGAAATCTATTTCCGTGATGATTCCCTCGTGATGCGGCTGCACATCTTCGACGCTGAGCTCAAGGCCGCCGTGCAAGGAGACAGTCTCAAGGGATTCTACATCAAGTCATACGAAAAGAACTACCGCATCCCGTTTGAGGCCGCCTACGACCAGGACTTCCGGTTTATCCCATGGAATGAGAAACCACACAGCGATTTTGAAGGTACCTACCGGGTAACGTTTAAGGATGGCGAACGGCTCATTCCGGCAGTAGGTATCTTTAATCACAAGGCCGGCAATATTGTTGAGGGCACGTTCATGCTTCCAGCAGGCGACTATCGGTTTCTCGAGGGCAATGTTGACGATAACCAAATGACCCTCAGTACGTTTGACGGCAATCACGCGTACCTCTTCAGGGCGACCAAAACAGGTGATTCCACCCTGGTGGGCGACTTCTGGTCAGGCAAGACCCTTCACCGGCAGTGGACAGCCACCCTCGACGAACAGGCAACCCTGCCCGATCCGGACGGATTGACCTCGATGCGCGAGGGATATAACACTATTGACGTAAGTTTCCCGGACCTGGAGGGACACCTGGTCAACCCGACGGACGAAAAGTACCGCAATAAGGTCGTCATCCTTCAATTGTTCGGAACGTGGTGTCCCAACTGCATGGACGAAACCAAGTTCCTGGCAGAGTGGTATCAACGCAACAAGCACCGGGATGTGGCAATCATTGGACTGGCCTACGAAACCAGTGACGACTTTGACTACGCCCGCGATCGGGTGACTCGTATGGCGGAAAGGCTCGGCGTTGAATATGATCTGGTAGTAGCCGGTACCCGTGACCTGAAGAGCGCATCCAATTCGCTACCCATGCTCAACGGCGTTAAAGCATTTCCCACTACTATATTTATCGGTCGCGACGGCCTCGTCAAGAAGATCCACACAGGGTTCACAGGACCTGGCACAGGCATTTATTATGAACAGTACAAGGAACAGTTCGACGAATACGTAAATGAACTTTTGAGCGACGACGTCGCTTCCCGTAGATAATGAAGCACTACACGGATCATACCGATACGATCGCGACGCGCGCAATTGACGCGTCGAATGCAAAGGGTGTGCGTGTTGTCGTCGGTCTTTCCGGGGGTGTCGACTCCAGCGTAGCGGCCTATTTGCTGAAGGAACAAGGCTATGACGTCGTGGGGATCTTTATGAAAAACTGGCATGACGACTCGGTCACGATAAGCAAGGAATGTCCATGGCTCGACGACAGTAACGACGCCATGATCGTAGCCCAGCACCTCGGTATCCCCTTTCAGGCGATCGACCTCAGCGGGCCGTACAAGGAACGCATCGTCGACTACATGTTCCGGGAATATCAGCGCGGCCGTACGCCCAATCCCGACATCCTTTGCAACCGGGAAATCAAATTCGATATTTTTCTTTCTACAGCATTGAAACTGGGCGCACAGTTTGTCGCGACTGGTCACTACGCCCGCAAGGAGTCTACTATTGTAGACGGTCAAACCGTATACCGGCTGCTGGCCGGAAAAGATGGCAACAAGGATCAAAGCTACTTCCTTTGTCAGCTTACTCAGGATCAGCTTTCGCGATCCCTTTTTCCGCTCGGCGAACTTAGCAAACCCGAAGTCCGCGCATTGGCTGCGCGCATCGGGTTGATCACTGCCGGTAAGAAAGATTCACAGGGGCTGTGCTTTGTCGGGAAGGTGCACCTTCCGGAATTTCTCCAGCAACGGCTTAAGCCGAAAAAGGGAAGCGTCGTGGAAGTACCGGCAGACAGCGAAATCTTCAGACGGTCCCTCGAAGGAGATCCGAAAGTATTGTCGCGTCCCTATGGGCTAACTCCTTCGGCGGGACGAGTTGTCGGCGATCATAACGGCGCGCACTACTACACGATCGGTCAGCGGCGCGGCCTTAACATCGGCGGGTATCCCGAACCGCTTTTCATTATCGGAACGGATACCGATGAGAACATCGTATATGCAGGCATGGGAGAAGATCATCCTGGGCTATTTCGGAAGGGACTGTTTGTTCGCCGCGATGATGTGCATTGGGTACGACCCGACCTTGCGTTAACCCCTGGCGACAGCGCCCGATATCAGGCACGCATCCGGTATCGGCAACCTCTTGAATGGTGCACACTTTTCCGTCGCGACGAGGGGATGTACGTCATTTTCGATCGCCCCCAGCGGGGCGTCACCCCGGGACAGTTTGTTGCGTGGTATGATGGGGATGAGTTGCTGGGCTCGGGGGTGATTGAGTAGTAGCAGGTGTAGATGCAGGATGGAAGGGGCAAGAGTGCAGGACGCCCGTTGAGTGGAAGGTCAGAAGGGATAACCGACCGCTATATTGAACACCAAATTACTGCGTCGCCATTCTTTGTCTGAAAAATCGATATCGCGAACCACCCAACGTTCGCCTTCATCCAGCCATGGTTCTCGTATCGGAATTCCCACGTCGAAGCGAAGAATGAAAAACTGAAAGTCGAGGCGAAGGCCGAGGCCAGTACCTACGGCAAGTTGCTGCATGAAGGTATCCCAGTTAAACTTTCCGCCCGGTCGCTGTGGGTCTTCCGTCAATAGCCAGATATTGCCCGCATCAACGAATACGGCCCCTTTAAGGAAGCGCAAGATGTCAAACCTGTACTCGACGTTACCTTCCAGTTTAATGTCACCGCGCTGGTCGATGAACTGAATATTCTCCGGATCGGCATGAAACGTTCCGGGTCCAACGGTCCGGGCGGGAAATGCACGGATGCTGTTACTGCCGCCGGTTGCAAACTGCTTGATGTAGGGCAGTTGACTCGAATTGCCGTAAGGATAGCCACTCCCCGCGGCAATGCGAAAGACCAGGCGATTCCGCCGGTCGAGTTGCCAGTAGTATCGGAAGTCGACATCCCCCAACACGAACTGGGAGAACGGCTGACCGAAAATGACTGCGACCGAATCTTCCGGATTACGTCTTTTTCCGGCAATCCAGTTGGCCAGATTTCCCGCGAAATTCAGATTCGCGTTAAAGAAAAATTGTGAACGGCGTTGTGCTTTGGAACCGTAGTCGATTTCGCCCGGATCCTGCAGTTGGGTGTTGAGCTGAAACGAGTACCGCATGCCGGGGATAAACTGGTTCTGAAACGAATTCTCGAGGTAAGGATTTTCATCGAGAAGGTCCTCGAATGCCTGCGATTTCTGGCTGACTAAGACATAGTTCAGATCCACGGGATACAGTTCGTGGTTCTTGGTTGTAGTCTCGCGCCAGCTATACCCCATAGCGGCATTAAAGGAGTTCAACTGAAAATAACCGATGCGTCGCTGGAAGGTCGTGCTTAGCTTGAAGTTTGTGTGAGGAATAAACTTCGTCGAATAGTGCGTGATGCGAATGGGCGATATCATGCGCGGCACAGAAAGGCTGGTTTCCGTGAAAAGTTCCAGGGCTGTGAGCGGGTCGGTCGCCTGCCTGTTGATCTGCACTTCATAGGAGCCGCTCACCTTGAACTGGAACTTCTCCGCCCCTCCCAGGAAATTTCGGTTGGTGAAGGTCACGCTTATTCCCGGACCGACGAAATTGTTGGATTTGCTGACGCCCTGAACTTCCAGTCTTAAGGACTTCTTCAACAAGGGCGTCAGAAAGATGGTCGCATCCAGGAGCGAATCGCCTGCCTCACGGTACCGGATATTGACGAACTTGAACGTTCCCAATCCCATAAGGTGGCTGATAGTGAAGTTGTGCATAGTGCGTGAGTACAGTTCGCCCGACCTGAGGTTGACGACGTCTGTGAGAATACGCGGTCTGAAAGCACCCTCCGTGCTTACATACCGGTAGTCACCAACGCGAACGGTGTCGCCTGCAACGGCGGATGAATCGGGTCCCGCTTCCCATACCGAAAAATCGTTGATGAGGTCGACGTTTCGGAGGGAATAGGCGCGGGTCGCCTTGGCTGGCACTCCAGGGGCGTACCTCAGTTTGAGATCTACCATATGACCACCAACCGTGGTGTCCGCTTCGAACAGCAGGTGGCGGTCATCAAAATAATAGTATCCGTAGTCTTCCAGACGCATTTCGATTCGCGATCGCTCGTCGGAGAGCCGCTGAAGGTTATATCTTTGTCCTTCCTTCAGAAAAGTTTCCCGCATCACCTCTGCGCTGTCGCGAAAAACACGATCGTGGGGAATTTCGATAGTCCGGATACGAAAAGGCGGATATAATTCTATATCGTAAACGATCGAGGCTTTCTTTCGCTTCCGTTCGACCGATGATTGAACGTGCGATTCGAAATAACCACGATTGAACAGGTTCCCTTCCAGGATGTCGGCAGTCAGTTCGGGCTTCGCATCCGACAACAATACGGGCTCGGTCCCGAATTTTTTTCGTATCCACGCCCCCAGCCCTTTAGACTTCTTTCCAGTCGCATAGTAAATCCACACACCCGGTCGTGATCCAAGGATTGTTCCATTGGGTTTTGGCGTAACCAATTCCTCCAGTTCTGACTTAAGTGCTTTGCGTCCTCCCACGCTGCCGTGCGGATGGAACACGATGTCGGCGCCGGCATAGAAACGCTCTCCCTCTGCCAGGAATTTATTGGCCGAACATGAGGCCAACATCCCCCCTGTCATGATCAGGAATACGATTTGAGCCCAGCACCAGCCGCGTGTCCGCCTATCTTTGTTGCTTGTCATTCGCCTTGAATAGCTCCCGCAGGGAATTGTAGTCTTTTATATATATGAGCCCCACACCGGTTTCTTTCAGCTCACCGTCGATCATGTCATAGTCGCTGGCATAAAATCCACTAATGCGGAACCGCCCATCTTCCGTCAACTTGTACTCAAGGGCCAGGTCACCTATATAGTCGCTGACTCCACCCTGGCTGCTTCCCCCCTCGATATCAACATTACCAGCGAGCTTTACGACAAGCCGGTCGTCAAGCAGGCGCTTCTGTACGCCCAACTGAAGCTGCGTATTTTCGGAAGCCCTTCCGTTGTTGTATTCGGCACCCGACTGCAGGTCG
Organism: Cyclobacteriaceae bacterium; assembly: GCA_036381475.1. Taxonomy (GTDB): domain Bacteria; phylum Bacteroidota; class Bacteroidia; order Cytophagales; family Cyclobacteriaceae; genus ZC4RG29. Next base: position 10,888 of record DASVCT010000244.1, read on the forward strand.
AACGTTAGCTCCACGCCCTTGATCTGTTCCGCCATGCGGTTGAGTTGGTCTGACAGCATCCTGTTTACACTTGTGCGGGCCGCCGCACTCAAGGTTCCGCCGCTTTGACTTTCAAACGGATTATCGGAAACAAACCGCTGGAGGATGAGCAATGCAAACACCTGCTTGTTGAGATCCTGCTCGCGCGTGTTGATATCCTGTATCCTGCCGTAAACAGTACCTCCCACGGCACCCCGGTTCTGTTCAGGCATGTCGAGCCGGAACGAGATTTCCGGCCTGAGCAATTCGCCGCGAATCAAGAGATACACCTGGAAAGGTAATCGCGCACGGTAGGCTTCCATGTCGCTTCCCTCGGTAGCCTGAGAGGCAAAAAGATCAATCGGCGAGGCGTCAATCCGGTTAAGCGCCGTGATGTTAAGCTCAGCGTTCATCGGCTCGCCGTTCCATGTGATATAGCTTCCGGATTCTATTTCGAACTGTCGCTTTACGAGTTTGTAAAAAGTAAAATTGTATGATCCTTTCGTGAGTTCATAACGACCCGTCAGGTTGACGTTTCCGGTCTCGTCGATGTCGAGGGTCAGCGTTGCGTTGCCATTGACCACCAGCTGATCCCCGGTGACGGGGTCCATCACGATGGTAAATGTTTCTTCTTCGTTAAGCTCAACGCGTGCGGTAAGCGTAATGCCCTGGAAGGGGGCCCGACTGGCAAGCGTATCAAGGCCTTTTTCCAGTTCAGCCATCTGTTCAGGCTGATCCCGATCAACAAACGAAACGATCCCTTTGGATTGCATTACGCCCGCTTCGCTCTGCGGCACAATGAATGTGAACGTGCTTTCATCGCCCAAACTTATCGTCATGTCCACTTCCGGGTGTTCCAGCGTGCCTCCTATACGGGCGTTGGTATTCAGCCGGACACTTCCGTAAAACAACTCATTGTCGCCTTCATGAGTATTTATCAGTTGAAAGTTCCGTGCCACGGTCGTGAGGTTGAGCCGATATTGTCCGGTTGCATCTCCGGTCATCCCACCATTGATAGTCAGTACGTTGTTTTGCTGGTCGCGAATGGTAAAATTGTTCAGCGTAACGGTCCGGCCCTGGAACCGGATGGTCTCATTGTTTAGCCGGATTGGTATGTTTGTGTACGTTGGTAGCGCTTCTGCATTTTGGAGGGTGAGAGACCCTCGTATGGCTGGTTCGCTGATGGATCCGTTGACGGCAAGGTCGGCCTTGAGTGTTCCCTTTAGGCCGGTTACATATTGGGTAACGAACGGTTGCACCGTGGCGAGAGAAAGTGAACCAATATCCATATCCAACGTCAAGTCTTCCTCCTGAATGCGGCCAGCAACATCGATGGTCAGACCGGGTCCATCTCCAGATGCGTCCAGGACGGTGATCGTCGGTTCGGGTTGGTTCAGAGTGATCCTCAGGTCACCGAGCGACTCGTTGCCCGCCGCGAGATTGCTTAAGGTAACTTCTGCCTGCACGGGTCCGCGCGTCGTATCGCTGAACACATTGATGTCGCCATCTAGGGTACCGCGCATGAGTGTGTCGGAAAATGCTACGTTGATCAGCGTTTGGACCTTCAGGTTTGTCAGAGCAATATTCAATGCTTCCTCCTCTCCAACAGGAGCGCTGATATTGATGTGCTGCTGCTCATAGCTCAGGTCGAGGTGCTGCGCCGCGAACCCCGACTTCCCGATGCGGATGGAATTGTTTTTGGGAACCGTCCACGAATCGTAATTGAGTATGAGATTATCAGGATCCAGGCTGAACCCATACGCGTCCTCCAGGCTCCGGAAGACGCCGCGTACCACGTAGCGCTCTTCGGCAGCGGAATCGTACACAGTGATACCCGTCTCGATGGAATCGCCGGCGACCGTGCCGTCGAATTGAAGGGCCGGGATGCGAACGCTTCCGGCCAGAATATCATCTGCGCCGAACTTATACTCAAGGCGTCGCGGTCCGGAATTTGCCGACAAGAACAGATTCGTGGCTGCGAAAGACTTGTGTACCAGTTCATTTATGTCAATGACGAGGTCCAGGCGGTGTTCCTCGCTGTCGAACGAACCTTTAAACTCCTTGACGTCAATACGCTCGAGATCGGGAACCAGCACCTCCGTCAGAATGGCTGTGTTTCGGAGGTCGACTGAAAACTCAAAGTTCTGCGGTGCGGCTAGTGTCGTATCACCCTCAAGTGAATAATAGGTGCTGAAATGTGAACGCAGTACAGAAGGCAGACTGAGGAGATCAAATGACCCTGAGAATTCCGCCTGAATGAAATCGGAATCGATATTCAGCGACGCCTTACCTTCTTCCGTGAGCGAAGCGACGAGCAGCGAATCGACGCGGTAGACCTTTTCCCCGTTATTAAAAGCCGCGTCGTGAATGGCGAGGTTGCCGTTAAGGTTTGCCGGATCCGCATTGTCGAGGTCAACCGAAAGTTTGAAGGTTGCCTTAAGGGGCCGATCGAGAAGATTCAGCTCCTGTAAATCAATCTGGCGAAGGTCGAGATCGAAGTGGTACGCTTTTTCCTCGGACGCATAGCTGTAGTCAAGATCGCCTTTCAGTTCAAACGACAAGTTCGGATCGTCCATTGACGCCACACCGTTGAAAACGGACTTCTGCACGGAGCCGTCGATCACCAGATCGCGGTAGACGTAATCGTTGAAGCCGAATTCGTTGACGGTAACCCGCGCATACGCGTCGATGTCTTCCAGGGAAAAGCCTGTACCTTCGACCGAACCGTCAAGGTCGAGGATGCCGAGCTTATCCTGGTCAAGTAGCCGGCCAAGTTCGAACTGCGATATGCCGACTCGTCCCCGGTAGGCCCGCAGGTGCGCTTGCTCGTCCAGATGAAGCACCACGTCAGCGGCAACAGACCCCATATCCGATACCAGCGTTGCCCGGATCGCGGGATTTGCGAGTGTGCCTGAAAAATCGCCACTTAGTGCCAACTGCTGCGGAAGCACGAGGGATTCAGGTAATAAACTGTCCGGAAGCAATGTCGTCAGATCAGACGCGGTCGTCCGCAGGTCCTGCAGCTCCAGGTCAAAGCTCAGGGAATTTTGGTCAGAAATATTCTGAATTCGTCCGCGCGCATCGACATGTGAGCCACCGAGCGCATGAACCGCAAACCTTTCGAGCACGATGTTGTTTGCCCGGCCGGAAACATCCATTGCGAATCGAACCCGTCCCGTATCGGGAAGGTTGAGCGGCAGGAGTGTTGGAGCTACGAGATTGATATCGCGCATGCCGACATACGATTCAGGTGCCGCGATGGCGAACTCGAGTTGATCGAGTTGATCGGTGATATGGGCCAGCGAAGGATAGCGTGCCTCCATCGTGATTCGGAACCTGCTGTTCGGCGTACGCATTTCCAGGTTGTCAATGACCATATGCGCAGAATCGGCAATGACCCCGGCCGCAAGATTGTCAAGGCGGAATCCTCCTGAGTCGTGGAAGGCAAGTCTCTCAACCTTCGCAGAATAGTGAGAGCTGGAGACCGCAATGTCGTTTACAACTGCTGCAAGGTTGGTGATCCAAAGATGGTTGGGATCGAGGCCCGCAACTCGGCCGGTGGTAAAGTCGTGATACTGCACCGCGTTGTCATCCAGCGAAAGCTTGCCGAGCGCAAAGGACCACGCTCCATCTTCTGTTGGAGTTTCATCCGCCGTATTGACCATATCAACGGTATCCTTGCGCGCGAGTTGGTGGTATGCCAGGAAGCTGTGTTCCAGGCTGAACGCGTCCGCGGCAATCCGAGAGCTTGCCATGTCGACGTCCGGATTTTCGACCTGTAAAGCTCCTACGTCGAAATGCATCTGGCTTCCAGACTGATCATCGCGGTAGCGAACCTGGCTTTGAACGATGTCGATGGTACCGGCCTGTAGCCTGAGTGGTGTGCCGGCTTCGCTGCTGTCGTCGGGTACGTCAGGCGCACTGCCAGCGCTGGTTGTAACGTCGGCCGACAAGCCATCAACGGTCAGACCGGCAATGTCTATGAGGCCGCCGGTCAGGTCAAATTCGCGTGCGCGAGCTTGCAAACTCTTGAGCGCAACGTCGATGAGAATGCCCGTATAGCGGTCGTCGTAACGGATGTCAATGTTGTCGAGGGTCGTACTCCGAATGGTGAAGTCCCACGGTTTGGATGTGGAATCTTGTGGAGATTCTTCACCAGCGAGCGAGTCGAGGATAAAGTCGAAGTTGAAGGAACCGTTATCCGCCCGGAAGACATGTCCTTTTATATCGTCGAGGTCCACGTCATTGAGTTGGATTCGCCTGGAAAGGAGACCCATCAGGTCCGCATCGACGGAAATGCGTCCTGCGTACAGGAGCGTATCCTGCTTCGGGTCGGCCACCAGCAGGTTTTCCAGCACAATGCGTTTGGGGAAGGATAACACGAGGCGTTCCAGAGAGATTTCGGCGCCCGTTGTCTCTTTCAGCGAGGTCACGACATGTTGAACGATCCTATTCTGGACGGCGGGAATCCGGATGACGATGACGAGCACCAACAGAAGGACAATGAGGGCAAGCCACATCCATCCGAAAATGCGAATCACCTTCAGTACGATTCTCTTGACTGCATTGCGCTTTGCCTGCATCGATGGGGTCTCCGTAAACGTCCTTTTATGCTGGAGTACAGCGAGTGTCCGGGAAATTTCGCCCCTTTTCTGCCAATTTTCCGGATGCCGCTCTCAAAATCTTGTGCCGACGAAAAGGGCCATGCTGACCCTGTGATGTCCATTCGGCTGACTGCAATTACATTGCCGGATTTGGGGTACCCCAAAAATCACGAGTCTGAAGTTCGTCTTGAACCCCGGCCATAACCGCATTTCGTCTCCCCCTATCAGCGCTTCATCTGTTTTTCAAACAGCGCACACAAGGTTCCTTATGCCGGCGCGTTTAGTTCACGTAGTTTAATTTTTCAGGATCCCGTAGCACCTTTATACACCTGCCACACCAGGAGTATAGTCTGCCGGCCGGGGAAGCGAGGGCGGACTAGGTGCCGGGATTCTTTTTAAGTGGGCAGTGGCGGCGCATCTTTTTTGTCTTAGCTTTCTAGCCATTGACAGAGGTTCTGGTAGGATCATAGATTGTTTTGCTTGTCAGGCAAGTTGAAGTTTTCTACTTTCCGGGATCAATACCCATTACCCAATGAAATCCCGAAGAGATTTTCTCAAGCGTGCGGCGGTGGGAAGCGCGTTGGCGCTTAGCCTCCCCGATATCGTGGCCGCAGCCATTCCCGACAGTATCTCAAAGGTGCGCCTTAAGCCGGGCGGAACCGTTCTTTTCCAGGGCGATTCGATAACCGATGCTGGAAGAAACCGGGAAGAGAAGGCTGCCAACAATGCCGGAGCGCTCGGAAGGGGTTACGCATTCCTCGCCGCAGCGGAACTATTGAACCAGTACGCCTCACTAAAACTCAATGTTTATAACAGGGGCATCAGCGGCAACAAGGTTTACCAACTCGCTGACCGGTGGGAAGAAGACTGTCTGAAGATCAAGCCGGATGTCCTGAGCATTTTGATTGGCGTTAACGACTACTGGCACAAGCGGAATGGCAACTACGATGGAACGGTTAAAGTCTATCGTGACGACTTCATGGCGCTGATTGAACGCACAAAAAAATCACTCCCTGACGTCAGCCTGATCATATGCGAACCATTTGCCGTTCCCGGCACCAAGTCGGTGGATGATACCTGGTTCCCTGAATTTAAGGGGTATCAAGCTGCCGCCCGTGAAGTAGCCGATCGATTTGGGGCCGTTTTCATTCCGTTGCAATCGTTATTTGACAAAGCGAAGGAGAAGGCGTCGGGCGACTATTGGACACCTGATGGCGTTCACCCGTCAATTGCCGGCGCTCAACTGATGGCTACGGCCTGGCTAAAGGCACTCGGCTGATCTTGTGCATACGTTAATTCCGGCGCACAAGGGACTATTGTGCAACGAGCCGCACAACGAAATTACCAGTGTCGGCAATGTAAACATTGCCTGCTTTGTCCACAGCGACGTCAAGCGGATCACTAAGTGCAGCCTCCGTAGCTGGCCCTCCATCCCCTGAATAGCCTCTTCCGTAGTTACCGGCAAAGGTTGTAATTATGCCTGTCGTGGCATCGATACGGCGCACGGCACTGTTGCCTGTGTCCGCAACGTAAATGTTGCCTTTGAGGTCTACGGCAATGCCATGCATGTACGCAAACGACGCGGACGTTGCCGGCCCGTTGTCGCCGGAGTAGCCGACAGTACCATTGCCGGCCACGGTGGTGATGATGCCTCCTGAAATCTTTCTGATGACACCATTATTGGTGTCTGCGATATAGATGTTCCCCGCAGCGTCAACGGCAATACCCGTCGGTCCGTTCAATCGCGCATCAACTGCAGGTCCATTGTCGCCTGTGTAGCCGGCCTCATCCGGTCCAAGGCCTGCGATCGTCGTGATGATTCCTGTAGCCCTATCAATTCTTCGGACCGTATTATTACCTGCCTCGGCAACGTAGAGATTGCCGTCCGCATCAGCAGCAACGCTATACGGATTGTCGAAGGTAGCATCCGTGGCAGGTCCATTGTCGCCTGTGTAACCCATGTCACTTTTGCCGGCGACGGTAGTAATGATCCCGTTGGGTGCAATTTGCCTGACCACAAAGTTGCCCGCGTCGATCAGGCTAACCGCTCCCAGGGCATCTACTTCAACGGACAGCGGGATATTAACGTGAGCGTTCAAAGCCGGCCCTCCATCGCCTGCATACGGCGTTGGGTCAACGACGTTATATCCGATGAACTGGCCACAAAGTGTATTGATTCGCCCATCCGAAGCGGTGACCAACCGTATGGTGTTCGCTGCACCGTCGGCAATATATACGTTGCCGGCACTGTCAACGGCAACAGAGGTAATCCATGCCAGAAGTGCGGCAGTGGCAGGACCGCCATCGCCAGACTCGGTAGATTGAATGGCTCCGGCCCCTGCAATGGTTATGATGGTCCCGGGCGCACCCGGCACGATCGGCTGCGCCGGTGCTTCAGGACCCGGCGTTTCGGGCCCGTCGGGCTCCTC
>DASVCT010000245.1:0-6624 GCA_036381475.1 Cyclobacteriaceae bacterium
CAGCAAATCGATTGCCTCGTACTACGCCGCCAGGAACATCAGGATTAACGTGATAGCACCGGGGCTGATTGAAACGCCCATGGCGGAACGAGCTGCGAACGATACACAAATAATGCAGTTCATCCGCGTTAAACAGCCCCTAGATGGAGGAAGGATCGGCCGGCCATCTGATATCGATGGCCTTGCCTTATATTTTATGAGTGACGCCTCGAGATTTACGACAGGTCAGGTTGTGGCCGTTGACGGTGGCTGGAGCATAAGTGAAGGTCAGTTTACCACATCTACCGAACAATAGACCTCATGACCCCACAAACGCCAAGCATTGGTATCGACCTCGGCGCAAGCCGCATCAAGGCAGTTCTTGTTGATGAGGGCGGGAATATCCTGCACCAACAGTTTACCGCCACGCATGATGGCGACAGCAAACTGTGGAAAAACGCTGTCTCCACGATCGTGAAGGATTTGGAGAAAAAGTCTGGCGTAACACCACACATAGGAATTGCCGCTCCGGGATTGCCGAACGATACAGGTACGGCGATTGCCGTTATGCCGGGACGACTACAGGGACTGGAAAATTTCGACTGGTGTGCGTTTCTCGAGGCCCCGGCAGTGGTCCTCAACGACGCTGTATCTGCACTGATTGCTGAATCGCGTTACGGAGCTGCGAAAGATTTCCGGCATGTTGTCATGCTCACATTGGGTACGGGCGTGGGCGGTGCCATCCTGATTGGTGGCCAACCCTACCTCGGCGCATTCAGCAAGGCGGGTCACTTCGGACACATGGTGATCAACGATGAAGGGCATCCCGGAATAACGGGAATGCCTGGAAGCCTGGAAGAATCCATCGGGAATGCCACCGTGTCCGCCCGTTCGGGTGGGAGATTCCATACAACACATGAGTTGCTTAGGGCTTATCGCACGGGTGACCCGCAGGCGCGGGAGGTTTGGATGACGTCCGTGCGAAAGCTTGCCATCGGGCTGGCTTCCATCGCGAACATTCTTTCGCCGGAAGTCATTGTGTTGGGGGGTGGCATCACCGAAGCGGGCGCGGACCTCTTCGATCCACTGGCAGGGTTTATGGATCAATATGAATGGCGGCCCGCAGCAAAACGGGTGACTGTCGTCAAAGCCAAACAGGGTGACCTGGCCGGTGCGGTCGGCGCGGCGTGCTATGCCCGTGAAATCGCAGCCAGAACGGAATCGAAGCAATGAATTCTATGAGTGTGACTAAGAAATATCTTGAACAATGCAACGCTATCATCGCCCGTGTTGAGGCGCAACAGGAAGCTATGGCACAGGCGGCGCGGTGGTTTGCCGACAGCATCCTCGCAGGGCGTATGGTCCACGTATTTGGCAGTGGCCACAGCCGCATCATGGTGGAAGAAATGTGGCCCCGTTACGGATCATACCCAGGCTTCAATCCGATTGTCGAATTGTCACTCACATTTCACAACCTGGTCGTCGGAGCTAACGGCCAGCGACAGGCTATGTTCCTGGAAAATGTGGAAGGGTTGGCCGAACGGATCTTGCGCAACTTCGGACTTTCCGAACGCGACACAGCCCTTGTCATTTCCTCCAGTGGTTGCAATATTGTACCCATCGAAATCGCCGAACAATTCCAACACACAAAAATCAAAGTGGTCGCACTCGTTACACGCGCGCATATGGAAAAGACGACATCGAAACGTCGGGACGGGAAGAAATTGTCCGACTTTGCCGACCTCGTACTCGACACCGGCGCGCCGGCAGGGGATTCCATGGTTCATGTGCCCGGCCTGGATACTCCCGTCTCGCCTGGTTCAACCGTGGGAGGCGCCATCATCATTAATTGTATCAAGGCGGAAACTGCGCGGCTGCTCACAGAAGCGGGACAACCGCCGAAAGTGTTAACCAGTGCCGCTCTGGTCGGCAACGAACGCGCTGCCGCCCTCTTTGAAAGTGCATACGACGAACACGCCCACCGGCTCGCAACCCTCTATGCAGGCGCCGGTTCGACGAAAGATCAAACCCACTAAACGGAACATGATGCAGAACATTCCCCTTCGTACGACAGTGATCGGAAGCTATCCCTTTCCCGGATGGCTTGAATTCGCTTCTCAAAATCTCGACCGGTTTGGCGATGCCGACATGGAAGAAATGATCGAGGATGCCGTGGTCGCAGCCATCCACGACCAGGTCAACGCGGGACTGGACGTCATCACCGATGGTGAACAAACGAGGCTCGACTTCAACCTTTCTTTTTACGGATACATCCGGGGAATCCAGAACAACGAGACGGAAAAAAGAAAATTCGGACCTCCGGCACACGATCAACGGGGAAAGCACCGCATCGTAGATGAACTCAGTGCACCCGAAGGACTTGGTGCAGTTAAGGAGTTCACGCGACTGCGCAAGCTGGCGCCTGGTGGGCCCGTGCTCAAAGCGAGTATACCCGGACCGTACACGCTTAGCGGCCGACTGCTTCCCAATGAGCGATATAAGGATCGTTATGAAATAACGGAAGCCCTGTTGCCCATTGTTCAGCGCGAGTTGGTCGCACTCGTGGAAGCAGGCTGCACCGAGATCACCGTTGACGAGCCATCGATGAGCTGCTATGCCTACCGCGAAGACACGAAACGCTTTGTCGACATTTTCAACCGGACCGTGAAACCGGTTGTGGGCAAGACGCGGCTAAGCACGCATCTTTGTTTTGGGAATTTCAAAGGCCGTTCCGTGGGTTACCGGAGCATCAAGCCTATGCTTCCGGATTTTCTCGACATGACTGTCGATGAGATCCACGTAGAGATGGCCAACCGAGAATTTGCTGAACTTGAATTGCTGGGTGTCTTCGCGGAAAAAATGCACGTGGCCGCAGGCATTATCGACGTCAAGAACTACTATATAGAAACGGTGGAAGACGTTATCGAAAGAATAAGAAGGTGTCTGAAGTATGTTCCCGCCGACAGGCTGTCGGTCGCGCCCGACTGTGGTCTGAGCCAGACGGCGCGATGGGCCGCGCGGTTGAAACTCAAAAACATGGTTAGCGGTGCACGAATTCTCCGCGCAGCCTTATGGACTTGATCCCGGCGTTAAAGAAGGACGTTGAACTGTTGCGTGAAATGGATTCGTTTCTCGACGCATCCGGCTTCCGTCTCTGGTGGCTCGGCCAAAGTGGCTTCCTGCTGCAATGGAAAGGCAAGCGTGTCCTCATCGATCCTTACCTGTCGGATTCGCTGACACGGAAATACGAGCAAACCGACAAGCCGCACATCCGCATGAGCGAACGCGTCATTGACCCTGACTTGCTGAAGGGCATAGATATCGTAACGTCAAGCCACAACCACACCGATCATCTGGATGCTGGAACACTGATACCGGTCTTACGGAACAATCCCGACGCGGCGTTCCTTATCCCGGAAGCCAACCGTAAATTTGTATCCGAGCGAACCGGCGTACCGTCCGGCTTTCCCATCGGCATGACTGACGGAGGTGCCGTACGAATCGGCGACTTTACGTTTCACGGCGTGCCGGCAAGACACAACGAAATTGAACGCGACGAAAACGGCAATTGCCGTTTCATGGGTTACATCATCGCGTTCGGAGCGTACCGCATCTATCACAGCGGTGACACGCTTTGGTTCGACGAACTGCCAGACCTTGTCCGACCGTGGTCGGTGGACGTCGCCATCCTGCCGATCAACGGAAATGATCCCGCGAGAAGAGTAGCCGGAAATCTCGATCACAGGGAAGCCGTAGCGTTAGGCAAAGCCATCGGCGCGCGCTACGTTATCCCGTGCCATTACGATATGTTCACCTTCAACACCGCCGATGTGAACGACTTCATTCGCGAAGCTGAACAACAGGATCAGCCTTACCGTGTTCTGCGGCACGGCGAGATGTTCCATTCGACATGATACCACTTACCTTCAAATCCGATTCCGGGAAAGGAATCTTTTTCTATATTTCCCATCCCATTGAACCCGTTTCATGAAAAGAAGAAATGTTCTCAAGACAGTCACCGTCGCCACCGGCCTCGGCCTGGTTGGTACGCTTCCTTCCCCGGCCAGTGCGTTTTCTGCACGTCGTAAGGATCAAAAGTTCAAGTTGTGTCTGAACACCAGCACCATCAGCGGACAAAAACCTGGCGTTGAAAAATACATCGACATTGCCGCACGTGCAGGTTATGATGCCATCGAAGTCTGGATCGGTGACCTGAGAGCGTACATGGAGAAGGGAAAAACGCTGGCGGCGCTTAAAAAACTTGCCTCCGATGCCGGCCTGGAAGTGGCGAACGCGATTGGATTTGCAACCTGGATGACGGACGACGACGAAAAGCGAAAGGCTGGGTTTGCACAGATGAAGGAGGAGATGGAGATCATGGCCGCGTTGGGCTGTCCCCGCATCGCAGCTCCGGCTGCAGGTGTAACGTCCCCTCCCGACCTGTATAAGGCGGGTGAGCGCTACAAGGCGTTGCTGGAATTGGGAAGACAAACCGGCGTCACGCCGCAGCTTGAGATATGGGGTGCTTCTCCTTTCAGCCACCTCGGTCAGGCACTGATGGCAGCGGCCGTAGCTAACGATCCCGATGCGCACATCCTCGCCGACGTGTTTCATCTTCACCGCGGCAACTCGGGATTTGATTGCATGAAACTTGTCGACGGAAAAGCAGTTGACATCTTTCACATGAACGACTACCCCGGATCCATTCCGCGCGAACAACTTCAGGACAAGGACCGCGTTTACCCCGGCGATGGCGTGGCACCTCTGAAGCAGGTGCTTACCCATCTCAAGAATATGAGCGGCCCGAAATTTCTGTCCCTGGAATTGTTTAACCGCGACTACTGGCAACAGGATCCGTTGACGGTTGCTAAAACGGGTTTGGAAAAAATGCGAAAGGTTGTTTCCGAAGTGTAAGCGCCGGATTACACTTTCATGCTTTTTCTGAAGAAAAGCCGCGACACGGGGATCATCATCAGTCCTGCCAGGCCAAAAGTGATGAATGCAATCCGCAGGTCGAACGCGTGGGCGAGGTAGCCCACGAGTGGCGGGCCAACAAACACCCCGACGATCCCATAGGTAGCGATGACGGAAATGGTCACAGGTGGCGAATACTTTTCAACTGTGGATGACAGGAGAAACGTCATCGGCACAATGGCAGCCGTACCCAGGCCGACCAGGCAGAATCCGACCAGGCATATCCAGAACGACGGAAAGAGAATTGAAACCGTGATACCCGCAGAGATCAGCAGCGCGCTGAAGGTAAAGGTGGCTTTCATGCCTATCCGGTCCATAAACCAGTCGGTGCCAAATCTCGATAGGGCCATACAGATCATGAACGTGAGGTAGCCTAGTGTGAAAAGCTGGACACCCACCACTTCTTTGAAATAAACACTGTTCCAGTCAAACATACCGCCCTCACAGATCGAGGCGAGGAATACCAGCAGGCCCAGAAGCACAAGCAGCGGTTCCGGCTTGCCCAACGTCAGTCTGTTCCTGGTGGTCGATTTGTCGTTGCGAAGAATGTGGGGGTAGGCAATGGCCCCCATCACTAACGCTATCCCGCAAATGGTGAGCATATGCCAGCGCATGGCAATATCGTATGCCACGAACAACGTCGACACACCGACGCTGGCGATTCCTCCGGTGCTCCACAGTCCGTGAAACGACCCGAATATTCTCTTCTGATACTGCTTCTGCAGGGAGAGCGCCTGGGCGTTTACGGCGATACCCAGAATCCTTGAATGGAAAGCGAAAAGGCACATGCCTATTCCGAGAACGAAGATGGAGGGTGCTGTGCCGATAACAACCAGCGATATGGCCAGCATCACCAGGGAGGCAATGAGTGGACCCCTGCTATTGTACCGCGATACGAGCCATCCGGAAACCGGGAGTCCGGCAAGGGAACTGAAGGGCATCAGCAAGAGCATGCTCCCCAACTGGGCATCATTCAATTCGAAATTGGCCTTGATCGTCGGTATGCGGGAGGTCCAGGCCGCAAAACAGAAGCCCGACAGAAAAAAGTATACGCCGATAAAGATGCGGTGTCGGATCCTGGAGTCCATGGGCCACAAAAATCGCATTTTATTGCTCATGCGCTTAAGGCGAGCTCCCGGAAATCAGTTATTTTTCCCGCATATCCCGGCACATTCTTAAAAAAATTCTTCCCTCAAATGCGTAAGTATGTTACATTGGCTGCCATGAAAAAAGGCAGCTTGATCGCCCTCTTGATACTTGCTTTCGCAACGGCATCAAGCGCACAGTCAAAGGAAGAAAAGGCCGTAGCAGCCGCGGTTGAGCGACTGCGTCAGGCTATGCTCGATGGCGACAGGGCCACCCTGGAAAGCCTCACCGCCGCGGAACTGTCGTATGGACACTCAAGCGGATTGGTAGAAGACAAAAGTACCTTTGTCGAAGCCCTTGCGACAGGCAAATCCGATTTCAAAGAAATCAACTTGACCAACCAGACCATCACGGTGGCCGGGAATGTTGCTATCGTCAGACACGAAATGCATGGCGTGGCAAACTCAGGCCCGGTTAACATCGGGATCCTCATGATCTGGCAGGGTAAAGGGGACAAATGGAAGCTGGTAGCACGACAGGCCTTCAAGCTCTGACGGTCGCCGGTATTCTCTTTGAAATCGTTCA
>DASVCT010000246.1:0-7126 GCA_036381475.1 Cyclobacteriaceae bacterium
TGCCCGAGCTCCAGGAATCCTTGCGCATCTCGCATTCGTCGCTGGGTACGCTCCTGTTTATCATGGCACTCGGGGCGGTCATTGGCATGCCCTTCACGGGATGGCTCGCAGTCCACTACGGCAGCGCATTGATCACGAAGCTCTTTGCGGTAGTCCTCTGCACAGCCATCGCCATGATCGGTTTCCCGTCGTCGCTTGCAGTCGAGAGCATCGTCTTCTTCGCGATAGGATTGTTCAACGGCGGCATGGACGTGACCATGAATGAACAGGCAGTGCTGGTGGAACGCCTGTGGAAAAAACCGATCATGTCGTCATTCCACGGCCTATGGAGCGTAGGGATGGCCGTCGGTGCAGGCACCGGGGCGCTCTTTTCGAAGTCGCACATCAGCCTTTCCGCTCACTTCATCTCGATCGCTGTGCTCACCGCCGTCATCCTGATGTGGGCGTCGCAGAACCTGATCAAAGGCAAACCGGCAGCAAGTGGACGTGAAAGCGCTTTTGTTCTTCCCAAACGGATGATTGTACCGCTAGGCTTTATCGCCTTCTGCGGGATGTTGTCAGAGGGTTCTGTGGGCGACTGGTCCGCGATCTTTATGAACAAAGTCATTGGCGCCACAGAATCCTTCAGCGCACTTGCGTTCGGGGCATTTGCCGCAGGCATGACGACGGGCCGGTTTACCGGTGATTACTTTACGCTCCATTATGGAAAAAAGCGGCTCCTGCTCGCTGATGGACTACTTGCTTTCACAGGCCTTGCCATTGTATTAGGATTTGTTTCTGTTTGGTCGACCTTCCTTGGCTTTTTCCTGGCAGGGCTGGGACTCGCTACCGTAGTTCCCCTCATCTATACTACCGCTGGCAATGCCCCCGGCGTGTCTCCAAGCGTCGGCATCGCTATGGCCACAACTATTGGGTACGCGGGCTTTTTTGTGGGGCCGCCTGTCATCGGCTACCTTGCTGACAGTTTTGGGCTTCGGATCGGGCTGACGTTTCCGATGCTATTATTGGTGATTATGTTAGGGTTGATAGCAAGGGTGAATTTTGAGAGGTTCAGGCCTGATTGAGGGAGGGATTGAACCAGATAGGATATAGGACACATAGGGGGCACATAGGTCTTATTCTTTGGGTAACAATGCAAACAGGTCGTTGACAAGGGTCCTCTTCCCGCTCTTGAAGATGTTCGAGTTCTACGCACAGCGCATCTTCTACAAGGAGGTCCAATCATACGTGAGATCATCAAGGTATTTCTTCGTTAGTGTCATTGAAGAGGGTTTTGACACCAATTTAGCAAATAGGCATAACGTTATCAATTATACAAAAGAATTTTCTATGTACCCTCTATGTGTCCTATGTCTCATGTAGTTCAAAACCCCTAGCGCAAACAAGCGTCGTCCTTGATCGCCCGCAACCCTTTGGCCATGTTCGTAATCGCAAACATGAGACTCTGTACAAGGAATATTGCATTACTCAGAGCGTAAACTCTTTACAGGATTGGCAAGTGCCGCTTTCAATGCCTGGAAACTCACGGTAATCAGTGTAATCGCAATTGCTCCCCCCACGGCTAGCGCAAAAACTTCCCATGATAACGTTGTGCGGTATTGATACTGCGACAACCAGCGACTCATAAATGCAAACGCAAGTGGTATGGAAATGCAGCACGCAATTACAGTAAGCATAACAAAATCGGCAGACAACATCTTCCATAGATTTGCTACGGTTGCACCCAGCACCTTGCGTATACCGATTTCCTTTGTGCGTCTTTCTGCAATGAATGAAGCCAGTCCAAACAGTCCCAAACCTGAAATAAAAACTGCAAGTATAGCAAAGAGCCCTGCGAGCTTTCCAATGCGTTCTTCACTTGAATACTTCCGCGCGTAATCCGTATCGACGAAGCTATAGCTGAAAGTGGATTCAGGATTGTACTTTTTGAATATCGCCTCAATACCCTCAAGGGTTTCACTTATCGGCCTGGCTCCGCTCAACCTTATAACCAGCACGCCCATCCAGTCATCTGTTACAAAGAAGGAAGGTTCATTTGGATCATAGGGAGATTGGGTCAGCATGTCCTCGGTTACTCCAATTATGGCATATTCCTTTCCGCGAAATCGGACAAGTTCGCCAACAGGATCTTCAAAGCCCATAACTTTTGCCGCACTCTCATTAATGATCATCGCAGAGGAATCACCCGGAAAGTCGGCAGAAAAATCGCGACCCGACTTGATGGTCCACCTCACTGTTCTCCCGAAATCAGGTGACACGCTCACATTGCGGAAGAACACGACCTGGTCTGGGTCCTTCCCACGCCAATCCATTGCATTGTTGTTGTTAAAATGTGCCGGGGATTGCGATGATAGTGCCATGTTTTCGATCAGTCTGTTTTGCAAGAGCTCGTTCTTAACCGCGTCAACATTCTTGCGTAGCTCATCAGGAAGCCACACCGTGATGAGGCCGTCGCGACTGAATCCGATGGTCCTGTTTTTCACGTGTTGCACCTGTTTGAAAACGATCAGCGTGCCGATAACCAGAGATACCGATACAGTAAACTGAACGACGACAAGCACTTTGCGAGGCAATGTGGCTCCCCCTCCTGCAACCACACCACCCTTCAACACCTTTGTTGGCTTGAACGCAGAAAGATAAAAAGCAGGATAGGTGCCAGCCATTAGCCCGGTTATCAGTGTAAAGCCTAATACCAGTGACCAAAAGACAGGGTCACTCCAATCTACTGAAATTCTCTTGTCCACCAGGACATTGAAATAGGGAAGCGAAGTCTGGATGGCTATCAACGAAATAATCAACGCCAGGAACGCAACCAGCACAGATTCGCTGAGGAACTGTCCGACAATCTGGGTCCGTGCCGAACCTACCGTCTTTCGAACGCCGACCTCCTTTGCTCTTCGCTCACTACGTGCAGTGGAAAGATTCATGAAGTTGATGCCGGCCAGCAGGAGAACGAATACGCCGACTGTTCCGAACAGCCACACATAGTCAATCCGTCCCCCTGTTGCTTTTCCATTTTCAAATTGGTTATACAAGTACAATTTGCTTATGGAATGCAGCATCGCCTCCTCCTTCCATTTCTCTATGTGAGGTGTCGGAACATTCTTGATCTTCTCATTCACAACCCTGGGGTCCGCATCTGCTCTTAGCTGCACGAAAAGTTGACCATTGTGATTGGTCCAGTCCATTTGATTGTTCAACGAATTGGCCGAGTTATTCCATGGCAAGAGCAACTTTGTATCCCGGAATGTAGTGTTGTAAGGCAAATCCTCATAAACGCCACCAACGACCATATCGAGTTTGTTGTCTATCCGAATCGCCTTGTTGAGGGGGTCAGCATCGCCAAACAGTGATTCTGCCAACGAATGTGAAATCAAAATGGTAGAGGGGTCTTTTAAAGCGTCAATGCTGCCGCTTAACATCTTAAAGGAGAACATTGCCGGGAATTCCTGCTGGACCCACATCCCAGTTGTTGACATTTTTTGCTCTCCCACCGACAGAACATAGCGATTGTTCCATGAGGTTAGCGACATGGCTGTAAAATCGGAACCGTAACCAGACCTGAGTGCATCACCCAAGGGCATTTGCACCGTGCTGCTGGTGTAAGTCATTCCCTGGTGCGTTTGGTTAACCATCACCTGTGCCAGCCGATCCCGATTCTCGAAGTAGGCGTTAAAAGAGAGTTCATCCCAAATCCAAAGACCTATGAGCATGGCAACCGTCATACCCACTGCGAGACCTGAAATGTTAATGAACGAATATCCTTTGGTCCTCAGTAGATTTCTCCATGCAATTTTCAAGTAGCTTTTGTACATAACGTGACAGAGTTGTCGGTTTGATCTTATCCAGCCGCTAAAATAATAACCGTGCCACCTGCGAAACTGCCTGATATCGAGTAAGTTGCGTACAGGAAGCCATATCCGGTTGTCCGCGAGTGGACAGTCATTTATCAAGAGCGGTCGAACGCCCGGGAAATAGCATTGCCCACTAAAAATACCTTTTTGTAGATTACGCGGTACAACTCCGAAAAACCAGAACGAACATGAAGAAACCCTTTTACCTGTTGCTGGCAAGCGCAATAATCGTTGCCACACTTGCAGCATTTACGTTCTCCAAAAAAGGCGAAGTAAGGCATATTGTCATCTTCAAATACAAATCTTCAGCAACGCCTGAACAGATCAATGAAGTAACAACTGCGTTCAGGGATCTAAAGGACAAAATTCCTGGCATCGTCTCTTTCGAGCACGGCGTAAACAACAGCCCGGAAAAGCTGAACAAGGGTTTCACGCACGTTTACCTCCTCACCTTTGAAAGCGCTGCCGCACGTGACGCGTACTTGCCTCACCCAGAGCACAAGAAGTTCGGGGCATTGCTGGGAAGGCTTGGTGTATTGGAAGAACCGTTCGTTGTGGATTACGAGGTGCAGTAGAACAGGAGACGGCTATTCTGACCTGTGGTATCACTTCAACACTTTCTACCGTAACGCGAAAGCCACATAACTATCCCCTTTCTCCGCCCCTAGCTTGGTACCGCCGCAGGCAAGAACGATGTATTGCTTACCGTTCACTTCATAGGTAGCCGGAGTGGCAAATGCCGCTGCCGGCAATTCCGTTTCCCACAATAGTTCACCGGTAGCTTTCCGGTAGGCTCTGAATTTTTTATCCTGGGTGCCGGCAATAAACAGTAAACCGCTCGCTGTGACAACAGGTCCGCCATAGCTTTCAGAGCCGGTCTGAGGAATGCCTTTTTCCATCAATTCCGGGTATTCCCCATACGTAATTTTCCAGACATACTCACCCGTATTCAGGTCGATTGCATTCAGTGTTCCCCACGGCGGCGCGATTGCAGGATAGCCGTCCTTGTCAAGCCACTTTATGTAGCCTGAGATCTTATATTCATCGAAAGTCTCCTCGCTTGTGATTTCAGTCCGGACATTGCCGGCATTTGGCTGCGCTGCGATCTTATCTCCAAACAGAAACGCGACGATATCGGCCTTCTGCGCGTCGGTGATCCGAGGAAATCCGCCCATCCTTCCCTTGCCGTGACTAATTATTTGGGAGACCGCATCTCGTGTGAGTCTTTCTTCAGGGTTGAGTAGCGACGGAAAACCACTCGCTACACTACCTCGTCGGTCAGCGCCATGACACGACGCGCAAAACGTTGTGTAAAGCTGGGCGCCCGTCGCCGCCGCATCGGGCGGTTGCGCCTTGTTCAGCGAGATGAGCCATGACGCCTCGTTGCTGTTGATATAGATGACGCCCTCAGGATCCACTGCAGCACCACCCCACTCAGCCCCACCGTCGAGGCCGGGAAAGACTATGCCTCCCCTTTCTGCAAGCGGCGTAAACGGACCTTCATAGCGACTCCTCCTGAATGCATCCAAGAGAGAATCACGCTGCGCTGAATAGGGATTAATCCCGTCTTCCGTCAGCGTTTGCCGCGCATAGGGCAAAGGTAATACCGGGCGCGGCTGCGTTGGCCAGGCCTCTTCACCAGGCACATCAGATGGTGGCGCCGGCACTTCTTCAATCGGAAAGAGTGGTTCCCCGGTTTCACGGTTGAACAGGTATACATAACCCTGCTTGGTCACCTGAGCAACGGCGTCAATTTTTTGTCCGTCATGCGTTACGGTGAGCAGGTTTGGCGGCGCTGGTGCATCGCGGTCGAAGATGTCATGGTGAACAAACTGAAAGTGCCAAATCCTCTCACCCGTTTTCGCGTTCAGCGCGAGTAATGTATTCGCGAAAAGGTTGCTTCCTATGCGGTCGCCTCCGTAAAAGTCAAAGGCTGCCGACCCTGTGGGAACGTAAACAATGCCACGCTTACGGTCGACCGCCATGCCGGCCCAGTTGTTGGCCGCCCCTACTCTTTTGTTCTCATGGGCAGTTTCCGGCCAGGTATCGTAGCCCAGTTCACCGGGGCCGGGAATCGTTTTGAACACCCAGACGAGGTTACCTGTCACGATGTCGAATGCCTGTACGTATCCCGGTGCCGCGTCGGAACCTTCCGAAAGACTTAGCGGCATGATGATGAGGTTTTCGTACACCGTGCCCGGCGTTCGGGATTCGACAGTTTTTTCTTTTGCCGACTCTCCGAGTCCGGCCTTCAGGCTCGTCTTGCCACCGTCGCCGAACGATGCTATCGGCTTTCCGGTTAACGCCTCTACCGCGCATAGCCATTCTCCGCGTGTGAAGAGAATTCTCTTGTCGTCGCCGTTCTCCCAATACGTCACGCCGCGCAGGATCGCACCGCGTCTGGTGGTGTCCGGTATCCGCCAAAGCTCTTCGCCTGTGGCCGCGTCAAGGGCAAATGGCCCGCCCTTCGGGGTTACTGCATACATCCTTCCGTCTACGATGATCGGGTTGCATTGCATTTGCCCACTGTCGCCCGTGTGGTACTCCCACGCAATTTTGAGCTGCGTCACGTTGTCGGGATTGATTTGCGTCAGGGACGAATAGTGATTGCGGTCGGGACCGCCGAGATACTCTTCCCATTGCGTTGTGTCGTCTCCGGAAGGTCCGCCGCAGGACACGGCAATGCCCAGGACAAGAAAAAACAGCGCGATGTATTGAAGCCTGGTGTTCAAAGTAAATTAGGTTTTGGAGTCACTAGTCTGCCACGCCGGGGAAATTGCCCATGGCGGTGCTTTCGTTAAAGTATGGAATTATTCAAACAATGACACAAACACGATTGTCTCCAAAACCAAATTTTCCACCTGTGGGTCACACGGCAGCACCACGATGCTAGCACATTCCCCATACCTTATATCCTTATCTATATTACATAACGGTTTACCCTTCACTCCAATCCATGGACCCCTATACCCCTATACACCCTATACACCCTATACACCCTATACCCTTATTTCCTTATTTCCTTATCTCCCTATCTCCCTATTCCCTCCCTCTCCACGCACGCCCCTTCATCCCCTAAGGGGTCCGGCGCGCAAGGGCCTAAGAAGTGAACTGGTAACTGCACTCGGACCAAAGCAAAATTTTGCTATATTACCTATAATTTATTACACAAAGCTATTATAATTACATACAATTTATTACAAATATTTGCCTTATTTACCTATAATTTGTGACAAACACCATAAAAATTTACCTATAATTTGTGACAAATA
>DASVCT010000247.1:0-8142 GCA_036381475.1 Cyclobacteriaceae bacterium
ACATCAAATCCTTTTTCCGCAAGCCTGATAGCCATGTCTTTGCCGAGGCCGCGGCTGGCCCCCGTGACGAGGGCGATCTTGTTCTTTGTGCTCATTATGGTTCTTGTTTCGTTTAACTTGAGCACAAAATTGGCGTGTACGGTGGCGCCTCCGTTTGTAAAAATCAATCCGATGTTTGCGAGAATCAAATAATCTCCCGGAATGCGGCAGGGGAGACCCTCGTGTGTTTCTTGAAGAAATTGGAAAAGTGAGCGACCTCTTCAAAACCCAGGCAGTACGCAATCTCGGAAATGTTCCAGGTCGTTTGCTTCAAAAGTATCTTCGCCTCCTGGGCTATGCGGCTGGCTATAATCTCGGTTGTGGTCTTCCCGGTCGTTTCCTTTAAGACCTTGTTCAGGTAATTCACATGAATCTTCAGATTTTCCGCGTAGTCGCGGGCAGTCCTTAGCTGCAGAACCTGGGCTTCACTTTCGATCGGAAACTGCCGCTCGAGCAGCTCAATGAACAGGCTGAGGATCCGCGTCGAGGCATTGGCGCCACCGTTACCAGCCTTCACGGGCTTCAGTTTCTGACCGTAATGGATGAGCTCGAGGACATAAGTTCGTAGCAAGTCGTATTTGAACGCATAGTCCGAGTCAATTTCCGAGTGCATCTTGTTGAAAATCAACTCAACTTCGCAGTATTGCTCAAGAGACAGTTGAAATACAAAATCGCTCTGGGGAGCAAAGATTGGAAGATTTTCCAGCTCAAACGCTGTCTTCGACTTCGGCATGAATTCGGAAGTGAAAACACAAAAGTGACCTTCCTCGGTGTTGTCGAGGGGTACATATCGATAGGGTACTCTGGGCGTGGCAAAAAGGATCGCGTAGTCTTCGATATTGACAACCCTGTCAGCATACTCGACCCGGTTTTTCCCTTTGATGAGGCTTATTTTGTAGTACAATCTACGATTGTAGGACATCTCGTTCCGCTTCTTCCCGTTCCGGTACATTTTTGCTCTGTCGAACACGTTGAAGTGGCCGATCTCCCGGGTGTTCTGGTTGTCAAGGAAGTCGTTGATTTCGGCATTTAGCGTGCCGAACACCTCCATGTAGAAATCTTTTACTGTCGTCGTTGTCATCGTGTTGCAAAATTCAAAGGTATGGAATTACGGAAGAAAAAATGGGAGATGTAGCTAAATTACACTGCCGGCCCACGACCGGTATACAACAAAAAAGTTATGGACCTCCAGTCGCTCCTGTTCGGCAAGGAAGAATGGCAGTTTCTTCTGAATGCGTTCGTCCGTACGGTCATCATGTTCATTGTAATCCTCGTTGGCCTGCGCATCATGGGCAAGCGGGGAATCCATCAACTGTCGGTGTTTGAATTAGGTGTCATTATCGGCCTGGGTTCCGCGGCAGGGGACCCCATGCTATACCGGGATGTCGGAATACTCCCTCCGGTGGTGGTCTTTATCGCCGTCATTGCCATGTATCGTCTCGTAACCTATATCATTGCGAAGAACGACCGGTTTGAAACGCTCATGGAAGGCCGGCCGTCTTACATACTAAGGGATGGGGTAATCCTTGAGGCATTCAAAGATCAACCCCTGGGCCACGATGAATTCTTTGCTGCGCTTCGGCAGAATCACGTAAGCCATCTAGGACAGGTCGAAACCGTCATCATCGAAGCCGACGGCACATTAAGCGTATTCTTCTATCCCGACGACAAGGTTCGCCCGGGCCTGCCGATTTTGCCGGAAGACCTCGATCAACATTGCGACAGCATTGCAGCTGAAGGCCTTTACTCTTGCTTCCTCTGCGGCACTACGGAAAGGCTGTCGCCTTCGCAGACCTTTCAGTGTCGGCGTTGTGAACATGACACGTGCGTGAAAGCGGCGGAGGGCAGGCGTGTGGTGTGAGGACCAGGCTGAGTGGTGGAAAGATGAATCAGGTGTTGTGTGCGGACTGTCGTGCCGCTGGTGTCACGCGCAATGGTGCGGGCTCCACTCTTATTACATCGCTTATATCACCAAGCACCTCGTCGATGAGGCCGACTTCCTTTGCTTCGACAGCGTTCATGTAACGGTCGCGGAGAAAGTGTTCTTCAATCTCCTTTCCCGTGTGGCCGGTATGTTTTGCGATGAGGTGGAAAAGCTGCGCCTGTATGCGCTCCTGTTCCCGCACTGAAATGCGCACGTCCTCCGTATACCCGCGTCCACCCCCACTGGTGGGGTGCATGTGGATGGTGGCATGTGGCAGCGCATAGCGACGCCCTCTGCGTCCGCTGGTGAGCAAAGCCGTTCCCATGCTGGCGGTGACGCCCACGGCAAAGGTGCAGACCGGCGCATGGATCATCTGCATGGCATCGTAGATGGCAAGCCCGGCGTAGACGTTGCCGCCAGGACTGTTGATGTACAGGTTGATATCTTTGTTCGGGTCTACGCTGTTGAGGTATAGCAGCTGGGCGACTATCAGGTTGGCAGAAACATCGGATACCTCCGTGCCTAAAAACACGATGCGTTCCTTCAGCAGCAGGCTGTAGATGTCGTATGCGCGGTCGCCACGGCCATCACTATCAATGACCATCGGTATCATACTGGCCTGTATGCTCATCGCTTGTGAAACAGTTGTTCAATACTACTCCTATAGGTGGTACGGCTGGGGTCGGTGAAAACACGGTTATGAACAGACTGGATTTTCTCCTTCAACTCTTTTCTTCCGTACCACCTGATGACGGCATGACACCGCCGAAGTAGTGACACGTTCCGCCGCAGTCCCGGGTTCAGCAGGAGCCGGGCACGAAAAAGGAGGGTTTCCCCGGGCTTCATGGTGCCCGAAAGAAATCCTTCCATCTCCCTTAATTCATTCAATGAAGTCCTCATAGTGTGCTGATCTTTGTTTAATGACGTCACGCACTTTTTCCATGCACTTGAATTTGGCCACCGTGGCCGTGTGCTCATTGCGGTATCCGAACCGCTCGCTGATGGCCTTCATGCCCAAGCCCTCGTAATAGAAGGAGGAGAGTAGCTCCAAGCACTTTTTCCCGGCCCGTTCGAGAAAGCCGAGCAGCTCGGGATGTTCCGGCGGCGTATCGAAGTCGGCAGGTATAGTGAACTGTGCTTCCAATTCATCGAGTGGAACCAACTGCCGGTCGCGGTTGAACCTTCGTATCCACAGGTGCCTGGCCACGCCCATAATGTAGGCCTCGGGCGTGCCGGTGATCTCATGTGTGCCGGCGGCGGATTTCTCATAGTGTACCAGGAGTGCGTCCTGGAAGATGTCTTTAGCATCCTGGAATGTTCCCCCGCGTCGGCTCACGAACCGCGCTACGCCGGGGAACGCCGACACATACAGTGCTTCGAGGTCTCGCACATCCGTCCGCGTTCCGGGCAGCGTTTTGGGTTCTGCACAGGTGACCATCTCTCTTGTTGACGCTTACAATTAAACGAATGGTTTACTCATATGTGCCACGGGGGAGTGGAATATCACCCGGAAAGTGAATTTTTTTTTGCGGCGTGGCGTGAGGACTACTGACCTTCGAATAAAGTCCAGGAAACAGGGACACGGACAGAAAAATTCTGAAGGTCGGATGACGTGGGCACGTTACGCAAAGCGCCTTTCTGCGCAGCTATTCACTCCTCAAAGAATCAACCGGATTGGCATGTGCAGCCCGCAATGCCTGAAAGCTTACGATTATCAACGCAAAGGCAAGCGCAATAGCGCCCGTCACCGGAAATACCCACCAGGAGATTTCGGTCCTGATCTCATACCGTTCGAGATAATTGTTCATGGCCCACCAGGATAGGGGCGCCCAAATCGCGAAAGCGATGATGACCAGCAGAGAAAAGTCGCGGGAGATCAGGTTAACGAGACTCGATACAGACGCGCCCAGAACCTTGCGGATGCCGATCTCTTTTGTGCGTTGCTCCGCTGTGAACGCCGCCAGCCCGAACAATCCGAGGCCCGTGATAACGATAGCGAGAACAGCGAACAGGCTGGCAAGGCTGCTGGTGAGGTTTATGGTGGCAAATTTTTTCTGAAATTCTACATCGGCGAAGGTGTATTCGAACGGATAGGCAGGACCGTACTTTTTGAAGATCGCTGCAACCGTCTTCAGTGATCCTTGCAGATCGTTAGTCGGCTTCAGCCGAACGGTTATAGGGCCCCACCAGTCAGCGAAAATAGTACACATCGGCTTCGCGTTCTCGAATGGCGATCCCATAACGACGTTTTCGCAGACGCCAATGAGCTTTCGTTTCTGTCCCCTGATCTTCAGTTCCGTGCCGATCGGATCTTCCAGACCCATGAGTTCGAGGGCAGCTTTATTGACGACGATCGCCAGGCTGTCGGACTTGTAGTCTTCCGAGAAATCGCGGCCTTGAATCATTTTGACGCCCATGGTTTTGGCCCAGTCGTAGCCGGTGGCGACCGTATTGAACATCACCTTCAGACCTTCGGGTTTGCCGGGCCAGTCAACAAAATTCCTCGAGTGGATCTCAGTGATAGCACTATTGGCCTGAACCATTGACTCAACAACACCGGAAGCCAGCAGTTCAGTTTTCAGAGGCCGCAGGTTGTCGTGATAATCCTTGTTGAGAGGAACGGTGATGAGGTTCTCCTGGGCGTAGCCGATATCGCGGCTCTTGACAAGCTGGATCTGGTTGTAGATCACAAACATCGATATGATCAGGAAGATGGAAAAGCCAAACTGCAGCGTCACAAGGACCTTTCGGGGAAGGCTGGCTGCTTTACCCGTAATGGGCTTGCCTTTCAATACCTTTACAGGTTGGAAACCCGATAAATAAAAGGCGGGATAGCTTCCGGCGAGAACACCGGTAACCAATATCGTTCCCAATGAAATCATCCAGAATGCTGCACTGCTGTAATCGATGACCAATTTTTTTCCGACAAGTGCGTTATAAAACGGTAACAACAGGTGGGCTGCGGCGACGGCAATTGCAAATGAAATGAATGCAAGGATCATCGACTCGCCGATGAACTGCAATATGAGTTGGCGGCGGTGTGAGCCCATACTCTTCCGAATGCCGACTTCGCGCGCCCTTCGTTCGCTCCTCGCTGTGGCGAGGTTCATGAAGTTGATGCATGCGATCACGATGATAAACACGGCGATGACCGTGAAGAGTTGGACATAGTCGATCAGGCCGCCCTGTTCGACACCGTTTTCGAAATTGGAATGCAATCTCCACCTGAGTAACGGGTAAAGGAAGAATTCGTGCTTTACTTCGTCGCTTTCACCGTGTTCGGTAAGCATGCCGCGGATACTGTTTTCAACGGATGCCATATTCTTCGGATCATTGAGTTCCACAAACGCCTGAACGGAGTAGTCACCCCAGTTGCTTTCGTGCTGTTTCACCCACTCATTGGTACTATGCCAATGCTTGTAGGGCAAAAGAAAGTCGAACTGAAACGACGAGTTGGAAGGGATGTCCCTTAGTATGCCCGAAACTTTCAGATCGAACTGGTTGTCGACACGAATCACCTTGTTCATGGCATCTTCATCGCCGAAGAGCGCTTTCGCGGTGGACTCGGTAATAACGATGCTGCTGGCATCGTTGAGCGCCTGTTCGGCATTTCCTCTGATCAGCGGAAACTGGAACATTTGCAGGAACTCCCCGCCAACGACATAGCCCAATTTACTCAGGCGCTTATCATCCGATGTGGCAAGGAGGTGTTCATTACCCCAATTGGCAATCGCTGCCCGAACGATGTTGGCATCGGCTGGTTTCATGGCCTCGGCGGTAGGGATGGGCACGGCGTTCCAGGAATCTATCTGGCCGTCGTAATAGGCGTTGACCCACACCTGGTAGAGGCGGTCGGCCTTGGGGTGGAATTTGTCGAAGGAGGTTTCATCGGCTACCCAGAGGATAATGAGGATAGAGCACGCGATGCCGAGGCTGAGGCCGGCAATATTTATGAATGAGTAAAAAGCGTTCTTCCGGAGGTTTCTTAACGCGACGAGGAGGAAATTTTTGAGCATGACGGAGGGTGGTTAGGTCAATACATATACGCTCGTAAACATAAAAAAGATACAGGGATGACGCGCTTTATGCTTTTTTCTGAGCTTAAGCGTCTGATCAGGATTCGGAGGGCCCTAAAATCCTAGTCGGCGTTTCGCAAGGAATTCACCGGATTGGCGCGCGCAGCGCGTAATGCCTGGGTGCTTACGATCAGCAATGCGAAGATCAGTGCAATAGTACCCGTAGCCGGAAATATCCACCACACAATTTCTGTCCTGATCGTGTAGCGCTCAAGATACGTGTTCATGGCCCACCAGGATAGCGGCGCGCAAATCACGAAAGCGATGATGACCAGCAGAGAGAAGTCGCGGGAGATGAGGTTCACGAGACTGGAAACAGACGCACCGAGAACCTTACGGATGCCTATCTCTTTGGTGCGCTGTTGCGCTGTAAATGCGGCAAGCCCAAACAGTCCGAGGCCCGTGATAATGATAGCCAGAACGGCAAACAAACTTGCCAACCTGCTGGTCAGGTTGATGGTGGTGAATTTTTTCTGGAACTCCTCGTCAACGAAAGTGTATTCGAAAGGGTAGGCCGGTCCGTATTTTGTAAAAATCGATTCAACCGTCTTAAGGGATGCTTGCATATCGTTCGTCGGTTTCAGTCGGACCGTTATGGATCCTCCCCAGTCGTCGAGGATAGCAAACATCGGCTTCACTTCCTCATATGGAGATCCCATGAGCACATTGTCGCAGACACCGATAAGTTTGCGTTTCCCTCCCCATAAGTCCAGTTCCGTTCCGATAGGATCTTCCAAACCCATAACCTCGATGGCAGCCTTATTGACGACAATCGCCATGCTGTCTGATTTGAAGTCTTCGGAAAAGTCGCGCCCCTCCAACATTTTCACGCCCATCGTTTTGGCCCAGTCATAGTCGGTTACAATCGTAGTAAAGATCACCTTCAAATCTTCGGGCTTACCGGGCCATCCGACAAAGTTATTTGAGTTAATGTCAGTAATGGCGCTGTTGGCCCTGACCATCGACTCTACAACGCCAGAAGCCAGCAAGTCGATTTTCAGTGGACGCAGATTGTCCTGGTAATCCTTGTTAAGCGGAACGGTAATCAGGTTCTCCTGGGAGTAGCCGATATCCCGGCTCTTGGCGAGCTGGATCTGGTTGTAGATCACGAACATCGAGATGATAAGGAAAATGGAGAAGCCAAACTGAAGCGTGACAAGAACCTTTCTCGGAAGGCTGGCGCCCCTGCCGATAGTCGGTTTGCCTTTTAACACCTTCGTCGGCTGGAAGCTGGATAAGTAAAAAGCCGGATAACTTCCGGCCACGATACCGGTCACGAGTATAAGTCCCAATGCGGACAGCCAAAACCACGGACTGGCATAATCGATAAACAATTCCTTATCGACCAGTGTATTGTAATACGGCAACAGCAACTGTGCCGCAAGAATGGCGATAATACATGAGATAAACGCCAGAAGCACGGACTCGCCGATGAACTGGAAAATGAGCTCACGCCGACGCGAGCCGACGCTTTTGCGGATGCCGACTTCTCGCGCTCTTCGTTCGCTTCGCGCGGTGGCCAGGTTCATAAAGTTTATGCAGGCTATCACGATGATAAAAACGGCGATGACGGTGAAGAGCTGAACGTAGTCGCTCATTCCGCCCTGTTCAATACCGTTTTCGAAATTGGAATAAAGTCGCCAGCGGAGGAGCGGGTAAAGGAAGAACTCGTGCTTCATTTCCTTGTCCTCTCCATGTTGGGCAAGCATGTCGCGGATACTGTTTTCAACGGCCGCTTTGTTCCGGGGGTCGTTGAGCTCTACAAAAACCTGGAAGGAGTAGTTGCCCCAGTTGGTTTCATTTCTCCTTACCCATTCACTGGTACTATGCCAATGGCTGTAGGGCAAAAGAAAATCGAACTGGAAGGATGAGTTGGAGGGAATGTCCTTGAGAATGCCAGCAACCTTGAGGTCGAACTGGTTGTCGACACGAATGACCTTATTCATCGCATCCTCGTCACCAAAAAGTGCTTTCGCAGTCGATTTTGTAATTACGATGTTGCTGGCATCGTCAAGCACCTGTTCGGCATTTCCCTCGATCAGGGGAAACTCGAACATTTCGAGGAATTCTTCACTGACGTGGTAACCTCGTTTGGTCAGCCGC
>DASVCT010000248.1:0-6902 GCA_036381475.1 Cyclobacteriaceae bacterium
TACTCATGTAGTGCATTATCGGATTTGAAATGCGCTTTGGCCATTTCAATTTTTGACAGCATCCCCTTTTGACGTGTAAGAATTCTCGCAAGAAAGGTTTTTAATTTTTTCATTTTTGAAGCCACACAGAGCGGTTTTAGCGGTGAGACTATAGTCCTATTTTGGGAATAGCTGGCGAGGTTATCCTATCCTCAGTCTCTTAAAAAGTAGCGCCTTGCATAAAGTTTCCAAAGTCGAGCCCTGGGTATGCTATTATGATCGTCGCGAGGGTCCACCCTGCAATCATCCCGATGGTGAGGGGTACGCTGACTTTTCTTTCCTTTACCGAAAGGATGGTGTTAGGGTAGACCGTGTGGTGATCGCTTCGAACCGTCGGTTTATTCACTCCTATGCGAGCATCACCTGTTACCCTGTCGGTCATGACCGAATCAACTTTCATGTACACCTTCTGACCATTGTCGAGCTGTATCACGTAACGTTTCCCTGGCATAATGTTGTACGCGAGTTCTCCGGGCGGAACACCGCGTACGCGTGCCACAGGCTTGTACACATGACAGGAAGAAAGCGCGATAGCGCAGGCGACGAAGATGACATACCGTCCCTCCTTCGCCAGAATAGCTTTTGTTTCCATGGCGTGAATTCCTGGTTTGCTTTGTTTCCCAAAGCAAGCAGGAATCTACACGGAACGGGATACGATGTGCGCAACCGGGTATGATCAAGTTTGGCATTTTTTCCCACGCACACCGGATCGTAGTGTGTAATTCGCGGTTTTTATCGGCAGGTGTCGATCGTTCTGGTTGCGCTTGCGTTTTCCGTAAATGTCACCGGTTCCTGGGACCGTAATGCGGAATCGGCGACCCGTATTCGTATGCACCCAGGTCCGGCGCTTTCCCGGAGTAGTCGTCGTTTATGTTCGGAAGGACAACGCCCGCGTCAATGGCGGCCGAGCCTTTCCGGAGACGCAAGTCATTGCCATCCACGGGATAGACTTTGCCGCGTACCAGCGGCAGGATCACACGTTCAAAAATATTCGCGTCCACCTCGATACCATGCGTTTCAAGTCCCGTCTTTTTTGAAAACTCGCGCAATGATGCCGCTTCGACGGTGACGAGGTTCTTTTCATCGGTGTTATCGGCAAGCTTGTCCTTTGGCTGCGACCATCGATACGGAATCTTGTTCCCTTTCTTTCGCCGGTAGCCGTTGTAGTCGAGCGTAGAATACGTCGTCGTGGTCGCCGCGCTGAGCGACGGCCGGTTGTCCGAAGGCCCGATGAATAGGTTGTTCCTGAAGTGGCCGTTTGAAAAGATACTGATCGAGGCTTCGGCAATAAAGGTGTTATGGTAAGTAAATATTCCGGCTGGTCGCACCATGTACTTCAGCGCCGTGCCGGGAATGTTGTAACAGACATTTCGGATAAAATAAACCGGTCCTCCAAAAATGGGTTGGGCGCTGAGTCCGGCGTGATAGGAATTGAATCCCCGGTTTTCAAATACGCGGATGTTATGTACTCCGCCGTCGGCTTCGATAAAGTCGTCGGACGTGTTGAATATGTCGTTGCGGTAAATATCGATCGACACGCATTCCTTCCCTGCCTCGGGCAGGCCGTGGGTGTCCACACAGATGCCATCGTGAAAGAAGGCGATATAATTATGACAGATCACATGACCTTGTCCGTATACTTTGACCGCATAGTACGACGTCAGTGGTGATGGATGCTCGAATCCATACCAGCCTACAAGCGTATCGGGATCATGCCTTCCTATCATGACGTTGTCGCCGATATAAAAGTCTTTCGAATCTTCGCTGTGCGTCATGACCACGATGCCGACGTCTTCAATACGGCAATTCTTTACGGTCAGCCCGCTCGAGCCCATGACGTGTTTGAGTCCTGCGTAAAACGCGATCTCTGTGTTACGGATCGTGAGACCTTCAAAAATGTGGTAGTCAGCAGCCATCACGTCGAACAGCCGGTACGCTCCGTCTCCGTCAAAGATCACCTCACCGTCGCCGGCGGCTTTGATGGTGATCGGCTTTTCGGGTGTTCCCTTCTGCGTCAAAACATAAGTCCCGTGAAAATTCAAACCCAGGGGATCGACGTAATTTAGTCGGTCGCCTTTGTACAGGCCTGCGTGTACGAGGATAATGTCGCCGGGCATGACGCGGGCTTCAGGCACCAGCCACCAGTCGCCCGTATTGCCACCACCATAATATGCCTCGTTAAGGCCGGTAAATGCCGGCGCCTCTTTCGCTCCCTCATATCCCGGCGGATAAACATGGAACACCCTTCCATAGGGATATGGCTTAGGTTCTTCTTTGGTGCGGATGGTCACCTGCTGCACGGTGTCGCCTATGACGCCGTCGGGATCGGACAACACGAACCGGCATTCGTAGAGCGTACCGGATTCAAGGCCGAAGATGCTGCCCGCAAATTTGTGTGGCGTCGTGTAGTGCCACCGTTGTTCATGACCGTAAATCTGCTCGCCGCCAACGCGCAACAACGGATGACCCGAATGCCATTGTTGTTCGCCTTTTTTGCGATAGGAGACAGCCACAGAAGCATTCCTGTTGTTATCGCCCGCGATGATCCATTGGAACCCAGCGCAAACCAGGGTAGGCGGTTCAACGACGAGGTGATCCGACCGCGTTTCGTTGCCGGTGGGAGCCCCCTGTGCCATGACGCGCGTTGCGCCGGTCGCCCAGGCAAGCGCGACCGCGACGGCAATGTTTGCCAGGACAGCAACATTCAATGGACAGAACGAAAATACGGCAGGCAACTTCATGGTTATGCAAGTTGCCACCGGCGAATTGCACGGTGAACAAGAAACCATATAAGCGGCGGAACACAGGCGCTGAACACGATGGCCAACAGGGGCTGAGCGACGCCTGTGTGTCCGATCCACGCGTACGTGAAACCCAGCGGAAGCGAACCGCAGGCAAGCGCCAGGTGAAAATAGCCGGCCCGCATCCGTGTGAGGCCGGCGATGCACGCGATTACCTCAGGGAATACCGGAAGCCACCGCGACAGTACAACGAGCCAGCCACCCAGGTGCTGCGACATCCGTTTTGCCCGATCGTAATCCTTCCGGCCGAGAATCCGCAACGCCGCATTTTCGCCGGCAAGGCGGCACAGCCAGTATCCCAAAGAACCCGACACGAATGAACCTGCAGCGCTGATAAGCCCGCCGGCAAGCGTGCCGTACAAGTAACCCAGTGCCGACATGATGATCGTGGCGGGTAGTGGCAGAACGAGATCGGAGGCCAGCAGCACGATGTCGGCGGCCCAGGCCCAGCTGCCGTAACGGCTTAGCCAGGCTACCGAGCCGTCTTGAGTAAAGGTGCTGGTAAAATCGGAGCCGAACAGGAAGAACGACAGGAGCACGAGCGCTGCCAGACCGATAAACACAAAAAGAAGGCGCATCGGGATACTGTTGGGCCGTCAATATACGGAAAGATCGCGCTTGTGTTTCGGGTTGGAAATGCTTTTCAATTTACCTTTATTGACTTTCGATATTGTCTGAGAGGCTTAACCACAGAGGCACTGAGATTCAAAGAGGTTGTTGGTGCGGCTACAGTTGAATGTGGGGAGTCGCTTCGGGTGTGCAGAAGAGATAATGAGTTTAAAGGGCACAGGCGCTGACGCGCAGGCGTCATGCCTGCCGACCGGAAGGCGGGCCGTGTCCTCTTGCCGCCCGTGACGGCTCGCATACTAGTGACGACACCGCACTAATTATGTTGTAGCAAAGAGCCTCTGTGAAACTCAGTGTCCTCCGTGTCTCAGTGTTGAAATATTGAAAAAACTAAATAGAAATTTCTTCGGACAACATCGAACATAAAAACACAACGTCGCCAAATGCCAAAACCCGCACCACAATCCATCGACCCTAATGATGTGCCGCGCCTTGCTGCCGAGCTGGTGAAGAAGGTGCGCTTTCCAATGCTCGCGACGATCGACGGTGATCAGCCGCGGTTACGACCGGTGTCGCCGGTGCGCACCGAAGGGTTTGTCGTGTACGTGGCGAACCTGCGATCGTACGGAAAGACCGCTGAGATCGAAGCGAATCCCAGGGTGGAATTGTGTTACCTCGACGAAGACCACAACCAGGTGCGCATCACGGGAACTGCGGAAGTCGTACGCGACCAGAAGGTGTTGCAGGAGATATGGAATGCCAACAAACTGCTGCAGCATTATCTCGGCACACCCGACAACCCGAATCTCATTGTCTATCGGATCAATCCGGAACGGGTCAGGTTTATGCTGGAATGGGCGTTGGAATATTACGAGGTGCCGTTGTGAACGGCGTCAATAATCATGGCTATTTTATTGACGGAATAATGTAGAGACACCCAATGGGCGTCTCTACAATCGTTTTATGCTAACAGGTATTTTTTTAACAATCTGGTCCCTTCTTTGATCGCGTCGCGTCCCGACGATTCGATGCCGTACCACCCGCGGTAGCCGCCATCCTTTGCGAGGCGAATCATTTTAGCGGTCAGTTCCTCGGTCGGCTGATTCCGGTATGACATTCCCTTGGCATAAGGAAGCGTTTTCTTCAGATAGGTATAGTTGTCGAAATCGTCTGACGGTCTTCGCCAGTCGGGATACGTACCGAACGCCGGGTTGTTCACCTCCTTAATCAGTGACACCATCCAGTCGGGATCGTTGGACAGGCCACCGTGGTTTTCGATGACGATAGAGATGCCCGATTCCCTGGCGTAGTCGAGCAGCATGTGGTAGGATTCGGCCGCCCATTTGAGACCTTCCTTCGGATCGGCGTGCTCCGGACCTCTGCAGTTCGTCCTTATGGCATGGCAACCCAGGTAGTGCGCAATATCAACCCACTTCCGGTGGGCGATGGCGAACTGACGTCGTCCTTCCGCGGTAGGAGAGCAGCCATCGCCCTCGTCGTCTACCATGATCAGCACCATTGTCACACCTTGATCGGCAGCGTTCTTTTTTAGTTGGTTAAGGTATCCGACCGTTGGCACTTCAAAAAGGGTGTTGACAAACTCGATTCCATTCAACTCGAAATCCTCCCGCGCTACGCGCGGAAAGTCGAGGTTTTTCCACTTGCCACTGCGGATTTCCTCCACCAGCGCCCATTGTGCCAGCGAGATGTCGTCTTTTTTTGGCCCGTCGGCCGGGCGTGCGAATGTGTCTTGCATACCGAAAGGTGTTAGAACGCCGACAGCGCCCATGGCGAGCGACGTTTCAATGAAATTTCTCCGATTCACAATGCCTGGATTGAGAGCAACAATAATAACACCGGCTACATTTCCCAGCCCGGACGGTATTCACGGTAGAGGAACTTGTTGGCCTCTTCGTCATTGGTGATCTTCATCTGCTCGGAGTCGTAGTGTACCCTCTTCTTTGCGCGCAATGCTACGGCGCCGAGGAGTATGGTTTCACTGACGGGTCGCGCGAGAAGGAAGGTACCTGGCGATTGCTCCTTGTTCTTGAACGCACGCACCCAGTGCTCTTCACCATGTTCGACGACCTCCTCCGGCGGCTCAGTACCACCGACTGCTTCGCGCATTTTGCTTTCCGGAAGTAGCACGGGTTCTTCGCAGCGGAAGCCGGCGACGATCTTTCCCTGATCGCCAACGAACATCATGCCTTCGCGCGGAAGTTCCTTCTCACCCATTTCAACGGGCGTGCGCGGCTTCATGCCACCATCATACCAGTATAGATCGAAAGATGGGAGTGTCTCCTGTTTAGGGAAACGGAAGTGGACGATGCAGGAGTATGGGAACGCAACGTCATTGCGAACGGGATGACTGACGTGGTCGTCGATAGCGCAGGTGGTCGTGCCGTAAGCCTCCGCGTAAAGCGGCGCCGTCTTGATGCCCAGCGAAAGGAAGAGCGGCCAGAGGCTATAGTGTCCCATGTCAGCGATACTTCCACCGCCGAAGTCATACCATCCGCGGAACACGTTGTTGGTGTAGTTCGGGTGATACGGGCGATGCGGCACCGGACCGAGCCACAGATCCCAGTCGAAACCTTCCGGGATCGGCGGCGTGTCGGTGGGGTTGGAAGTCCATTGCGGCCATACGGGTCGGTTGGACCAATTGTGGATCTCGAGCAGGTTTCCAATCCGGCCTTCGGCAATCCACTTTCTGGCAAGTTCGTTGCCGCTGCGTTTGCTCCATGCGAGAAGGTGCGTGCTGACGCCGGTCTTCTTCGCGGTATCTATGACAAGCCGCGCTTCGTACATGCGGTTCGCGAGAGGCTTGTGGATGACGACGTGTTTGCCTTTTTTCATCGCCGCAACGGAAATGTACCCGTGCAGGTGATCCGGGGTCATGATCTTCACGGCGTCAACGTCCTTTTCCTTTTCAAGCAGTTCGCGGAAGTCGTTGTAAGAAGTGCAACCCTTGTACTTTCCGGAGGGCTTGTTTTTTGCATAGTATTTTTCGACAATCTCTTTGCCGATGTCTCGTCCCCCTGGGATACCTTTAATATTTTCACCCCAGTTCGGCTCGCCGATCGTTTTCCGGATGGTGTCACGAATGCCATGCGGCGACCAGTCGACGTAATTTGTACTGAATTTGTTCGGATCGCAGACCGAAACGATATGCAGTTCGGGGTTGGTGATGATGTCGCACATTTCGCGAATGCCCTGTGTACCGCAGCCGATATAGGCGAGGTTCACCTTGTCGCTTGGCGGCACGAACCCCGGGCCGCCGACCACATGACGTGGCACAATGGTGAATGCAAGTGACGCTGCAGCGGCGGTGCCGATAAATTCCCGGCGGTTGATGTTGCCTTTGTTCTTCATGTCGGATGATTTGTTATTTCGAAAATACCTCACTGATTTCAGTGACACGCGGAATCAATTTAAGGAATTAAAAAAATCCGGTCACAGGAATTTCCACTAATTCGGGTGTTCAATCACACACCAACG
>DASVCT010000249.1:0-49376 GCA_036381475.1 Cyclobacteriaceae bacterium
TGGTTCTCCCGACATGGGCTAAGGTCTCTCTCTTTAAGGATACGGACGTCACACAGTTAATGGAAACCGCCTTGGTACGACGAACGTATGCCGGGTGGTGTGGGGGGACAGTGGCGAAAGCCACTTCCTACCCGATTAGAAACGACGCAGGATGGTGAACAGCGTCCCGTAGGGACGCCCTAGAGTTTGGCTATTTCCTAGCGTAAAAAACAGCTGCAGTAAAAGGATTTGATATATTTTTTAAGGTTTGAATAAGTTGTTCTTTTTCCACGAAGCCGGAGAAATTCAGATTTGCTTTTTTAAGCCAATATTGACACCGAAACAGGTTAATGATTTCGCTTCCGGTAATACGTTGGTCATTTTTTGCTGGATACCATTTAGGTCGCGGGAGGATTTGCTGAGTTCTTTTGTTACAGACTTTTTGGGCTGCCAGGTTAATAAATGAGTAGACTGCTATCATAAATGCCGGTAAATTTTTAACAGCCTTTTCTGTTCTTACTTGAGATTGCCCGCATCCCAGCAAAGTTTTTTCATCCCTAAAATTCACTTCAATTTCCCAGCGCCACAGATAGGCTTGTAGTAATTTTTCAATGGGTTGATCGCTTTGAGTTGAGATTAGATAAGCAGGTTGCCGGTAAATCAGTTTTGAGTTTTTAGTCAAACGATAGCCTAGAGGTCTGATAATAATGAGTGTTAACTGATGACGCTTTCCAGCGGCTCTCCATCGCAAGTTGGGAATAACTTTTATGTTAAAGGTATGGGGTTTACCTGCTGCCCATCCTTTCACTTTTTGCCATGGAATTTCCTGTGATTGTCTGATCTGCTCTGGGGTAGGGATGCGTAGACCATAAATTTTCTTTCTTCCCAATGGGTTCTGTTCCTGAGCCGGTTGATAAAACTTGGCATCTTTTCGCACACGCCCGATTAGGGTTACTCCATCGGGAAGTGATTTTAAGACAGTTGCATTGGTATAGCTTCCATCCACGCTCACCACTAATTCTTTATGCGCTCCTAGTTGGTTGAGTTTATCACGCAAATGTTGAATGCGCAACACCCCTTGTCTGCTCATCTTTAAAATCCGTTGTTGCTCTCGAAAAAAAATTTGTTCCTCTGGACTGGTTTTTCCCTTGGGTTTCTTTGCAGAAGGACAATGATAAAAATCTACGGGTATACTCCTGGAGTGACAACAATCCTCACCCTGAGGGATAGCCAGAGAAATCTGAATGAATCGCTGAGCCCAGACAAAGTTGGTATGAAACGGAGGGCCCAATGGATCTCTTCGCCAGGCCGCACCGGCTACTTTTCTTCCTGTTTTTTTTAATAAGGTGTCATCCAAGTGGGCAACTATCGTTTCTTGTGATGCGATGTGTTGAAGAACATGCCTTCTGGCGACATCAAAAAGTTTTTCAGTGTCTACTCGATCCTTCTCAAATATTCGATAGGCGGAAGACCAGTCCATAAATTGTTTTCCGCAAGCGGTAATCATTCCAGTTAGCGTGCGTTTTCCCATACAGGTTATCGCCCCATAGGCTATTGACCGAGCTCTCTCCGCTGTTCTGGATTGATTAAAAGCATCTCGTCCATCCATCCACAATTCATCAAATGCTTTGATCAGGCTTTCTTTTTGGTCTTCAGTTTTTTTTTCAATGGAGCAGTAGCTTCATCACTTCGCTTGAGTACAAGATTTTGATGATCAACGATAAGCCATTCAACTATTTCACCTTGCTGAAATTCAATGGCTTGAGCCACCGCAGCCGGAAAATTAACATACCATTGCTCACTGTTAGTACGCTTAATGAGTTGAATCTTTGTTGAGTACCCCATAAGTATATCTAGTTAAATTACTAGATATAAAAATCAACAAAAAAACCGATATTCTCAAGAATTTACCGG
This sequence comes from Cyclobacteriaceae bacterium, assembly GCA_036381475.1. Lineage (GTDB taxonomy): Bacteria > Bacteroidota > Bacteroidia > Cytophagales > Cyclobacteriaceae > ZC4RG29. The sequence goes on from DASVCT010000249.1 coordinate 1,894, forward strand.
TTTTCTTAATCCTAAAATAATAAAGGCCAAACTCCAGAGCGTCCCGTAGGGACGCCATGTTAATATGGCAGAAGAATCCTACTTCCAGCACACACGTGGAAGCCCGACAACGTTAACACGTAAACACATTCAGAGCTTATTTCCAGTGAAGTAAGCCTGCGTTGTCATCGCGCGTTTGCCTTCTGCTTGCAACTCGAGGATGCTCACCCACCCATCTTTTGTACGTACATGGAGATAGGACTTGTTGTCGGTGTCCCATTCGCCGGGTTGGCGGCTGTTGGCATCGCGCTGCACCTCGACTGCTTTCAGAATCTTGAAATGACGACCGTTAAACGTCGTCCATGCGGCCGGATAAGGACTTAGGCCACGGACAAAATTGACTATTGCGCGACTGCTACTATGCCAATTGATACCACACGTTTCCTTGTGTATTCTTGGTGCGACCTTCAAGTCTGTTTTCACCGGCTGCGGTTGTACAGGGTAATCTCCCGAGGCGATGGCCCGTACGGTTTTGAGAACCAACTTCGCGCCGGCATTCATCAGCTTGTCGTGTAGTGTTCCCGCGGTATCGTCGTCGTCGATGGGTATTTTTTCCTGGAAGATGACATTCCCGGTGTCGATCTCGTGGCGGATGAAGAATGTGGTTACCCCGGTTTCCTTCTCTCCGTTGATTATTGCCCAGTTGATGGGTGCCGCGCCGCGATATTGCGGCAGGAGGGAGGCGTGAACGTTGATTGTCCCGATCTCTGGCATGGACCATACGACTTCGGGAAGCATACGAAAGGCGACGACAACCTGAAGGTTGGCATTAAAGGACTTCAGTTCGTTGAGGAAGTCAGGTGACTTGAGGTTTGTAGGTTGAAGCACGGGAAGGCCGTACTCCATTGCGCACGTCTTCACCGCCGAAAAAGCGACTTTTCTTCCCCGTCCCTGCGGCTTATCCGGCGCAGTCACTACAGCCACCACATTGAAGTTGTTTTCCAGGAGAATCCTCAGGCTGGGCACGGCAAACTCCGGTGTGCCCATGAAAATGATGCGTAGATCCGGCATAATTCCGCTTAGGGAGGTGCAAATAAGGCGAATAACGACTAAAAATTAATATATCGTATTTTGATATATCAATATTCTATATATATTTGATCTATGTATTCGAAAGAACTATTGAAGGGCACGCTTTCGGCCATTGTTCTGAAATTGCTGTCCGAGGAGGAGCGCATGTATGGGTACGAAATCTCCATGCGGGTAAAGGAGTTGTCGGGAGGAAAAATTTTGCTCAAAGATGGATCGCTATACCCAGCGTTGCAAAAGATGACCCATGATGGCCTGTTGTCGTTCACCGAAGAGCACGTCGGGGGTCGCGTGCGGAAGTACTATCGGATTACCAAGGCTGGTCAGGAGAGGAAGATAGCCTACCTGGAAGAGTTGAGGGACTTCATTTCGACCTTGAATAAGATCGTATTCCCTCAGCTCAACATCGCATGAAATTGTCGGCTTTGCAGATTGAGGCCATCAGGACCGAGATAGGTAAGAGCGCAATCAGCATTCAAACCCTGAAGGATGATGTTCTCGACCACCTGTGTTGTGTCATGGAATACAAGCTTGAACGGGGTCAGGATTTTGAAGTCGCTCTGGCGGAAACGCTTCATGAATTTGCACCCGGCGGATTGGACCAGATTCAAAAAGAGACCGTGTTCTTACTAAACTCAACGAAAATAATTCGAATGAAAAAAATCATTTACACGATTGGCCTGTTGAGCGCCATTGCAATTAGCCTCGGTTGGTTGTTTACGGTAATGCACTGGCCGGGGGGATATGAACTGTTCAACAGTGGCTTCCTTGGATTCCTGTTGTTGTTTATCCCGATGCTGGCCATCGACAGGTATAAAGTATATCTGGGGCAGGCTCTTTCTGAAAAGCTCAGGATCATTCTCGGATCATTGAGCGCGATTGTGGTTGGGCTGTCGCTCGTCTTTAAGCTATTACACCTCCAGGGTGCGGATTTTCTCCTGCTGGGTGGGATGCTGATTTTTACATTTGGCTTTCTTCCGTTTCTGTTTTTTAGAATGTACAAGAAATCGGTTTCGTAAAACTGCCCTGATCCCCAACCATCTCTTGCGCGCCAGGACAATGTGTACCCCGATCTAAGATTTCCTTTGGCGTGCAACCCGTCGTCCGATTTTCATTCCGGGGGTTCGGCCCCGGGCTACAAACATTCAGCCCCTGGCGGGGCTCTTCTCCTTCACACCCACACTCACACTCACACTCACACTGGTTTAACTCTCAGCTCCCTTCTCATATACTTCGAACAAACGGGGCACTTCTTCCAATCGTGGCCACGGGCGGGGCAGTATTTCCGTCCGAAATAGATCATCTGAAGGTGGAAGGTCTTCCACTTTTCTTCGGGAATGAGACGCTTAAGATCGCGTTCGGTTTGCGCAACGCTCTTGCCGTCGGAGAGGCCCCACCGATACGCGAGCCGGTGAATGTGGGTATCGACGGGAAAGGCGGGCTTTCCGAACCATTGCGTCATCACCACCGAAGCCGTTTTATGTCCTACCGCCGGCAGCGCTTCGAGTTCTTCGAAGGTGTCGGGAATTTTGCCATCGTACTTTTCGACGAGAATTTTCGAAAGGCCATAGATGCCTTTCGATTTCATGGGCGACAATCCGCAGGGTTTGATGATCTCACGGATTTCGTCTGCAGACATTTTGATCATGTCGTATGGATTGTCGGCGCGTTTGAACAATATTGGCGTAGTTTTGTTGACGCGTTCGTCCGTGCATTGAGCAGACAACAACACCGCGATCAACAACGTATATCCATCCTTATGATCCAAGGGAATCGGCGGATCCGGGATTAGCTTTTCCAGGATGCGGATGATGTCGTTGACCTTTTCTTTTTTAGTCATCTGATTGAGTTACATCCAACACCTTTTCTACAAACATGGCGTCCCTACGGGACGCGGTTCAAAGGGTTACGTCCTTTCTACAAACATTGCATCCCTGGGGATGCGGATGCATAGGTTACCACGTTTTCTACAAACACAAACATGGCGTCCCTACAGGACGCGGTTGCGGGGATACAGAGTTTCTACAAACATTTCCTCCCTACAGGACGACCATTGACAACGTTCACATCCAGGAAACCATACTAAACGACCTGGATTAACCCACTGCCTACTGCCTACTGCCCACTGCCTACTTATACAAGAGATACTTCTCTCTCATCCGCAGATACTCCTCTAACCCCGGCTTCCAACTCTCGCGAATTTCTGCTTCCGAAAGACCATCTTCTATCTGTTTACGCAGGATCGCATTTCCTGCAAGTGTGTTAAAATATCGCGTGAAGAAATTCTTCTTGTCGGGATAAGCCTCGTACATGTCGATGACATACTGAAGGTTCAGCCGTCGTTCCACCGGCACGGTACGAAGGTCGACGCCATAGCATACCTGGTTTTCGAACGGCGGGTTTTTCATCATGCCTTCTATGCTAACTGGTGTGAAGTGATAGGGCATGTCGACGAGCAGGGGATTACCGATTACCTGGAACGGTGTCTGTGTTCCACGACCGACGCTAATGACAGTGCCTTCGAAGAAGCAAAGCGACGGATACAACCGGATGGCCTGATCGTTGGGTAGGTTGGGAGAGGGCTTGACGGGACACGAATAGAATTCGTCGCGCTGCCATTCCATCACAGGAATCACTTCCAGCTCACATTGAAGCCCACCCGCAAGCCATCCTTCACCATTGATCATCCGGGCCAGTTCGCCGACCGTAAGCCCGTGCACCACAGGAATGGGATGCATCCCCACGAACGACCGGAATGCGGTGTCGAGCACCGGACCATCGACATACGCATTGGGATTGGGACGATCGAGCACCACGACCTTCTTTCCGCTTTCCGCGCACGCCTCCATGACGTAATGCAAGGTGCTGATGTAGGTGTAAAAACGCGTTCCTACATCCTGAATGTCAAAGACCGCCACATCGACGTCTTCCAGTTGCTCGGGTTTCGGTTTCCGGTTGCTCCCGTAAAGCGAGATCACGGGCAAACCCAGCTTTTGGTCGACGCCGTCTTTGATATGTTCGCCAGGGTCGGCAGTGCCTCGAAATCCGTGTTCGGGGGCAAAAATCTTGACCAGGTTGACGCCCAACGATTTCAGCGTGTCGGCGAGATGAACATTCCCGGCCATCGACGTGTGATTCACCACCAGCGCTACGCGTTTTCCTTCGAGCAATGGCAGATAGCGGTCGAACTGGACCGCGCCGACTTGCAAGGACAAGGGCTCTTCCGGGGTGGTTACCGGACGACGGTCCACGCAATGAACGAATGACGAAACGCAGGCAGCAATCAGAATGAGTTGAATCATAAGGGAGCGTTTGGGGTTACGGTCCGAGGTATATGTTGGCCGTTCAGTTTTCAAATCCTATTTTGCATTGTCCGACGGAAAGTTAAGAATTAAATTAATTGAACCTTTCCTACTTTATTGCGCGAAGAATAAGCCGTGAACAGCGCCGCGGCTTCTCATCTGCCATTCACAAGATTGCCGTGATCAGCATCGGCATAGGCCTTGCTGCCCTCATCGTGTCCTTCCTCATCCTCAAGGGCTTCCAGGAAACAGTACAAAACAAAATATACGGATTCAGCGGTCACTTGATTGTCACCCGGTTCACGACGAACAACTCACCGGAAGGAGCGCCCATGGATTACAACATCCCGCTGTTCAGGAATCCGGGTGAGTTTCCCTATGTCCGCCACGTCCAGGAGTTTGCCGTCAAGGCTGGACTCATTAAGACGAAGGACGAAGTGCTTGGCGTATTGCTGAAAGGGGTGGGAAAGCGCTTTGATCAAAAGCTGTTTGAAGAGAACATGATCGAAGGCTCGTTTATCCATCTGCCGGATTCGGGATACGCCAACGAAATCGTGATTAGCAAAATCATTGCCGACAAACTCAACGCCGGCGTAGGCGATGATCTTATCGTCCACTTCTTCCAGGATCCGCCGCGGTACCGCAGGCTGAAGGTCACGGGCATCTACGAGACCAACCTGTCGGAGTACTTCGACAGCCACCATGTGATCGGAGACATCAGGCTCATTCAGCGTCTCAACAACTGGGCTGACAGCATTTGCGGAGGACTCGAGGTCTTCGCATCGGACGTCGCGCACATCGATCCGGCCGGCTACGCCATAGCGGAACGGCTCGACTACGACCTGAACATCGAGCGCGTGAGGGACCGTTTCATCCAGGTATTCGAATGGCTGGATCTTGTAAGCCGCCAGGTGAACATTCTCCTGGTCATCATTCTTACGGTGGTCTGCGTCAATATGATTTCCATCGTCCTGATCCTCGTCATGGAGCGGACGCAGATGATCGGCTTGTTAAAGGCTGTTGGCGCATCCGACCGCTTCATCCGATCCGTATTTGTGTACAGTGGGATTAATCTGATCTTAAAAGGGCTGCTCCTCGGCAATCTCGTCGGGCTCGGGCTGTGTTTTATACAGGACCGTTTCAGAATCATTCACCTTAACGCACAGGACTACTACATGAGCGAAGTGCCTATCTCCTGGCATTGGGAAATTGTGTTCGGGCTTAACGCCATCACATTCGTCGTCGTTGCTACCGTGCTGCTGTTGCCAACGATGATTATATCGAGGATTAATCCGATTAAGGCTATTCGTTTTGATTAGGGTTGGAGACGTGCGTAATTAATGTGTGCGTGCAGCTCGATGGGGGTCCTTCGCCCTGCGAACTGCCTACTGCCCACTGCCTACTGCCTACTGCCTACTACCTACTGCCTACTACCTACTGCCTACTGCCTACTGCCGCAGCTACTCCACCGCCGGGATATACTTCTTAAACCAACTCTTGATCGTCATCTGCAGCACGCCAAAGAACGCTTCTTTGAAAATTCCAGCGGACATTTTTGAAACACCGCGGACGCGTTCGGTAAAAATGATTGGCACTTCGCAGAGGCGAAAGCCATATTTCCAGGCCAGGAATTTCATTTCAATCTGGAAGGCATAGCCGACGAAGCGGACGCGATCGAGAGGGATGGTTTGCAGGACGTCCCTGCGATAGCACACAAAGCCCGCCGTCGTGTCCCGTATGGGCATGCCCGTGATAAGTCTAACGTACGTGCTGGCGAAATAGGAAAGGAGGACTCTACCGATCGGCCAGTTCACGACATTGACACCGGTTGCATATCGCGAGCCGATCGCGACGTCATATCCGAACTCAGCGCACTGAAGATACAACGCGGAAAGGTCCTTTGGATCGTGGGAGAAGTCGGCATCCATTTCGAGGATGTAATCGTATCCCCGATCGATGGCATATTGGAATCCCGTGAGGTACGCAGTGCCGAGTCCCATTTTCCCTTTCCGTTCGATGAGATGCAATCGGGTGTTCTCCGGCGTGTTGTAGTCGCCCTGCATCTTCTTCACCAACTCCCCCGTACCGTCTGGTGACCCGTCGTCGATCACCAGGATATCGAAATCCTTGGGCTGTGCAAACACCGCATCCACGATAGCCACGATATTGTCACGCTCATTAAAGGTGGGGATAATGACGATAGCGTTGCTCATAGGGACGGGGCGGACGACAAATCTATGAAATGTCGTGATTTTAGCAACCGATTCCGACACGCCGCCAAGGTGAATTTCCCAGGCGTGGGGTCGATGGGTGTGCCGCACACACCGCATCGAAATGCGCTTTCCTTCCGCCGAAAAGATAGCCCTAGGCCATTTCCACCTCGTGGAACTCCTTGGCAAGTTTTTGCTGGAGGTCGAATGAAATGGGCGCGAATTCAGCGAACTTTTGCCGGAAAGAAGCCCTGCCCTGCGAGAGCGACCGCAGCGTCGTGGTATAGCGATCCAGTTCAGCGAGGGGCGTCCGCGCCTTAATGATCTGCATGGAACCCCGTGAATCCATACCGAGGATTATCGACCGGCGTGTTTGCAGGTCCGCCATAACGTCGCCCATGGTGTCTTCCGGAACATTGATTTCTACATCGTAAATAGGTTCCAGCAGCTGAGGTTCTGCCTTAAGGAACGCTTCGCGGAACGCCATCATCCCCGCGATTTTAAAGGAGATATCGTTTGAATCAACAGGGTGCATCTTCCCGTCGAACACGATCACGCGCACATCGCGCACATAAGAACCCGTGATCGGTCCCTCCTCCATTTTCTCCATGACCCCTTTAAGAATGGATGGAATGAATCGCTGATCGATGACGCCGCCGACAATGCAGTTGTAAAACACGAGCTTCCCACCCCAGTCCAGGTCGATCTCCTCTTTTCCCCGGATGCTCACTCCCGTGGGTTCGGGCATACCTTCGACGTAAGGCTCTACCCGGAGGTGTACTTCGGCGAACTGCCCGGCACCACCCGACTGCTTTTTGTGACGGTATGAGGCCGTAGCTGGCTTTCGTATGGTTTCGCGGTACGAGATGCGCGGCGAGACGAAGTCGGCCCCGATCCTGTACACATTGTCGAGATACCATTTGCAAACGGCAAGGTGTTGCTCGCCCTGCCCGCTGAGGATCAATTGTTTGAGTTCGCGCGCGTACTCGACACTCAGCGTAGGGTCTTCCTGGTGGATCTTGCCGAGCACTTCACCGATTTTTTCATCATCGTTCTTGCTGTGCGCAACAATGGCAGTGCGGATCCGGGGTTCGGGAAACACGATGGGTTCGATCGTGACATCGAAGCCCTTGGCGTGCAGGGTTTGATTCGTATACGTGTCCTTGAGTTTGACCGTCGCGCCGATGTCGCCCGCCACGAGTTTGTCGACGGGGTTGCGGTTCTTTCCGTCCATAATGAACAGCTGGTGAAAGCGTTCTATCGCGCCCGTCTGGCTGTTGATCAGTTCGGAGTTCGATGTCACTTCTCCGGAAATGACTTTGAAGTAGGAAAGCTTGCCCAGGTTCGGTTCCAGGTGCGATTTGAAAACAAACAGCACGGCGGGCTGTTCCGGATCGAATGGGATCTCCTTGCCCTCGACGGTAGTCTCAGGGTGGGCCTCGCGGGGTGATGGAGCGACGTTGTCGATGAAGCCCATCATGCGGCCGCTGCCCATATTCTTTTTCGCCGACATGCAGAATACCGGGAATACATCGCGATGCACCATTCCCAGCTTAAGTCCTTCCCGCATTTCATCCTCGTCGAGCGTGCCCTTCTCAAAGTATTTTTCCATCAGCTGCTCGTCGTTTTCCGCTGCTTTTTCGACGAGTTCGTTGTGCAGCATGGTGGCTTCCTCAATCTCCGAGGGCGGTATGGGCAGCTTTTGTGGTTTGCCGCCTTCTTCCGGGAATTTGTACATCACCATTTTCAGCAGGTCGATAATGCAGTCGAAGCCTTCCCCCTGATTTACCGGATACTGCATCTGGGTGACGGCGCTGCCAAACCGTTCGCGAAGCGAATTCAGAGCATTGTCATAGGAGGATTTTGGGTGATCGAGTTGGTTGATCGCAAAAATTACGGGTTTTTTGAAGTCTTCGATGTAGTTCCAGATCAGCTCCGTGCCGACCTCCACGCCCTGCTGGGCATTGATGACCATGACACAAGTGTCGGCCACGCGGATGGAGGCAATCATCTCCCCCGCGAAATCGTCAAAACCCGGCGTGTCGATGATGTTGATCTTGTAATCGCGCCACTCCGTATGCAGCGGGGTGGCGAATACCGAGTTTCCCCGTTCCTGCTCAATTTCGTGGTAGTCGGATACGGTGTTCTTGCCTTCTATGGTACCTCTGCGGTGTATGATCCCGGCTTCGTAAATCATGTCCTCAGCAAGAAGGGTTTTGCCGGTTTTGGGCGCCCCCAGCAGGACAATGTTTTTGAGGTGTTTATCGTCATAGACTTTCATGGTGGTATGTTTTAGGTTGACAATACCGTCCGGGGCATGGGCTCTGGTTCAGGGGCAGACATGCCATACGGACACTTCATAAGCAGTCTCGTTTTGTGCAGTCAGGCGGGTATGAGATTGAATTTAGCGCAATTCGCCGGAAACGTGAAGGGATTTTGCACAAAATCCCGCCCGAATCTTCATGACAGGCCGTATGTCCCCGAAAGGGTGCTCTCAGGAACCGCGGGAGCAGTCATTTTCGCCGTAACCCAGCACGCGCAGCATGCTATCGGCGCTTTGTTCGGGGGCAAAAAGTTCGGCAACAACTTCCCCGTCTTCGTTCCGGTTGATAAGAACGTGCTTGGGGGCCGGAATGAGGCAATGCTGGATCCCCCCGTAACCACCAAGTGACTCCTGGTACGCCCCGGTGTGGAAGAAGCCAATGTACAGCGGTTCCTCATCGTTGATCATGGGTAAAAAAACCTCACCCGTGTGCGCCTCCGAGTTGTAGTAGTCCATGCTGTCGCAGGTGAGGCCGCCCATGTTGACCTTGTGATACGGGTCATCCCACTTGTTGATCGCCAGTAGCACGTATTTCTGGTTGAGGCCCCAGGCGTCAGGGAGGTGTGTGATGAACGAGCCGTCGATCATGTACCAAAGTTCCTTGTCGTTTTGCAGTTTCTGGTCGATGACCTGGTAGAGGAGTGCGCCGCTTTCACCGACAGTGTAACTGCCGAATTCGGTGAAAATGTTCGGAACGGGTACGCTGTTTTTGTCGCAGATCCACTTGATGTTCTCGACGATCTGCTCGATCATGTATTTGTAATCGTAGTGGAAGGTCAGCGACGTCTTGATGGGAAATCCCCCGCCGATGTCGATCGAATCGAGGGTGTCGCAGATCTTTCTCAGTTCGCAGTATTTGAAGATGAAGCGGCTCAGTTCGCTCCAGTAATACGCGGTGTCCTTGATGCCCGTGTTGATGAAAAAGTGCAGCATCCTGAGTTCCGCCTTGTTGCTCGTGGCGATGCGTTCTTTGTAAAACGGCGTGATGTCGCTATACCGGATGCCTAAGCGCGAGGTGTAAAATTCGAACTTCGGTTCTTCGTCAGCCGCGACGCGAATGCCAACTTTGTAATTTCCCTTTACATCCTTCTCGTATACATCGAATTCCCCCATCTTGTCCAGGATAGGAATGCAGTTGTGAAAGCCTTCGTTGAGAAGCTCGGTGATGTACCGGGTGTACAGCGGCATTTTGAAGCCGTTGCAGAGGATGTAGGTGTCTTTGGTCACCCGGCCCTTTTTCATCAGGCTGCGGATGATCGGTATGTCAAACGCGGAAGATGTTTCGATGTGGACGTCGTTGCGCAGCGCCTCTTCGAGGACGAAGGAAAAATGTGAAGACTTTGTGCAATAGGCGTACGTGTACGTGCCGTTGTAGCGAAACCGTTCCAGGGCGTTATTGAATGTGGCTTGTACGAACCGGATGTTCTCGCTGATGCGGGGAAGGTACGTGAGCTTCAGCGGCGTGCCATACTGCCGGATGATGTCCATGAGGGGCACGTCATTAAACAACAACTCGTGATCCCGAACCTTGAACTCCTTCTGCGGAAATTCAAAGGTTTGTTCAATCAGCTCACGGTAACTCTTCATGTGATGCCAGGAATTCGTTTAAGTCGATCAGGTAACAACGCCCCGGCTGGTTGAGTTGCTGAACCATCGCACAAACGCCCCCCGAAAGGGAGTGCAATATTGTGATAAATTTGCCATCTTTGCAATACTCCCAAAAGGCGTTGGTACAAATGGCAATGAACCTTTCACCGGCCGATTCTGAACCTCTCACCCCCCTTGGCCGGGGCCTGTAACTGAAGCCTTTGTCCGTTCGTTTTGACCTTAAGTATGTATGAAAGAACTGAAGATAATATCCGTCAAGTCTGAGATCGGTGCGGGTACGCGGGGTGCCAGCCTGGGGGTAGAGGCCCTGAAAATTGCGAGTCTGGACCTGAACTCCGATTTCTTTAAGCAGTATGAGTTGGTGGAGGTTGAAGACGTGAACGAACTCCTCTACGACGGCGCCCGACACGCATATGCCAAGTTCATCGACGGGGTACTCATCATGGAAGAGCGCGTTTGCCTTGAAGTATACGAAACCATCCTGGACGAATATTTTCCATTGGTCATTGCCGGCGACCACAGCACCGCATACGGAACTATTTGCGGCATCCGCAAGGCTTACCCCAAGAAGCGCCTGGGCGTAGTCTGGATCGACGCGCACGCTGATATCCATACGCCGTATACGACCCAGACGGGCAACATGCACGGTATGCCGCTCGCAATGGCCTGCGGTATCGACAACCTCGAATGCAAAGTGAACGACCCCCGCGGTGAAACGGTGGAATACTGGGAACAAATCAAGAACGTCGGAACGCCGGGCCCCAAGCTGCAGCCCGAAGATATCGTGTACGTCGCGGTGCGCGACCTCGAAAAACCGGAGAACTATCTCGTAAACAAGTACAACATAAACTTTATCGAGACGGAAGAGGTTAAAAAGCTGGGACCTGTAGTTATGGCCCAGCGTGCGTTGGAAATGTTGTCGCACTGCGACCTGATTTATATCTCGCTCGACGTCGACAGCATCGACAGCAGGGTTTCCGCCGGTACCGGTACACCCGTGCCGAACGGACTCACGGTAGACGAGGCAAAGGCGCTTAGCGCTGCTCTGGCGCGCGACCCGCGGGTTTGCGCCTGGGAGATCGTGGAAATCAACCCCACACTCGACACCGAAAACCGAATGGCTGAAAGTGCCTTCGTCATTATGGAAGCCACCGCACACTCCATCGTAAACAGGCCCGTAATAGCCGAATGACGAACATAACCGATGTGACGATATGACGTGGAGCGATGTTCTTCGCTATGCGAAGGAGGGTAGTCCTGAACCGGATAAAAAGGTAATCAAAACGGAGGAAGAATGGCGTCGACTTCTCCCCCCTGAAGTATACCACATCACCAGGGGAAAAGGAACGGAACGACCTTTTACCGGCGAATACTGTGAAGCACACGAGCCGGGACGCTATGCCTGTGCGTGCTGCGGTACGTTGTTGTTTGACTCTGAAACGAAATTTGAATCCGGCACCGGGTGGCCCAGTTTCACACAGCCTGTAGCCGGTAACGTGATCCGCTACGACGAAGACCGAAGCTTCGGTATGCATCGCGTGGAGGTGATGTGCAACGTCTGCGACGCCCACCTGGGTCATGTATTCCCCGATGGTCCGCCACCCACCGGTCTGCGGTTTTGTGTTAACTCGGCTTCGTTGAGACGTGTTTAGGCAAGCACATACTGCCTATTGCCTATTGCCTACCGCCTATTGCCAATTGCCTACTGCTATTTGCGCCATATTTCCTAATTTCGCGCACGGATCAAAACCGGTACGGTAATGAGCAACAAGGGACCTGTTTCCGCCTTTATTGAAAAACATTTCCTTCACTTCAACGCAGCGACGCTGGTGGATGCAGCCAAGGCGTACAAGAAGCACATCGAAGCGGGAAAAAAGATGATGATCACCCTCGCAGGCGCGATGAGCACCGGTGAGTTGGGTATCAGTCTGGCTGAGATGATCCGCAAGGAAAAGGTCCACATCATCTCCTCCACGGGCGCCAACCTCGAGGAGGACCTCATGAACCTCGTGGCACACTCGCACTATCGCCGCATTCCTAACTATCGCGACCTGACTCCGGAACAGGAATGGGATCTGCTGCAGAACCACCTGAACCGTGTTACCGATACCTGCATCCCGGAAGAGGAGGCCTTTCGCCGCCTGCAGGATCACCTTTACCAGGTGTGGAAAGATGCGGAGGATCGCGGAGAGCGCCTGTTCCCGCACGAGTTCATGTACCGGATGATCAACAGCGGCGTACTTCGCCAGTATTACGAAATCGATCCTGCAAACTCATGGATGATAGCGGCCGCTGAAAAAAATCTCCCGATTGTTGTGCCCGGATGGGAAGACTCAACCATGGGCAACATCTTCGCTTCATATGTCATCAGCGGCGAACTCAAGGCGTCTACAATGAAGTCGGGTATCGAATATATGGCATGGCTGGCCGACTGGTACCCGAAGAATGCAGGCAAAGACGGCATCGGCTTCTTCCAGATCGGAGGAGGCATCGCCGGCGATTTCCCGATCTGCGTGGTGCCCATGCTCCATCAGGACCTCGGCATGGAAGGCATTCCTTTCTGGAGTTACTTCTGCCAGATCAGCGACTCGACCACGAGCTATGGGTCCTATTCCGGCGCCGTGCCGAATGAAAAAATCACATGGGGCAAACTTAGCATCGACACCCCAAAGTTTATTATCGAGTCAGACGCAACCATCGTAGCACCGCTGATCTTCGCCTACCTGCTCGATTGGTAATCACACTAGCGCAGTACGTCACGTGATAGCATGAACCTGGAATCCCTTCTTCGTGGTGAAATAGAGCAGGCCATCGTAGCTCTTTTCGGCAAATCGCCGGAATCCCTTCAACTACAACCGACAAATCCGGAGTTCGAAGGATCTCACACGCTGGTGTGTTTTCCGTTGTCACGCCTCAGCGGCAAAAATCCCGCGGAAACGGCAAAACTCATCGGTGATCATCTTGTCGCCCATTCACAACTGGTCGCGCGTTACCAGGTTGTCAAAGGCTTCCTGAACCTTATCCTTCACGATCATGCCTGGGTCGCGACGCTGGAAACCATCCATGGTGACAACAACTACGGCATACAGCCTCCATCCGGTGAGGAGATCATGGTTGAATTTTCATCGCCCAACACCAATAAGCCGCTTCACCTGGGGCACCTGCGTAATAACTTTCTGGGATGGAGTGTGAGCGAATTGTTGACAGCTAACGGGTATAAGGTTCACAAGGTGCAGATTATTAACGACCGGGGTATCCATATTTGCAAATCAATGGCGGCGTGGACGTTGTACGGAGAAGGGGAAACCCCGCAAAGCTCAAATATTAAAGGCGATCACCTCGTGGGCAAATATTACGTGACCTTCGACAAGGCGTACCGCGCACAGGTGTCGGCCCTGATCCAGAAAGGCATGCCACAGGAGCAGGCGGAAAAAGAAGCGCCCATCATGCAACTTGCTTCGGAAATGCTCCGCAAGTGGGAGGACAAGGACCCTGAAACGCTGGCCCTTTGGGAGAAAATGAACGGATGGGTGTACCAGGGCTTTGATGTTACCTACCGGGCTATGGGTGTTTCTTTCGACCGACTTTACTATGAGTCGCAGACCTATCTCCTCGGCAAGGAGATCGTTCTGAAAGGGCTGGAGGAAGGCATCTTTTTCCGCAAGGACGATGGTTCGGTGTGGGTGGACCTACGGGAGGAGGGACTGGACGAAAAGGTGCTTCTTCGTGCCGATGGCACGTCGGTATACATAACGCAGGATATCGGCACGGCGGTGCTGCGGTTCAACGACTTCCCGAATATCGTAGGCCAGATCTACACCGTAGGCAATGAACAGGAGTATCACTTCAAAGTTCTGTTCCTGATCCTGGCGAAGCTTGGATATGCGTGGGCGCACAGGTGCTATCACCTTTCTTACGGGATGGTCGACCTGCCGTCGGGAAAGATGAAGTCGCGCGAGGGAACCGTCGTGGACGCTGACGATCTGATCGCCGAAATGGTCGACGAGGCAGAGAAACAGACACGGGAGTTGGGTAAGGTCGACGAAGTGAGCAATGAAGAGGCTCGGGCGTTGTATCGGATGATCGGACTCGGCGCGCTGAAATTTTTCCTCCTGAAGGTCGACCCCAAAAAACGCATGCTGTTCAACCCCAACGAATCCATCCAGTTGCAGGGGTTCACCGGACCGTTCATACAATATACCCACGCCCGGATCCGCGCGCTGCTCCGGAAGGCGGAGGCGGCAGGCGTGACGACATCTGCTAAGGGGCTTGAAAACGTCACATTGGAGCCTGCGGAGCGCGAAGTGATCATCGTATTGAGCGCCTTTCCTGAAAAGGTACGCGAGGCAGGCGCGACTTATTCTCCCGCGCTGATTGCGAACTACGTATACGAGCTCGCGAAAGAATATAACCAGTTCTATCAGTCGATTCCCGTGCTTTCTGAGGCCGATCCGGCCCGTGTGCGTTTCCGGGTGGCACTCTCCGAAGCGGTGGGGCGTACAATCCGCACCGCCATGCATCTGCTGGGTATTGATGTGCCCGAAAGAATGTAGTGGATAGTGTTGTCAGGAACACCTATATTAGCGAACCGACGGGCGAAAAATTTGGTTGTTTGAAACGGAAAACTGCACATTATGAAATTGTTGCTGATTGTTGCTGCTGTGTTGGCGACCACGAATGTTCCATCGGTGTACGAATTCACTAAGAATTCAATCGACGGTCAACCCATTGATTTTTCGCGTTACGAGGGCAAGACATTGCTCATAGTGAATGTCGCATCGAAATGCGGCTTTACGCCGCAATACGCCGACCTGGAAAAATTGCATGAGCTGTACGGAGACAAAGTTGTCGTGCTCGGGTTTCCGGCCAATAACTTTGGAGGACAGGAACCGGGTTCCAATGAGGAGATCTCTGAGTTTTGCCAGAAGAATTTCGGTGTAAAGTTTCAGATGTTCGAGAAGATTTCGGTCAAGGGCAGTGATCAGGATCCCCTTTACGCCTGGCTCAAGGAAAAAACCGGAAAGGAACCGACGTGGAATTTTTGCAAGTACCTCGTAAAGCCCGACGGCACGGTGAAGTTTTTTGATTCAAAGGTCAATCCACTCGACAAACAAATTCTCGACGAATTGTAATTCATCGCGGTGACGGGAAGATCCGTACTTATCCGACTGTTCCTGCGCTTACTACTCCCAGTATGGGCATAGCATCCTTTCTTTCTGAAAAATTATCTGCATCGCGAGGGGCCGGGAACGCAGAAGGTTCTTTGTATGATTTTGTGATCCCCGCATTGGATGGAACTCCCGTCCCGTTTTCCCGCTATCGGGGAAAGAAGCTTCTCATCGTGAACACGGCTTCCAAGTGCGGATTTACGCCGCAGTATGCTGACCTTCAGAAATTGCACGAACAATATGGCGACCGTGTGACTGTGCTCGGGTTTCCCTCAAACAATTTTCTTTGGCAGGAACCGGCTGACAATGAGGCTATAGCCGCGTTCTGTCAGAAAAATTACGGCGTCACGTTCCAGATGTTCGGAAAAATAAGCGTGAAGGGAAAAGACCGGCACGATCTCTATCGATGGCTGGAAGGGATGACCGGACACCTCCCTACGTGGAACTTTTGTAAGTATCTTGTTAACGAAGACGCCACCCATGTACTGTTTTTTCCATCGAAAGTGAATCCCCTGGATAAGGAAATTCTTGATCACGTTATTGGCGATTAATGTTATTGGCGACTGATGTTTAGAAGGCTACTGCGTATTGCTCCGCTCTCACTGGATTTTGGATTGCTCGTTCTCAGGGTCGCGTCGGCCTGCATAATCATGACGCATGGATGGCCCAAGCTCTCCCACTTCAACGAACGCTTGCACGCATTTGCCGATCCCTACGGTCTGGGAACTGAAATCACGTTCACGTTTGCGGTATTTGCAGAATTCTTTTGCGCCATTTTCGTCGCACTGGGCCTCTTTACCCGCTATGCGCTGATCCCATTGATAATCACGATGACTACCGTGGTGTTCATCGTCCACGCCGACGACCCCTTTGCGCGTAAGGAAGTGCCGTCCCTGTTGCTGACATGTTTCGTCTCTCTCTTCTTCCTCGGCCCTGGACGGTACTCATTCGACGCCCGAATGAGGTAAATTGTACTTTTATTTGACATTTGCGTCTGCGCCTGCATCTGCATCTCTTCCGATTTCACCCCTAAAAATCCCGGTGTTCACCGGGAAACTGCTGCCAGCGCCCTGATTGTTGTGGCCTTCAGGGCTTTTTCCGCGTTATTTCGGGTATAATTTCAATCAAATGAACACGACACCCCAGCAAAAAGACCATCGCCGATTGAGGGATAACCGAAAATTGATCGGCATCATCATCATCGCGGTGGGCACACTGATCCTGCTGGATAAACTCGACTTCTTCATCCTGCCACACTGGCTGCTGACCTGGCCGGTTATTCTTATTGCCGTCGGATTCCTCGTCGGAGCCAAGCATAATTTCAAGGGCATCGGTTGGTTTGTGATAATCTTCGTCGGCGCATTCTTCTTTGCGAAAGAGCACGTGCCCTTTTCCTGGGGTCTCGAGCCGTACACATGGCCGATTGTGATCATCCTGGTGGGCATTCTCATATTATATCGCGGAGCAACGTCGCGCGAACATCCAGCGTGGCGTCGGCAATGGCGGCATCAAAATAATCCCTACTGGCATGCACCTGGCGCCACCGAGTCGCCTTCCCAGGAAAGCGCTTCACCGGGACCGGCGCCTGAAGGTCCTTCTGCAGGCCCGGCGAATGGCGGCAAAGGCGAAGATAAGGTTGACCTGACTGCCATATTTGGAAACATCAAGCGAAGGATATTTTCCAAGAACTTCAAGTTTGCCGACGTTACCACGTTCTTCGGCGGTGTCGAGCTGGATCTCACCCAGGCCGACATCCAGGAACGCGCGAAAATAGACCTTACTCAATTTTTCGGTGGAACAACGCTGATTGTTCCTGCCAACTGGTCGGTAGAATCCGACCTCGTAGCGATCATGGGCGGCATCAACGACAAACGGGCCGGAGTCGCCGCCTCAGCAGCACGGGATAAAATTCTCGTGATATCGGGAACAGCAATTTTTGCGGGGATTGAAATCAAGAGTTACGCATGAAAAAACTTCCTGAAGGCATGAATTGGTATCTTGCAAAGCTGGTTTATCAGATCCTTACCGGCGAGGGCCGGCACATGCCGCAATTCGACATACAATACAGGCTGATCCGGGCGGAAGACTCCGACTGGGCGATTGAAAAAGCCCAGATCCTGGGGAAAATGGGGGAAACCTCATTTGTCAATGTAAAGAACGAGTTGGTCCGCTGGGAATTCCTGGCTGTTGAAGACGTGTGCAGGATAGCAGCGCTTGACGATGGCGAGCAACTGTACGGACAGATCGTGGAGCCCGGCGACGCGGGAGAATACGTCGCAATGACCCGAGCCAGGGCACAACGCATCCTCGAGGTTCGATCATCCGGCGAATAACCTAATGGTTACAACCCACAGTCTTTTAGCGTGACGCTCAATGACCTTTTAACCCGGGCACGGTGGCTGCTCGTCGGCCTCGCAGCCGTCGCCTGGATAGCCTTCCACGCGTGGATACTCCACGCAAAGATCGGCGTCGACCCCCGCCTGGCACTACTGGATAGCACCGTCAGCAACGGCTCCGTCCTGGTAATCAGTGCGCTGGTCATCATTGCCCTTCGACGGTATATGCCGGAAGGAGGGAAGCTGTGGTTCGCCGTGGCCGTCAGTGTTTTTCTCTCTCTGGTCTGTGTCTGGATCACGATTGAAGTGGTCATCCCTGAAGCCACCGGCCAGTTCGAATACCAGGAACTTGTGTATCGCACAGGTCCGCTGCGATGGAGTTTCAATTTTCTGCTTATGGGGGGCCTCACTGTTGCAAGCGTCTTGCATTTCCGGGCCCTCGACGAACATGCGGCCAACGAACGACAACGGGCCACGGCCGCCATGGTGAGAGAGGCGGAACTCCAAAAACTACAACTTCAGTTACAACCCCACTTTCTGTTCAACTGTCTCAACTCCATAAACGCACTCATTATCGTGCGCCCACCCGAAGCACGAAAGATGGTAGAGCAGCTCTCGGAATTTCTTCGCATCACACTGAAGCGTGCGGATGAACACTGGGTGAAACTGGAAGAGGAGTGGAGTTATCTCCAACTGTACCTTGAGATTGAAAAGATACGCTTTGGCCACCGCCTGGAAGTAGTGACCTCGTTTGAAGATGGCGTTATGGATTGGCGGATACCCACGCTGGTATTGCAACCGCTGGTGGAGAATGCCATCAAATTCGGGTTGTATGGCACGACCGGAAGCGTCACGATTTCGTTGGACGCCCGGCGACTGGATGACCTGCTTGAGATACGGGTCACCAATCCATTCAGTGAAGATGCGCTGACGTCGAAGGGCAACGGCTTCGGACTGGCAGGGCTACAGCGGCGCATGTACCTGCTTTTTGCACGCAACGATCTGCTTCAAACGGCCTCTGTTAACTATGTTTTTACTGTAACTTTGAAGATCCCCCGGAACCATGATTCGAACGATATTGATTGACGATGAACCCCTGAGCCGAGAGATCGTGAAGTCATACCTGCAGGGCTATCCTGATTTCGAGGTGGTCGAGGAATGCAACGACGGCTTTGAAGGCGTAAAGGCCATTCAGCAACATCGGCCCGATCTAATCTTTCTTGACATTCAGATGCCAAAAATTAATGGGTTCGAAATGCTCGAATTGGTCGACGATCCTCCGGCGGTTATTTTCATTACCGCGTTCGATGAATATGCGATCCGTGCTTTCGAAGCCAACGCCACCGACTACCTGCTGAAACCGTTTTCCGACGATCGTTTCAAAAAGGCTATAGAAAAATTCATGGCGCGCGCGACCGGCGAACAATCGAAGCAACAACTTGCCGGTACCCTGGCGGACGCCCCAGTAAACGCAGAAAGAGTTGTCGTGAAGACAGGTACGAAGGTGCGAATCATTCCAATACGCGATATCCATTACCTTGAAGCGGATGATGACTTCGTGAAAATCGTCACGGACGAAGGAAGCTTTCTCAAAAACAAAACCCTCCAGTATTATGAGAAAGCGCTTGATCCAAAACAGTTTGTCCGCGTACACCGATCCTATCTTTTGTCCGTAAATCGAATAACACGAATCGACCCCTACCAGAAGGAAAGCCATGTTGCTGTACTGCGTGACGGTAAACAGATACCGGTTAGCAAATCGGGCTATGCCCGATTGAAGGAGGTACTGGGAATATGAGTGGAATAAGGGAATAAGGAAATAAGGAAATAAGGAAATAAGGAAATAAGGGAATAAAGGAATAGGGGAATAGGGGAATAAGGAAATAAGGAAATAAGGAATAGGGGTATAAGGAAATAAGGAAATAAGGAGAGAGAGGATCTTGTGTATGGGGTATAAGGGGTATATAGGGGTATAGGGGGTCGCTGAACAAGGTTTGCGGATTCCTGTTTCACTCGGTCATACACGCACACTCAACTCTCCCTGTTCGGTGTTGAATACGTGTCGTTTCACTATCTTCGCGATTATGGCGACCGCCGAAACCGACACCGTAAAAGCGTGGCTACGCGCATTTCGTCTCCGAACGCTGCCGCTTGCCCTTGCGTGCATCGGTATGGGAGCCTTTCTTGCCGCCGGCGCCCAGGCATTCCGGATGGACATCTTCCTCCTGTGCGTGGTCACTACGGTCCTGCTGCAAATTCTCTCCAACCTGGCTAACGACTACGGCGACTCCATGCATGGCGCCGACAACGTTCATAGAAAGGGCCCCGCCCGTGCCGTGCAGTCAGGCGCAATCTCTCCGGCCCAAATGCGGAAGGCATTGTTTCTTTTCGTGGGTTTATGTCTCGCCAGCGGGATAGCGCTGTTGTTCGTTGCATTTGGACACGACTGGAATGCACTTCTCTTCTTTTTCTTGCTTGGATTGGCCTCTATAGTTGCCGCGGTTGCTTATACCGTGGGTAATCGACCCTATGGCTATATGGGTCTTGGTGATGTGTCCGTACTGATATTCTTCGGACTCGTAGGCGTACTGGGATCCGCGTACCTGTTCACGAAACAGATCTTTGGTGGGCACGTATTACCGGCTCTTAGTTGTGGATTTTTCTCTATGGCCGTGCTGAACATCAACAACATACGGGACATTGAGTCGGACCAGAAGGCCGGAAAATATTCCATACCGGTGCGCATCGGAAGAAAGAATGCTATTCGATACCATTGGTTCCTGCTTACGGCAGGGTACTTGAGTGCCGTAGCTTATACGATCGTTAATTACCGGTCGCCATGGCAGTGGCTGTTCCTCCTTGTTCTTCCTGTGTTTGTATGGAACGGGTTGATGGTAGCACGCAGACTGCCCGCCGAACTCGATCCGGGGCTGAAACAAATGGCCCTGGCGACGCTTGCCTTCGTACTGCTGTTCGGCCTGGGGATTATTTTGTGAACGTTTAAACCTGTTGGAAGAAAAAGGGGTCTAATCCACAGTAAAGGTGCGTAGCTGCAATTATTATTTGCGGCAAAACGTTACGTAACAGAAAAACATTGAAACCAATGAATGCCCTTAAGGTTGTTCTTCTAACGGTATGTGTGGCGGCAGTCTTCTGGGGATGCGAGCCCCAGCCCGACGATCTGAAGTTGTTCGACGAATTTGTTGTCTCAACAAACTTCGATGAAAATGCGGACTTCAGTTCGTATCTCACCTACTACATGCCGGTCGATACGATAGGCTTGGTGTCCAATCTCATCAGCGACGACACTATAATCGTGGGATCGGGCTATGCAGGCCCTGTGGTCAACCAGGTAAAAAGCAATCTCAATGCACGAGGTTATCAAGCGGTGGGTATAGATGAAGATCCCGATCTCGCAGTCAACGCCTATATCCTGAAAAATCTGAATATTTTTCAGAATGTTGTCTATCCTCCCGGTTATGGATATCCGGGCTACTATTATCCCGGTTATTACGGATACTATGGCTACTACTATTACCCGACCGTTCAAACGTACGCCTATAATACCGGCGTGCTGGTACTGGAGATCGTAGACCTGAAAAATGTGACGCCTCAAAACGAGGTGACTGTAATATGGAACGCCTATCTGGGCGATGTGTTCAGCTCCCTTGACCTGAGCCAGCAAACGCTTGACGCCATCGATCAGGCTTTCCAGCAGTCTACTTACCTGACGAGATAATGAAACTATGAAACCCTGGCTTACCTGTTCTCTGCTCCTGTTCATATGCACCGTCTCCGGCTTTGCACAGGACTTCGATCGCTACTTTTATCTCGCCTGGATGCCAAACAAACCCCTCTCCAACACGTCCTGGATCGATGAAGGCACCGGGAAGGGTGTACGGTTCGGCTACCGCAAGATGATCAACGACAAATTTGCCGCTGGCTTCGACTATACGTGGGCAACCTATGACAAGTATTTTCCTACCTCATCTTTCGTCGATGGAACCCGGACCATCACAACCGATTACTTCAACTACGTGTACTCCTATGGCCTTACGGTCAGCGGACAGTACTTTCTGCCCTTCACAAGGGACTGGGTAATGCCCTATGTGGGCCTCGGACTGGGAGCTTCCCTTAACAGGTACTTTCAGTACTACAACATATACACGGACGACGACCGGAAGTGGGGCTTCCTGGGGCGGCCGGAGGTTGGCGTGCTGTTTCCTTTCGGCGGAAAATGGGGTGCCATGGTCGCTGCCCAGTACACATTCTCAACCGCGAAAAGCGAGTATTTCGGTTACGATGATTTCAACAGCGTTAGCTTTAACGTGGGCGTCGTGCTGATGTCCTACTAGCCCTGAAGCGAAATGGAATCCTGGAGGAAAGAAACGTCCTTCAGGATTCCATTTCTGCTTCAGGGTTTTTTCCGAACCTCTTTACTCGGCACGGAACTCCCTAAGTAGAATTTTGGAGAACCCAAAATTCTCTTGAAGGATAATTTCTTGATTCTCAAAAATTCCCTTCAGGGTTCTATCTTTGCGCCATGCCGGAGCAAATACTTATACTCGATTTTGGTTCTCAATACACACAACTCATAGCCCGCCGCGTCAGGGAACTTAATGTTTACTGCGAGATTCACCCGTTCAGCAAGGTACCTGCGCTCACCCCGGAGATCAAAGGAGTAATCCTTTCCGGCGGTCCCTGTTCCGTGCTTGATCCGGGTGCGCCTGATTTCGATTTGGAAGTGTTTCGCGGAAAAGTTCCTGTTTTGGGCGTGTGCTATGGTGCCCAGTTGATCGCAAAAAAGGCGGGAGGTAAGGTAACGCCATCCAAACACCGCGAGTACGGGCGAGCCCGGCTTACTTCAGTCGATCATCATGCCGAGTTGCTCAAGGAAATATCGCTGGATACCCAAGTCTGGATGTCGCATGCCGACACCATCGTTTCCGTTCCCGAAAACTTTCAAATCATCGCCAGTACCCCAACGGTGCGCATCGCCGCATATCGTGTAGGTGATGAAAAAATTTACGGCATTCAGTTTCATCCCGAAGTAACGCATACTGCCGAGGGCAAAAACCTGCTGCGCAATTTCGTCGTGCACATATGTGGATGCACGCAGGACTGGACGCCGGACCAGTTTGTCGAGAGCACGGTGCAATCGTTGAAGGATACCCTGGGCAATGACAGAGTCGTCATGGCCTTGTCGGGCGGCGTTGATTCCACGGTAGCAGCGACGTTGATCCACAAGGCTGCGGGATCCAACCTGCACTGCATTTTCGTCGACAACGGATTACTTCGCAAGAACGAATTTCGTGAGGTTCTGGATTCGTATAAGGGAATGGGATTGAACGTCACGGGCGTAGACGCACGCGCACGCTTTTACGAAGCGCTTGCCGGGGTTACGGATCCTGAAGCCAAACGAAAGGCCATTGGCAAGACGTTTATTGATGTCTTCGACGAAGAAGCTCACAAGATCCGGGATGTAAAATGGCTGGGACAGGGCACAATCTATCCCGACGTGATCGAGTCGGTGTCCGTCAAAGGACCGTCGGCAACGATCAAATCGCACCACAACGTGGGTGGCCTGCCGGAAAAAATGAAGCTGAAGGTGGTCGAGCCATTAAAAACGCTGTTTAAGGATGAGGTCCGGATCGTGGGTAAAACCCTGGGAATTGATTCGCGCATCCTCGGCCGCCACCCCTTCCCTGGCCCGGGACTGGGCATACGGATTTTGGGCGACATCACACCCGAGAAAGTCGCAATCTTGCAGGAAGTGGATCACCTGTTCATATCCGCGCTAAAAAAGAACGGACTTTACGACAAAGTCTGGCAGGCAGGCGCCATTCTGCTTCCCATACAGGCGGTTGGGGTAATGGGCGACGAGCGCACGTATGAACGCGTCGTCAGCCTGCGGGCGGTAACAAGCCTCGACGGCATGACCGCAGATTGGGCGCACCTGCCCCATGAGTTTCTTGCCGAGGTATCCAACACGATTATCAACGAAGTAAAAGGCGTGAACCGCGTGGTATACGACATCAGCTCCAAGCCACCGGCTACCATTGAATGGGAGTAATTGGAACAACTTTTGCGACTTTTATAGTCCAAAACCGTAGAGTGGTCGGAATTCCTTTCCGTCTTATCCGGCTAAACCCTAAACTTCAGGCATGAAGCTACGACTGTTATTATTACCCTGTTGCCTGCTCGTGATGTCGCTGGCTTCCTATGGCCAGGGCGACTTCAGGCAGCAATTTGTCAGCGGCAAGAACCTCTTCCTTGAAGGCAAGTACAATCTGGCGATGGAGGCCTTCAAGCCGGTAATCCCGTATGATGCCGCCAACCCCTACTCCCAATATGCGTCGTTTTATTATGCGATTGCTGCATACCGTCAGGGCTACCTGTCTGTGGCGCAGGACATGTTTAATCAAATCCGTAAAGTAAGTCCCAATTGGGACAAGACGGATGAGGTCAACTACTGGCTGGGCGTCATCCAAATGGACAACCGCGAATACTTCCAGGCACTGAACACATGGAAGGGTATCCGAAACCCGTCCATCGCCCGAAGCATCGAGGCATCCAAGAAAAAATACCTGGGCCGTATCGATGATCCCGAAACGCTGCGGATGATGTTGGAGGAGTATCCCAATGATCGCGTCATTGCATTTGCTCTTGCGCGACTCCTTTCGACACAGATAAACAATCCGGCTGCTCGCGAGGAATTTGAGATGCTGGTAAAGAAACACAAACTTCAACGCGGAGCGTTCATCAACGAAGCGCCCCCCACGTATCATAAACCGGTGTATACCGTGTCGGTGATGTATCCGTTTATGCTCAGCACGCTTGATCCTACGCCGGGAAGAAAGCGCAATCAACTTATTCTTGACTTGTACGAGGGCATGAAACTGGCTGTCGATACACTCGCGTACCAGGGTGTGAAAATTGATCTCCGCGCCTATGACACGGAGCGAAAGACGTCTACCATCAACCGGCTGCTGGCCACACCTGAGTTAAAAAATACCGACCTCATCATTGGTCCCTTCTTCCCGGATGAAAACAAGTTGATCCAGGATTTCTCCAATACCAATCGTGTCAACGTCTTTAAGCCGTTTACCAACAACGTGGAAATGATCGGGGCCAACGAATTCAGTTTCATGATCCAACCAGCGTACGAGACAATAGGAGCGAAGTCGGCAGATTTTGCCGCTTCCCAACCGTTGAGCAATAAAAACTGCATCATTTTTTACGGTGCGTCGCGGCGTGATTCCGTGCTGGCTGCTTCATTTGCGGCCGAGGCCAGGGAACGGGGTCTGAATGTCGTGTTGTCTCAACGCATACCACGCGACGGATCGGCGGTGATCATCGACATCCTCGCGACGCCTACCGAATACGACGAATGGAAAAAACCCATTGAGTTCTCGCTGAAGAAGGACAGCATTGGCTGCATCTTCGTTGCTTCCGACGACGCCCTGATCTACTCCAAGGTAATGAGCAGCGTGGAGACACGCGCCGACCGCACATTGGTGATCGGATCCAGATCCTGGCTCGATCAGCCCGCGCTCGCACTGGAAAAGTTTGAACAACTCAATGTTGCTTTTGCTGCGCCGGGCTTTGCCACGCCGCAGACGCCACACTACCAGGCGTTCGTGCGAAAGTATTTACGACAAAACGGGGTGCCGCCATCGGAGTATGCGGTGCTGGGATATGAAACCATGTTGTTCCTAGGCAATGCGTTGCACAAAAACGGTGTGTATTTTCAGGAAGCGTTCTCGCGCGGCAAGTTGCCCGGGTATCTGACTCAGGGATTTGACTACAGCACGAGCCACGACAACCGCGTCGTGCCGTTCGTCCGGTTTGTCAACGGTGAACTTACGGTAGTGGAGACACTCTGATTGGTTATTCAATTCTCCGGTCATAATGGATTTATCGTCGAGCAAGTCTCTTTTTGACAAGGCGCTCCGGTTTATTCCCGGTGGGGTCAATTCACCGGTCAGGGCGTTCCGCGCCGTGGGAGGAACGCCGGTGTTCATCCGTAGTGCAAATGGCGCATATCTTTACGATGAAGATGGCAACCGCTATGTTGATCTCATCAACTCGTGGGGGCCAATGATCCTGGGACACGCGAACGCCGACGTCGAGAATGCGGTCATTGAAGCGTTACGCATGTCGTCCTCCTTCGGCGGTCCTACTGCCCGGGAGGTGGAGATGGCAGAGCTGATTTGTTCGATGGTGCCATCGGTGGAGAAGGTTCGTATGGTCAACTCAGGAACGGAAGCCACCATGTCTGCAATTCGGCTTGCGCGCGGCTTCACCGGGCGCAATAAGTTTATCAAAATGGACGGTTGCTATCATGGCCATGGCGACTCTTTCCTCATAGCTGCAGGCAGCGGGGCACTGACGTTCGGAACGCCGGATAGCCCTGGCGTTACTCCCAGCACTGCCGCCGACACACTCGTCGCGCCATACAACGACACGGAGGCCGTCAAAGCGCTGGTCCAGAAATATCCGGACGAGGTGGCCGCAATTATTCTTGAACCTGTAGCGGGGAACATGGGATGTGTTCCACCACATCCGCAATACTTGCAGGAACTTCGCGCGCTGTGCGACGAGCACGGCATCGTGCTCATCTTCGATGAAGTCATGACCGGATTCCGGCTCGCTCCGGGTGGAGCACAGGAATTATACGGCGTAGAACCGGATCTTACTACGCTCGGAAAAATTATCGGCGGCGGGCTCCCCGTGGGTGCGTATGGCGGAAAGGCAAAGATCATGGACTTTGTCTCGCCTGCGGGTCCCGTGTACCAGGCGGGTACGCTTTCCGGTAATCCCCTTGCTATGGCCGCGGGCCTCGCGGTTCTGAAGTACCTCAAGCACAACGGCTCTATCTACAAACAGCTGAATGAAACTACCGCGCGGCTCGTCGATGGGTTGCGTGCGGTTGCGCAGGAGCTGGGTGTACCAGCGACCGTAAATAACGTGGGATCCATGTTCACGCTTTTCTTTACAGAGCGGGAAGTCACGAACCTCGCTACGGCGCGCACTTCCGATACGGCACGCTTCGGCCGGTACTTTCACGCTATGTTGCGCGAAGGGGTATACCTGGCACCCTCTCAGTTCGAAGCCATGTTTATTTCGTCAGCGATAACACTGGATATTGTAGATCACCTGATTGAAGCGCACCGAAAAGCCCTGCAGGAGGTGCTTTCCTGAGCGAGCCGCCTAAAAAAGTCGTTATTTTTTCTTCGATTTCAATTCAGGTATTACATGGTTCTGTACATGACGGCCCCTGTGCTGAGGTTTTACCGATAATATTGCTATTTTTACTAATTGGTACTTTTTGGATAAGAATCACAGGTCCCCAGACCAGGAATGTGACCCAATTTTTTTTAACTGTATGAATCGTCACCTGCTAATACCGGTAGCCCTATTGCTCGGAACCGGAGCGCTCTTTGCACAAGGCGAAAGGAAGGACATGACGGCTGTCACGTATGAGGAGATCTACGATGAGCCGTACTCGGTAAACAAACTGTTTGTCCACTTTCAACCCTTCTACGGCGAGTTGTTCGCTACCAATGTCAACGCCGGCTTCGGTTTCGAAGCGTCGTACTACCTGCAGGACAAAGCCGACTTCAAGGCGATGTTCCGCAAGACCTACAGCCAGAAGTTCTATGACTTCGCGCGGGATCTGGCGGAAAAGACAAGCGATGTCGATAACCGTATCGAAGTCTTTAATTATTACGAGATAGGGGCAACGTATCACTTCCGCGATTTCGAGCAAAGTTCCAAGACCAAAATGTTCCTATATAAGAAGAGTTACAAGGGAAATACCTGGGCTGCGCGGGTACCATTGAATGCCGAAATTCCCTGCAAGGTCCGGAAGGTTTATGGCGGACGCATCGGTGGAATTTTTTGGGATAGCTCGGTTGATCTCAACCGCGCCCTTGCGAAACAGGGATTGACGAACGACGACCTGAAAGACAGGGAAGGCAATGGGTTGCCGCTAACCTACAGCGACGTTAACGGTGACCACACGCTGGACGTGTTCAGTAATATCTCTTCGATGGGCGGTTATGTAGGAGGCTCCATCACCTGGATCCGCAACATTGCCGTCAACTTCGACAAATTCGAAGAGGGTGTCGATGACCTGATCCTTACTGTTTATGGTGATATCCTCCTGGCACCCGCCCTGGAAATCGACGATGTCGTCTATACGAGTGCCGGTGACACACGCATTTACGATGTCAGCCCGATCAAGGTCCGGAAGTTTGGTGCCCGCCTTGGCGTGGAAGGAAAGTTCAATCGAACGCTCAGCTGGGCCTACGGCGGTGAAATCGGGTATCGTCCCAGCATAGAGGGCCGCGGTTTCTATGCCCTTCTTAAGATCAGCCTGCCTGTCTTTGGCACCAACCTGAATTACAAGGTCGAATCCTTTGGTAAATAACAGGTAATCCCAACTCTCAATTGATTGGTGATGTCGTCATAGAGACGCACGGCCGTGCGTCTTTGTCCGTGTGTTCCTGATTTTTTTTGTATCATTGACCACCCTGAAGCGGGGATTCTATGCAACTCGAAGCCAGGATCAAGGAGGCCATCCGGGACATTCCCGATTATCCCAAACCGGGAGTCATATTCAAAGACATAGCGCCTATGTTGGGCTCGCCCGGGTTGGTGAACGAAATGCTTGCAGCACAGGTCGAGCATTGGAAGTCGCGCGGCGTACAGGCGGTGGCTGCCATCGAGGCTCGTGGTTTTATTTTCGGCGCCCTGATCGCTAATGCATTACAGGTTCCCTTTATCCCGGTTCGAAAATCGGGGAAGCTTCCATTCAAGACCGAGTCAAACGACTACTCGCTGGAGTACGGCAAGGCAACGATAGAGATTCATGTCGATGCCTTTGCGACAGGTTGCCACGTGCTGATACACGACGATCTGCTGGCGACGGGAGGGACGGCGATTGCCACCGGGGAGCTGGTCGAGCGGCTTGGGGGACGCATCGCAGGATTTTCATTCCTCATCAACCTGGGCTTTCTGCCGGGCAAGGCGAAGATCAAGGAACAATTCGGAATTTCTCCCTTTTATTTGGCGGAATACTGACAGGGTATTAACTTTTTCCCGCCGAACGGCTATATGGCTGATACGATACAGATTCCGTTATTCCCTCTTACCCTGCTGCCGTTGCCGGGGGAATTGGTGCCCCTCCACATCTTTGAGCCGCGTTACAAACAATTGCTCGGGGAAGCCGAAATCCGCGATTTGAGTTTCGGCATTTATTTCAGTCATGAAAGCAACGCCGAGAAAGTCGGGTCGATAGTAAAGCTGGAAAGCGTGATCAAGCGTTACCCCGGCGGTGAGTCCGACGTCATCGTCCAATGCCTGGATCTGTTTTCGCTCGAGGTCATGGCGCGGACGTTCAGGCAGAATCCGTACCCCGGCGGCGTCGTGCGTCCGTGGCACGTCGAGCCAGTCATTCCGGGCCCGCAGTTGTACGCTTGTTTCGTGGAGTACATGAGCCGGCGAAAGATCAGCAAACACGTGAGCACGTTCACGTTGTATCAAATCGCGAGTGAACTGAATATGGATGTTTCAGATCGCTACACCTTCCTCACGTCGGAGGAATCCGTTAGGGAACGGTTCCTCATTAACCGAATACGCTTCTTGATACACTTGCTTGAGCAGGAGCAAAAAAGCAAGGATGTGTTTCACTTGAATTAATGTGTTGCCGTAAAGCAGGCCGGTGGCCGCTATGCGGTTGACGTGTTTGAAGTGTTGAGGTGTTGAGGTGTTGAAGTGCCTGCCCGACTACCATTGCCGCCCCGTGTGAAAAACCCGCCCGCTACTGCCCACTGCCCACTAGAAAGGCTACTGGGCAGAAATCCCACTTTCCATCCTGATAATATACCTTCCCGCACTCCAGGGATCATCGTGGTAGAATCCCGACAGGATCCGGTGGGTGATTTGCTCGATAATGAGTTCGTCATCGGTCTTTCCCTTTTTCCCCCGCCAAAAAATTCGGTTCGGGTGCCGTTTCATGTCTTCAACGTAGCTCTTGGCGTGCTGGTACTGGTCGTCCGTAAATTCAATGACGAAGCAGGTACGTACTTTCTGAGTATTCATGGCATGGAAACTTTTGCAATTGTAATGCCGTTCTTCAACTGCCCTATATTAGCCAAAAACGGCCCTGAAAATCAAGTATTTGCCCGTTTACGGGCATTTCTGTTCGCCGCTGGCACAGTGAGGGAATTCCTATAAATTTGAAGGTCGATGAGGGATTGCAGCGTTTTTACATTGTCCAATGGGATTCGGGTTGTCCATCGTAAAACCAATACGGAAATCGTCCATTGCGGAATGTTCCTGGAAATCGGAAGTCGCGATGAAACCCCTGAAAATCAGGGAATAGCGCACTTTTGGGAACACATGGCGTTCAAAGGCACCCGGCGGCGAAAGGCCTTTCACATTATCAACAGTCTGGACTCAATTGGGGGTGAGCTAAACGCCTTCACCGAAAAGGAAAAGGTCGTGTTCTACGCGTCCGTGCGCCAGGCATTCTTCGAACGTGCCATCGACATCATCAGCGACATTACGTTCCATTCCATCTTCCCTGCGCATGAGATTGAAAAGGAGCGCGGTGTGATCCTGGAGGAGATGGCCATGTATCGCGACGACCCCGACGATACTTTGCAGGATGAATTCGAAGGCATGATCTTCCACCGCCATTCCCTCGGTATGAATATTCTCGGACGTGAGGAAACGGTACGATCGTTTCGCAGGCGCGACTTCACATCATTCATATCGCAACACATCAACACCCACAAGATCGTGTTCTCCTGCGTGGGGAATGTATCACGCGACAGACTGGAACGCCTCGCACGAAAATACCTGGAAGGTATACCCACACGAGTTGGAAAAACGAACCGGAAGGGATTCATGTCGTACCGCCCGCGGGAATCTGGTTTGCGCCGTCCCGTGAAACAGGCACGATGCGCAATCGGTGGCGAGGTATTCTCACTCCACCATCCCAAGCGCAT
This sequence comes from Cyclobacteriaceae bacterium, assembly GCA_036381475.1. GTDB lineage: Bacteria > Bacteroidota > Bacteroidia > Cytophagales > Cyclobacteriaceae > ZC4RG29. Next base: position 32,928 of record DASVCT010000249.1, read on the forward strand.
ACCCTTCTTTGTACTCACCAACCTGATCGGTGGTGCAGGAATGAACTCCCGGCTGAACATGGTGCTGCGTGAAAAATACGGCTACGTGTACTCCATCGACGCACACTATGTGCCTTACTCCGATACGGGGTTGTTCGCCATCACTTTCGGCACCGAACCGAATCAACTGGATAAGTGCATCCGCCTTGTAAACAGAGAATTGAAACGAGTTGCCGACGCCCCGCTGGGAAAACGCCAGCTCGCGGCGTTAAAGGAGCAGATCAAGGGACAGCTTGCGCTTAGCGAAGAAAACAACCTGAGTCTCATGCTCATGATGGGGCGCAGCATCCTCGATTTCGACAGGGTGCCGCCGCTTTCGGAGATCTACCACAAGATTGATGAAATTACAGCGTTAACTTTGCAGGACCTCGCACAGGAGGTATTTATACCGGACCGGCTCAGCTGCCTTGTCATGGAGCCGTCCGGCAACGGCGCTTCCCCCAAAGACAATTGACTATGGATATCATCCAGCCTGAACTCCAGCAATATGCCGAGCGGCATACTTCGCCAGAGAACGCGTTGCTTGAAAAAATCAATCGCGAGACGCACGCCAGCGTCCTGATGCCGCGCATGCTCAGCGGTCACCTTCAGGGCAGGGTCCTTGCAATGATCAGCCGGTTGATCCGACCGCGCGCCATCCTGGAGATCGGCACATTCACGGGGTACTCCGCCTTGTGTCTCGCGGAGGGCCTGACCGACGATGGAACGCTGATCACCATCGACAAAAATGAAGAACTGGAAGACCGCGTCCGAAACTATTTCAAGGAGTCGGGTATGAGCAAGCGCATCGACTATCGGATCGGTGATGCCACGCAAATTATCCCGACCCTGGAGATGACATTTGACCTCGTCTTCATCGATGCCGACAAAGAAAATTACAGCAATTACTATGACATAGTCATAGATAAGTTAAATTTGAAAGGAATTATTTTGGCGGATAATGTGCTGTGGAGCGGAAAGGTTCTGGACGAGAACCCCGACAAGGACACGCGGGCGATCATCGCTTTCAACAAGAAGGTAACGGACGACCCGCGGGTAGAAAATGTACTGCTTCCGATCCGAGACGGTATCATGATGATCCGCAAACTGTAACAAGTGATGTATTTTTTTAAGGGATGAAATATCTTTTTTCCGCTCTTCTGGCGATCCCTTTGTGGGGCGCCGCACAGTCGCCCCAGGTTCCCCACAAAATGCAGTTCGCGGGCATAACACTCACCATACGCGACGATGCCCGCCGTGAAATCCAGGCCGACGTGGATGCACTGACCCGGTCGCCCCGCCATTTCAATATCAAAGTAGAGCGGGCCAGGACCTACTTTCCCATCATCGAGAAGGTCTTCGCCGAAGAAAACCTCCCCGATGACTTCAAATACCTGGTGCTGCAAGAAAGTGCCCTGATACCCGACGCCGTATCGGTTTCTCAAGCCGTCGGGTTTTGGCAGTTCAAGGATTTCACGGCTGAAGAAATGGGCCTCCGCGTTGACCGCCATGTAGACGAACGAATGAACATCGTCTCCTCAACGCGCGCTGCGGCACGTTACATCAAGAAGAATAACTACTATTTCAACAATTGGCTTTATGCCCTGCAAGCGTATCAAATGGGTGCAGGTGGTGCCATGAAGGCGGTGGGCGAAGGCAAGCCCGGCGCCAAACACATGGACATCACGAGCAAGACCTACTGGTACGTCAAGAAGTTTCTTGCCCATAAGATCGCATTTGAGGGGGCAGTTGCCGGTGCAGGAGAGGTAACCCTGGCGACTTTGCCCAGTGGGGAACACCGTTCACTGAAAGAGATCGCCCGTGCAGCCTCCATCCCGGAGGACGAACTCCTCGCCTACAACAAGTGGGTGCGCCACGGCAACATTCCTGACGACAAGGCTTATGCTATCCTCGTTCCTGTAAACGCCAATACACGCGACTTCCTCCTGGCCGCGCGGGCTGATATCCCGAAGTCCGGGGCAGTGGCTTCTGCAACACGTCCCGTGGAGGCCGCTCAACCTGAATCCGGATCGCAATCCATCGCTGCTATCAACGGCGTTCCGGTGGTCGCGGCGAGGCAGGGAGAAAGTGCTGCTGCGCTGGCCAAACGAGCCGGCATCTCGCTTTCAAAATTCCTCCGGTACAACGATCTCAGCAAAGGGCAACGGCTTATTCCGGGGGCATACTACTTTACAGAAAAAAAGCGCGGCCGCGGGGAAGAAGACTACCACAAATTGAGCGACGGAGAAACGCTTTGGGCGGTAAGTCAGAAGCACGGTATCCGCCTGAACCGCCTGTTGCGGCTTAATAGGATGGATCGCGGAGACAAACCCGGGCAAGGAACCATCCTCTATCTGACCAGCAGGAAGCCGGCCGACGATCGCCACATTGAGGAAGATGTGCTGGAGGTCGACAGAGGCTCGGTATTCGCCTGGGCGGCCGACCCCCCGGAGAGCGCATCTTCGGAGCAACCTCGCATCGAGCGTAAAGCCATTACGGTTGAAAACGTTAGTACTGGAGTGATTTACGGAAGAACGGCACCCACGCCTGCACCGTCAGATGAGACAGATAATAGACCTACCGTTACTGAGTCGGAGCCGCAAAAGGATGACATTCCATCGACGCCAACAGATGATTCGCCAGCGAGCCCTGACAAACACCAGGTATTGCCTGGGGAGACGTTGTATGCTATTTCTCGCCAGTACCAGGTGTCGGTAACTGACTTAATGCGATGGAACAACCTGGACGCGAACGCCAGCCTGAAGCCGGGACAGGTACTTGTCGTGAAAGGCGAGTCTTTGGGCGTAGAAGAAAACACTGAGTCTGCCTCAGGACTTATTGTTCATGAAGTGCGTCCCTCCGACACGCTATACAGCGTGGCTCGTAAGTACGGCGTGAGCATTCAGGAACTCATGGAGTGGAACGACAAGAGCGACTTTAACATCAGCGTAGGCGAGAAACTGAAAGTTCATCCCCGCTGACATCTGTACCTTTGTTAAGTACCGAGCCGTGTATTTTGCCCTGCACGCGGAGGGTTAGTTTGGCCAAAGTTGTGCTGATTCGCGGATTTTGACGTTTTTGGCCATTTTATTACGCCTGGCCGGAAAATCCCTTTCTTATCGCCAAATTTGGGAAAAAGGATATTTTTGTATTCCTCGTAAAAAAACCTTGTAGCCCTAACCTGACAATGCATACAGATACAAAGTCCATCGACCTGGTGATGCTGGTGGATGACAATGACACGGATAACTTTATCAGTAAGCGCATTATCGAAATAACGGGATTTGCAAAAAGGGTCGAAGTGAAGGGTTCTGGCAAGGCAGCCCTGGATTACCTTCGGGAAAACGAGAGCAAGCCCGAGAACCTTCCCAGCCTGATCTTTCTTGACATCAATATGCCCATCGTCGATGGCTTTGTTTTCCTCTACGAATTTGAAAAGTTCAGCGAACTGGTAAAGAAGAAATGCAAGGTCATCATCCTGTCCAGTTCTGACAACAAACGCGACATCGATAAGATCGTCAACAACAACCACGTCATTAAGTTTATCACCAAGCCCCTGACGGAGGTGGCGTTGGATGAGATTAAATTGAATAGTATCTAGTAGAGACGCACGGCCCTGCGTCTCCGGTTAGGTCCATCAGCTATCTGTGGAGGTATAGACGTACGATCAGGCGTCTCGCGAAATATCTAATGGGTAATCGGTGATCAGTAATCTGTAATCGGTCGTAAAACCCTATCGTTTAGCGATCACCATTCACTTAGTCACTCAATCACTCATTGCCACCTATTTTCGATTGTCCCCCGCGCGCCCTATTTTTGCGCGCAAAAATCGCGTACCAACCGACGAAAAATGAGGATTGTAAAATCATGCGCTATCACACTGGTGATCACACTCTTGACCGGCGCGGCACTCCGCGCCCAGGACACACTGGCAAACGGTGATACCATCCGGTACTGGAAGAAAAAGCTCGACCTGGGCATTAATGTCAACCAGGCGTCCTTTACGTCCAACTGGACAGGCGGGGGTGTGAATTCCATAGGATTGAACGTTGCCTTCAACTACACCGCCAACTACGCGCGTGGTCCCCATAGTTGGGACAATACGATCGGCCTCCAATACGGCTTTGTCAAAAACGAGGGACAAGGGTTCAGAAAGACGCTGGACCGGATATATCTCGACACAAAGTACGGCCATAAATTGTCTGCCCATTGGAACGCGTTCACCTCGTTGAACTTCCTTTCCCAGTTTGCGCCCGGATTCAGCTACACGACCGTGGCTGGTGTAGAAACGGCGTCACAGATTTCCGATTTTTTCGCACCTGCCTTCATTACATCGGCGTGGGGTCTGGAGTACAGCAAAGGAGACTATTTCAAGATGCGTTTCTCACCCTTCGCGCCGCGCCTGACTATAGTCAGGGATCCGGAACGGTTTATCACATCTGTGGGGGAAAGCCCATATGGCGTAACCCCGCCGGACGAAACACGATTCGAAGGGCTGGCGTTTCAATTTATTGCTGACTTCAATAAAGACGTCGCGGAAAACCTGAACCTCAAATGGCGTTACGCGCTCTTCGCCAACTACGAAACCCTCGACTTCAAAAAGATCGACCACCGTCTTGAGGCAACACTCCTGGCCAAAGTCAACAAGTTCATCAATGTAAGCCTCGGTGGAATTGTGCTATACGACTACGACCAGATCGATGAGGTACAACTTAGCCAGGTTTTTACGCTGGGGTTTGCATATAAGTTCCAGAATTATGTAGAACCGAAATAGTAGGCAGTAGGCTATTTTTTTAATTGGACAGGTTTTCTCAAATTGAGCTATGGATAAAACCAGCTTCGTCAATTCCATCCAAAAATCATATACGTTCAACGCTTCCTCTATCTGTCTTGGTGCAGGCGTCCTCGACGGAGAAATACTTCCCGAAGCAAAAGTCAACCTGGCGCTGCGTATGATGAACCGCCACGGACTGGTCACAGGTGCTACCGGCTCGGGGAAGACGAGGACGTTGCAGCTCATCGCCGAGCAACTTTCCGCAGCAGGCGTACCCGTGTTTATGCCCGACATTAAGGGCGACCTTTCCGGGCTGGCAAGCCCTGCGGCCGAGAACGAAAAGCTCGTGGAGCGGGCAAATGCTATCGGGATCCCGTTCAAGCCTTCGGGCTTCCCCGTCGAGTTATATTCTCTCAGTGGAAAATGCGGTGCGCAGATGCGCGCCACGGTCACGGAGTTCGGCCCGGTATTGCTGAGCAAGATCCTTGACCTCAACGAAGTGCAGACCGGGGTAATGATGATCCTGTTCAAGTACGCCGATGATAAAGGATTGCCGGTGGTTGACTTGCGCGACCTGAAGAAGTTGCTGGCGTATTTGTCCGATGGCCCTGGTGCGGAGGAAATAAAAGGCGAATACGGAAAGATATCATCATCTACGTCGGGAACGATCCTTCGCAAGATTGTCGCGCTGGAACAGGAAGGCATCGAACAACTCTTCGGCGAACGGTCGTTTGATATTAATGACCTGTTCCTGAAAGTAGATGGCCGCGGTGTCATCTCGTTGCTGAACCTGTCGGATGTGCAGGACAAACCCCGGGTATTCTCCACGTACATGCTGGCGTTGTTGGCGGAATTGTATGAAAAGCTGCCCGAAGTTGGTGATCAGGACAAACCGAAACTTGTGTTCTTCTTTGACGAGGCACACCTGCTGTTCAAGGACGCGAGCGACGCCTTCATGGAGCAAATTGATCAGGTGATCCGACTGATTCGCTCGAAAGGCGTCGGCATTTTCTTTTGCACCCAGTTGACACAGGATGTTCCTCCCACCCTGCTCTCGCAACTCGGAAACCGCGTGCACCACGTGATTCGCGCATTCACCCCGAACGACGTAAAGGCGCTGCGGGAGACGATCAAGACCTTTCCGCATTCCGACTATTACGACATGCAGCAGCAGTTTACGCAGTTGGGCACAGGACAGGCTTTTATTACGGTCCTGAATGAGAAAGGGATTCCTACTGAAACGGTGGTCACCCACCTTCGCCCGCCGGCGTCGGTCATGGGTCCTTTGGACGACGCCACGTACGAATCTTTGATGACGGCTTCAGAACTTTACAAGAAATACCAGGAACAGGTCGACCCGGAAAGTGCCTTCGAAATCCTCAGTGAGAAAATGGAGCGTGCTGCCCATGACGAAGAAAAATCCGCTACACGGACGACTGCTTCCCGCCGCAGGGAAAAGTCCACTCTTGAAAAGGTGTTGCAGTCTTCCGCCGCACGCCAGGTGGGAAGAGAACTGGTGCGAGGCGTCTTCGGAATGCTCTTCGGCAAAACCACCCGCTCCCGCTCGCGTAGTATCTTTTGATTTTTTGCACGAACTTCGATTATAGCACTACCCCAACTTCAACCCGTCTGCCGGCTAACGCATTCCGAAAATTTGTAGATTGGGCTGGGCAGCCGGGCAGGCACATTAACACTTCAACACTTCAACACTCTCTATGTGGGACGACGATGACGATGAACCCGATTACGACCCTGAAGAGGAACGGCGACGGCTCGAGGCTACACCGATTTTCCAGAAAGCCGAAGAGATCAGGGACCTTACCCAGCGGATCGTGGAGACGATGAGCAAGAACGATCCTGAATCGGAAATTCAAAGTTCGCTGATGCTGGAAGACTCAATGATCATTCCTGCCAAGATCGCCGGTGCTGAAGCGGTCGATGATTTTATACTGAAGATGGAAAATGCAGTAGTCATCAAGATCCACGCCCGTAGTCTACTGACGCGGACCGCCTCGTTAAAATATCTTGAGTTGGTAGCCCCCGCCTACCTGCAGTTGTTGCGCGATGAGATTGAGGCATTTCGATTATTGTTCCGAAAGTGGGTCGCTTCATTCGACCTCAATACCACAAAAGAAGGGGATGGTTGGGGATTGTTTGTTGAAGACGATGAATGAACACGTGGATCCAGAAAAATGCCGCAAAGCCTATCACCGCCAAAATTGTGCTACAAAACCTGATGGTGCATCTTACATGTCGTTCCTACGGGACTTGGTTTCCCTATCTCGCGCCATTTCTACCGACATGTCGCTCCTAACGGAGCTTGTTTGTACCTGTGATCAAGGGTGGTAGAAAATTCTTCCACGATTCTAGAAGTATTGATTTGTGTGAAATGTATCCTGGAAATTTTACGATGAAGTCGACAACTCAATCGTCCGACCCGCACGAGCCCCGTAGGGGCGGCATGTCGGTAGTAGAGGGATTCTTTTTGGGGAACAAGTCCCGTAGGGACGGCATATAACAACCACGATAACCGGAAGTACAGCAAATCACCATCATCCGTGGTTATACCCTTCGGTCCAGAATCGTGCTACAAAACCTGATCGTGCATCTTACATGTCGTTCCTACGGGACTTGGTTTCCCTATCTCGCGCCATTTCTACCGACATGTCGCTCCTAACGGAGCTTGTTTGTACCCGTGATCAAGGGTGGTAGAAAATTCTTCCACGATTCTAGAAGTATTGATTTGTGTGAAATGTATCCTGGAAATTTTACGATGAAGTCGAAAACTCAATCGTCCGACCCGCACGAGCCCCGTAGGGGCGGCATGTCGGTAGTGGAAGGATTCTTTGGGGAGCAAGTCCCGTAGGGACGGCATATGACAACCACGATAACCGGAAGTACAGCAAATCACCATCTTCCGTGGTTATACCCTTCGGTCTAGAATCGTGCTATAAAACCTGAGCGTGCATCTTACATGTCGTTCCTACGGGACTTGGTTTCCCTATCTCGCGCCATTTCTACCGACATGTCGCTCCTAACGGAGCTTGTTTGTATCTGTGATCAATGGTTGTAGAAAATTCTTCGATGATTCTAGAAGCATAGATTAGTGTGAAATGTATCCTGGAAATTTTACGATGAAATCGACAACTCAATCGTCCGACCCGCACGAGCCCCGTAGGGGCGGCATGTCGAGTAGTAGAGGGATTCTTTGGGGGAGCAAGTCCCGTAGGGACGGCATATAACAACCACGATAACCGGAAGTACAGCAAATCACCATCATCCGTGGTTATACCCGTCGGTCCAGAATCGTGCTATAAAACCTGATGGTGCATCTTACATGTCGTTCCTACGGACTTGGTTTCCCTATCTCGCCCTATTTCTACCGACATGTCACTCCTAATGGAGCTTGTTTTGTACACGCACAAATTTGGAGGTGGTGTAGAGTTCGAAGAGCGTCCTGATTTAGTAATATCTTTTTTACTAACTATTGACCTATTGGTTTTTGGTAACTAATTTCAGGACAAAGATCTTCAACTCTAAACCCTCTCAATCATGGCAAATACATATACCTAAATTCACATCCAGGCAATATTTGCCGTAAAAACACGAATCAGTCTCATTCAATCCACCTGGAAGGAAGAGCTCTACAAGTACATTACCGGGATCGTCCAATCCACAGGTCACAAAATGTTGGCGATAAACGGAATGCCCGACCACATTCATATGTTCTTCGGCATGCGACCGACCGAATCGTTGTCAGATCTTATGCAGCGTGTCAAAGCCAACTCATCAAGCTGGATCAACAAGAGTAGATTTGTAAAAGGCAAATTCGAATGGCAAGAGGGTTTCGGCGGCTTTTCGTATTCGAAGTCGCATGTTACCCGCGTAATAAAGTATATTCAAAATCAGGAGTTACATCATAAAAAGCGCACATTCCTCCAGGAATACGTTGCCTTGTTGGATGCATTCGAAGTTCCTTATGACGAGCGCTACATATTCAAGGAACCCTATTGATTCACTTTCCGTGACATTTTTGAAAAAACTGAGAAATGTTGTACCCCAGAGGTTAATGCGGCTAACCTAATAATCCGGGTCTAATCCCAACCGTTCCTTTAGTTCCTTCAGAATAGGATACCTCTCCACCAGGTGATCGAACTTTTCCCTGTTGGTGTACAGCAGCTTGCCGGTGTCGATTTGCCGAAGCTCTCCTGTAACGAACACGGATCGATTACGGAGTCGTGTGCGGAGAAAGGCTGTCAGATCGCTGCGCAGCGTATTGAGGATAGTTTCCTGTACCGGGTTGTGCAGGTGGACGACGATCTCGTTATCCCTACGGTCGACGGGTTGTGTCAGGAGCTGATATTCTGCGGCATTTCGCCGGCGCGTTTCGGCAAAAGCATTCCAGGCATCCTGCACGCCTTCGGTGGTAAGCTCCATGTCCTCTTGTTCCACCGCTTGTGGCTCGACAGCCTGTGTCGCTACGGAGCCGCCATTACGCGACGGCTTTGCACTGCCCACAAGTTCCGACAGTCGCGGGGTCTTTAGGGAAACGCTGCCGCGCGGTGTGGGAATCGGAGGAGGGGCGGGTGGAGGCGTAGGGTCCGCACTGGTGGACGCCGGCTCGGCAATCACTGGCGGTTCGGACTTCGTTACACTAATTTTTTTTTTAACCCTGCTTCGGCAAGTTCGGTGGGACGGAGAACGGAGTGGATGTGGGCCATCTTCATGAGACAAAGCTCGATGAGCAGCCTCTGGTTCTTGCTCGTTTTATAGTTGATATCCGCCTGGCTTGTGAGGTTAAGCCAGGTGAGGAGGAGGGACGACGAGGCTGCGATGCCCTGTTCATGATATTTCTGTCGAACGGATTCCGGAACTTCCAGGAGCATCGCCATGCGTGAGTCCTGCGAGACCAGAAGATTCCTCAGGTGTTCTCCCAGACCTACGATGAAATTGTTGCCATCGAAGCCCTTGCGCAGGATCTCATCCAGGATCAGCAGAGGTTCAGTGTGATTTTCCGCGAGCAGCGCATCGACGACACGGAAGTAAAAATCGTAGTCCAGGATGTGCAGGTTGGCCAGCGTCTGGCGGTATGTGATCCCTTTGCCCGACGAATAGGTGACCATCAGGTCGAACATTGAGAGCGCATCGCGCAGGGCGCCATCGGCCTTCTGGGCGATGAGATGAAGGGCTTCAGGCTCGGCGGGAATGTTTTCCCGGTCGGCGATTTTTTTCAGGTGCGCCGCGATGTCGGAGATCTGGATCCTGTTGAAGTCAAATACCTGGCAGCGCGACAAGATGGTGGGCAGCACCTTGTGTTTCTCCGTCGTGGCCAGGATGAAAATGGCGTAGGGTGGTGGCTCCTCCAGCGTCTTGAGAAACGCGTTGAAGGCCTGGCTGGAAAGCATGTGAACTTCATCGATGATATACACCTTGAACTTTCCGTACTGGGGTGGGTAGCGCACCTGGTCGATCAGGTTGCGGATGTCGTCCACCGAGTTGTTCGAAGCGGCGTCCAGTTCGAAGATATTCAGTGTGTTGAGTTCCGGTTTGTCTTCGAAGCCGTTGATCAGCCGTGCGACAATCCGGGCGCACGTCGTTTTGCCGACGCCTCGCGGGCCGCAAAAGAGGAGTGCTTGTGCCAGTTTATTGTTGTCGATGGCATTTTTCAGCGTGGTGGTGATGTGCTCCTGGCCAACCACCTCGTCGAACCCCGTAGGGCGATATTTCCGTGCCGAAACGACAAAATTCTCCATGGGGTGGCAAGATAATGGGGCTGGGCGAATTTTTGTAATCCCTGGTGGAATTAGTTCGTGATATACGATGTTATATCGTATATTTGACGGGAAACATACTGATATTATGAAAGTTACGGCTCTACTCCCAGAGGATTTGATTCGGGAAGTAAGGAAAACGAGCGGTGGCAGGAACATTACTGAAAGCATCCGCATCGCCTTGGAGGATTATCTTTCGCGGCAGCGCCTCAAACGGTCGATGCAAAAGGTGAAGGACAAGCCTTTAAGGTTTCTTGATGATTTTACGGCCGAAAAGGTCAGATCGAAGAACCGCGAGGCGTGATTCTTGTCGACACGTCGATATGGATCGACTATTTTCGGCAGGTGACAGGCCCGGTTGCGGAAACGCTTGCTGAGTACATAGAGCGTGATCAGGTGGTCGCGTTGAGCCCTGTCTTTGGCGAACTTTTACAGGGTGTACGGGATCAGCGGGAGGAAAAAATCGTTCTGGAGCATTGGAAAAATCTTCCGAAGATCGATGAATCGAATCTGTTCGTAGAGGCAGGGAGACTTTCTTATCGCCATAAACTTTATTCTGCTGGCGTGGGTCTGATTGACTGTTATATCCTTGCTGCGGCCAGGGTCCATAAGTTGGATATATTGTCGCTTGACAAAAAGCTTCTCAGTGCGCATCGATTACTGAGAGAAAAGAAGTGAACTTTCTGCGCTGTATATTTGTCTCGTATTCCAGGATTGTGCATTAAGGAACTACGTGTAACGTTATGTCAGATGGGGCCGACCGGTTTTGACAGGATGCGTGATGACGTAGACAAGCATGCGGGCTCATGGGATGAGAGCCCTGAAAGATAGTCCCGAACCATACCTGGCGAGTCTAACTACGCCATGGCTGCTTAATCTGACAGATTGTTAGAGTAAGCTCGCCCCGACACAGTCGGGGCTTATCCCCGATAAGATCGGGGAGGCCATCATCGCTCAGCGCCTCTGTTCTGCCGGCGCTGAATAAGCGGTGTCGTTAGGCAGAATTGCTCCGCGTGATGCTTGCTAAGCGCGGCTAAGATACAGCAGCTAAGGTGGACCTGAGGCCGTTGCCTGCCTTGGTTCTCCCTACAAGCAAAGGCGACTAAGCATGTAGAAACTGCGTGGTCAGCTTCTCTGGACGAGAGTTCGATTCTCTCCGGCTCCACAAAAAACAGAGTGAGAGTGAGTATGAGAGCGATAGCGAGCACATTCACTCCCACTCTGTTTTTTCTTCACTCTCACTCTCACACTAATGTGTTGGTGTTGAGGTTGGGTATTGTGTCTTGGGTTTTTTCTTTTTTTTGGCGATCCCGCTTCGGGGTTGCTTCACCGTCCGTAAGCGATCGACGCTGTTATTTATAATGGCCCATCAACCCGAAGTAGCACTTTTAATCTGCCGCTCCTTGACGCTGTCATCGGTCTTGATATTCCTGGATTTTCCGGTGATCAATATCAGCTGATCTTTCATGGTGGCTTTCAGGCGCGTGAGTGTCGCGTCCGTGACATCTTCAAAGACAAAGGGCGTTGTGTTCTCGTCGGTCTTCACAACAGTCACGTTGTCGAAAACGATATTATTGGAAAACTTCACTTCCGCGAATGGACCCTTTGTATTGGAGACTGAAATGTTATTGAAGGTAATGTCTTTCGCATCCGTAATTTCGATCCCTTTGTTTCCACCGAGTTCGATATCGGTGAACGAGATATTTCGAACGGGCATTTCCGGTATGCCGATGATTTGAATGACGTTCCTTTCTGAGTAATCGCAACGGATGTTTTCGTAATTGATGTTTTCAATGTAGGGGGTATCTTCGCTCACGCCCTCCGCCGGCAACCTGCTTCCACTGTAGAGCATGTTTATCCGGATAGCCTCCTGTAAAATTGTGTCAGCAGTTATGTTTTTGAACCAGCAATTTCGTACATATCCACCTCTTCCTCTTTGTGTCTTGATCCGGATTACGCGGTCTGTTCCATTAAACCGGCAGTCATGAGCGTAAACGTTCTCGACGCCGCCGGACATTTCGCTGCCGATGACAATTCCCCCATGCCCTTGCAACCCTTTGTTATAGCGTATCAGGATGTTTTTGGACGGCATCCCTATTCGCCTTCCGTCCCTATCGCGACCCGATTTTATCGTGATACAATCGTCTCCGGTGTCGAGCGTATTGTATTCGATGAGAACATTCTGGCAGGAATTCGGATTGATGCCATCCCCATTCGGAGCGTCGCCATAATCGCCGTTTGTTAAAACATAGATTCCCCGGACGATAATGTTTTCACAAAAGTTTGGATTGATGGTCCAGAATGCGCCGTAACGGAATGTAACGCCCTCAACGAGAATGTTTTTGCAATAGAGCGGACCAAAAAAGACCGGGGGGAGAAACTCCTCCAGGTTGTCAAACACGCGCTCCTTCACGGGCACCTGGTTGCTATTCATTTCCTTTAGCCTGGCGCTGCTCCTGGCGAAGCCTCCCTTCTTGCGATGTTCCCACCAGGGCTTGCCCTGGCCATTAAGTACTCCCTTCCCCGTGATCGCAATATTCTCCTGTTTGAAAGCATAAATAAACGGTGAATAAGTATACACCTCTGATCCCTCCCAGTTTGTCAGAACCGCAGGCAGGTAGTCCGAAAAGTTTTGACTGAACAAGAGTTCGGCACCTTCTTCAAGATGAAGATTGATATTGCTCAATAAGACGATTGGCCCTGTCAGCCATTTGCCTGGAGGGACAATCACCCTGCCACCCCCGGCCTTTGCTAATTCCTGGATGGCGGTGTTAATGGATTTTGTATTTATAGTTTTGCCTCCCTCAACTGCCCCATAGTCGACTATACTTACCGCCTTATCCTGAAAGTGTGGCCGTTCAAAATTGAACTCTCCGAACGGCGTCTTGAATGGAGCAATTTCATCTGGAATCTGGGCCGACAACGAATACGCCTGAAAGCATATGATAAGGCCCAGGATGGCAATTCTAATCCCCTTAGTTTGCACGATTACTTTCGTTTATTTATCCTTTATTCAAAAATAAAGAAATAAAGATAAGAACCGGGAATCGAAGTGGTTGATAGTGTTGATGTGTTGAAGTGCGGTTAGAGGAGGCCCGTGGCCGCTTTGCGGAAGTGCCTGCCTGACTGCCCAACGACACCTCAATTTTTCGACGGCATTAGTCGGCCAGCTTGCTGTCGCCGTCAGGCGACGCTCTGCGTTCTGAAAAGTGTCTGGGGTACGTTCTTGAATTATCCGTAGCTCCTCCTACCTTGATAACGTTCCAACCCATTCTTTTTCCTCCGCATCTCCGCGCCTCAGCGGTTAAAAATATCCAAATCAAACCCCGCCCTCACCACAGCGCGTTTGGCGGCGTCAATGACATAATCAGCCTCATTAACCGGATGAACAGGTACAGGTGTCACGTTTCGCAGAACTTCCAGAAGCTCCTGCGTCTCGTCTTGTGTCAGTTTTTCGCAGGCTTCATACATGCCGCCTTCCTTTTCTTCCAGGATGTCATGCTGTTCCAGAATATGGCTGGCGACCTGGAGTACTTCGGGCGTTGGGAAGCACGCCATCAGAGACGTCAGTGCGCCGTGATCCAGCCGCAATTTTGCCTGCAAGGGAAGCGGCTCTCCACCATTGGCCTTTTGTGCGGCCACGAAGAGTATTTTCTCTTCCATTTTTATGTGTGTCAGCAACCCGACCCGGAATTGATGATACTTCTCCAAATCAACCTGTTCCCGGTTCTTCGTTGCTTCCTCGAAGAGCTTTTCGATACGCCTGTGGTCGCTCGTAAAGAAATCGTATAGTGTCCTATTCATGTTGGCAACTTCGATCATAATTTAGAGGATTTTCAAAGAACGAGTGTAAAAATATAAGACTACCTGATTGTGTGCAAATGCACCACGAATCGGATGGGATCGCAAGTTGAATACTCGCTGCTACGACTTTGTGAATGCTTTTTTATTGGCGCGTCAACCGCACCTGGTATTCCCCGATTCCTTTGATCCTTCCCCCTATCGGGCCGTCGAAAGAAAAGCTGATGGTCAGCATAGTTTCCGTCAGCTCCTCGATCGTGAATTCGTGTACCGGGGAAACGTTTAACAACAGTACATGGGTTGCTGAAGCTGAGGTTTCCCAGGACCAGGAACTATTGGCGCTTGTCAGGAAAAAATCGGGAGCGCCGGAAGCTGAAAATGTTGTCGGTTGGAAACTTTCCGTCGTAGCGAATGTGAGTGTAAGGTTCTCCAGCGTGCCATCGGCTCCGGCTACGGGCGAAGACAGAACTTCGGCCGCTCCCCATGCTACGGATAGCTTTTTCGCCGCCTGTTGTTGTTCATCCAGTGGCGCGGGATCGTCGTTTTTACAATTGACCAGTATCATGGCGGCCAGCGCGATCAGAGTGATGGAAACGGATAATTTGATGTATTTCATTTTGTAATGCTTTGTTGAATAATCTTTAAGGCACTCAAGCGGTGATCTATTGCTTCATTAGTTTAAGCGCGTACGACTGGCTGCCCATTGTCACTCGTACGAAAGAAATCTCCGTGGCCACATTGCTGATGTTTATCGTGTGGATCAGCTCGGGATTCTCCTTCATAACATTTTTCATCAATACTTCCTTTCCTGAGAGGTCGACGATTCTCAGGTTCACCGTACCGAGATAGGTATTCACTATTTTAACGGTCACCTCTTTCCTTGCGGGTATCGGATACAGGCGGACGCCGCCATTCCATCTTGCTTCCGCTGATAGCACAATGTCGACGGTAACCTGGAAATCGGTGGCATTAATTGTTCCCCCTGACCCGTCAGAAACGGTGAAAGTGAACTTGTCAGCGGAGCTGCCAAAACCATCATGCCGGTAGCTGATCTTGTTTTCATCTATGTCGGCTTGCGTGAAAGTATCGTTCAACGCTAGCCCGGTTTCATTTTTGAAAAGCGATCCGTTAGCGGGCAGGGCCGTTACGGTAAACACAATTTCTTCGGGCGTGTTGTCTTCGTCGGTTACAAGGAGCATGTCATTCGTGATGGTTTCCTCTCCTCCCTGCGATATCGTTGGGCTTGTGTTGGCGGCGAGCACAGGCGGATCGTTAACAGCGTTCACCGTGATCGTAAATGTGTAGCGGTCTTCCGATGAGCCGTCATCGCGCGCCCTGATGGTTACAGTGTGATCGCCGGTTTGCGCCTGCGTCGGTGTCCAGCTGAATGCTCCAGTCTCCTCATTCAAGGTCATGCCCTTGCCTTCCGAAGTTTCATCCAGGGTGTAGGCAACTGTGCCGTCACCAGTGTATGTGGCCGATGCGGTGAATGACAATTCGGTGTCTTCATCCACCGTTTGGTTTGCTACGGAGAGCACCAGCGAGCAATCTTGCGCGTCACCTGTGATGGTCCAGCCGTATCCTCCCTCTCCGGTGGATTTGGCGAGGAGGTTGCGGTACGTATCATCACAGTATCGATGGCCATCGGAGCTCAGCACAACGCCTGTTGGGATTTTTGTTTCGCCTGGATCCAATTCGGCCCATCCAGCCAGCGTAGCTTCGTAATTCTGTCTGGACAGGCCGCTGTTCCACAACATACCGTCCATGGTGGTAACCGAACTAATGTCCCACCCACCGAGGTTTTGGTTAAAGGCGCTGGAGCCACCGGTATTATTGTAAAACATCCATTGCATGCTTGTCACTTTTGACACATCCCAATTACTGATATCCTGGTTGAACGCTACATTCCCGAAGAACATATTGAACATGCTGGTGACACTCGAAACATCCCAATTGTCCAGGGGTTGATTGAATGAGGTACCGCGAAACATACCCTCCATGTTGGTGATCGTGCTTACATCCCAATGATTGATCGGTTGGTTAAACGATGTTGCACTGACAAACATGTAGCTGAGATCCGTGACG
>DASVCT010000250.1:0-4227 GCA_036381475.1 Cyclobacteriaceae bacterium
CAGGAGGTGAATGGAACTGTTCTGGTCTTTGTAGCCCGTATCCGCAGTCGACTCGATGGTATCGGGGCGCGTCACTACCGTACCGTCCGCTTCGAGGTGTTGGAAATATCCTTTGTAGACCGGGTCGTGGCTGTGATGTTCCATCCAGAGGAACGCTTCTTTGGCGAAGTCGAGGGCGGCTGAGTCGCCGGTTGCCTCGAAATATGCGGCCAGCGCATAGATGCCAAAAGCGTTGCCGTAGGCCGTCTTTATTTCTCGCCCTCCCTGGGCTTTGACGTTGCCCTGCCGGTCGACGAGAGAGTGAAATCCGCCATACTCCTTATCCCACATGACGTCGCGAAGGAAACGGAAGCCATGCTCAGCACTCTTCTTATAGTACGCCACTTCAGGATATCGCATGGACGCCTTCGCGTTGGTCCACGTGTGACGCGCCTGCGTGACAATGAACTTGTCCTGGTCGCCAACCGGTTTGAAATCATGCGAAAATCCGCTGAGGAATCCTCCGTATACCGTATCTACGGCCTGGGGATACCATTTCTCGAGTGTCCCCTCCCGAAGCAAATTCTCCATCGTGTCGGCGAGCGCCAGGCGTTCTTCGGCAGAGGGTAATCCGGTATTTTCCCTGGTTCCACAGGCAGCCAGGCAAAGGAGGGGGATTAGTAGGAAGGTGTAGGTGCGGTTTGTCATGGAAGTTTGAGAGACAGTGGTACCTACAAATCTAACGTAATCCCCCACTTTGCCAAACGTCGCTTATTCGAGAACGAGCGTGCTGTATTTGGGATACCGTACGGCGTACGCGAGTCTGGCTGAAAACGTACTCCCGGCAGGAATGCGTTGCTTCCATTTCACCGATCCGGTCTCCTCGTTGTGTTCGCCGTTCGAGAGTTCCATTACATCGACGGTGATCGACCGGGTATTCGGTATCGGCAGTTGATCCTCAATGACCATCGTGATGTCTTCGGCCTTCTTGTTACGGACGGTGATGTCGTATGCCATCACCACCTTACTATTCGACCCGAGAAACTGTCGCGACGATAGATCGCGGATCTTTTCCCGTTCGATGACGATACCGGCATCGCGACCGAGTGAAAGCATAAGCGTGTCCCTGGTGTTGCGTGAATCAATCAACGACTTTCCAATGTACTTGCCTTCGAAAAACAGGCTGGCCTCTCCATCCAGAAAATTGAACTCATCCCAGTCGGTGATCCTGGCGGTCAGGAAAGCTTCCTTGCTTAGCTTTGGTGCACAATAGTATTCAAACTCCGCCTCCAGGTCGTACGCCACCATGTTTGTCGTGCGCATCTCACCGTCGGACAAAATCGTAACGGGTTCCTGAACGGTGAACTCGACATCGGTCTGCCGCACTACGGGCGTCGCCATGAGGACTTTCTTTTCACGCGGAAGGTAGTTTGACGAGGCGGTTAACGACTTTCGTTCGGTAGTCGAATAGCCCGCGACGACTACCTCTGATAACATGGGAATGTCTTCATTGAGCTCAATATCGAGATACCGTTGACCGTTCAGCGACACTTCTTTAGTCGCGTATCCAATAAAGGAAACGACAAGTCGCTGCGCATCGACGGGCACCACAAGGGAGAAATTGCCATTTGCATCCGTTATTGTTCCTATCGTTGTTCGCTGCACTGTGACGTTTGCAGCCGGGATGCCAGCTCCATTGGCATCCCTGACCCGGCCTTGAACTTCGGGCGACCGGCTCCCATACAATCCCGAAGCTACGCCGCGTATTTTGAGTCCGGCGACAGTATTGTTGAACCCAAGGATCCACGGTGTCACGGTCGGCCTTGCTCCCTCGACGAATGGGTTTGCGGAAGAGACCGTAAGACTGACGTTTTTCCAATCTTCTCCCGACTGTTGTGAGATGTTCGCCTTGTATGTGACGCTTATCGGTGACCTTACGTCCACAGCCCTGATGTCGTATGAAGGATACCACCTTGCCTTGTCCACGAGGTATTGAATTTGCAACTGCGCGGACGTCTTCGCCGGCGAGGTTACCTTCACGACGATCTCTCCCGATGGCTGCGGCTTCATCGCCTTCAACGCCTTTAGTTGCGCCTCCGTTCGTCCGAGGCTCTCCCTGTACTCTTCCTCACGCCGACGACTTTCCTCGAGGTTCTTGTTAATTTCCAGAAGCCGCTCCCGGAAATAATTCATCGCTGTTTTGAGTTCCGTTATTTCGACACCGTCGCGCGTACCGCCAATGGACTTGTTGGTCTTTAAGATTTCCTCCTCTTCATGATACACCGACTGCAATACCATTTCGTGGTCGACAAACGTCTTAAGCCGCTTCTGTTCGTCCACAAGACGTCGGACCTTTTCAGAATTTTGAAGCTCGTCAAGATAATTGACGTTGAAGGAGACCGACATGATCTTCGCAGGAGCGGTGATGCTAACCTGAATGCTTTGTTCCTTGATTTCGGGCGCAATTCCGGATAGCGATAGTACTGTCGTGCCCGGTTCCAGGGCAACCGAAGTATTTCGACTCACCTGTGCGCCTTCGAGAAATACCGTAACAGCCCGAATATCCGCCGTTATACTTTGTGAATGTTCCTGGGCGGCAGCACATGTACAGACCGCCGCGAATGTGAGGGTAAAGATGTACTTCATAGTGCTTAGGTTATGTTATACCTTGATGATGCACACCATAGCGGATTTCCATAACTTCCGTCCAAAATGAATTCGTCTCCGAAAACCCTGTCGACATGAAACATTTTCTCCTTCTTGCTATCTGCGTTACTACGGCGTTGCCGGCATTGTCTCAAAACAGAAAGGCAGTGGAAAAGATGAAAGAGCAGGCGAGCCGGAACATACTGGACGACCGTGATGCATACGAGGCTACGGCGCTGAAGATCTGGGATCTTGCTGAAGTTGGGTACAAGGAGGAACGCAGTGCTGCCCTGCTGCAGGAAATGCTTCGATCGCATGGATTCCGCGTCACAACCGGAGTGGCTGGCATACCCACAGCGTTTGTCGCCGAATACGGGTCAGGCAGTCCGGCCATCGGTATCCTGGCCGAATACGACGCGTTGCCCGGCCTGGCGCAAATGGCCGTGCCCGAAAGAAAACCCATCGAGGGCGCCCGCGCGGGTCACGCATGCGGTCATCATCTTTTCGGAACCGCGTCGGTGGCAGCAGCCATCGCGATAAAAGACTTGATCGACAAGGGTAGCCTCAGCGGAACAGTGAAGCTGTTCGGCTGTCCTGCGGAAGAAGGCGGCAGCGGAAAGGTGTACATGGTTCGGGCAGGGTTATTCGATGGACTTGATGCCGTCATCCACTGGCATCCCGGAGACCGCAATGAGGTGACGCTCACCAGTGCACTCGCCAACAGGTCGGCCAAGTTCCGCTTCTACGGCATCGCCGCACACGCATCAAGTGCGCCCGAGAAAGGCAGGTCGGCACTCGACGCGGTGGAAGCCATGAACTTCATGACCAACCTCATGCGGGAACACATGCCGCAGGAGGCGCGGATACACTATATCATTACCCACGGCGGCACGGCGCCAAATGTTGTGCCTGACTTTGCAGAGGTGTATTACTATGTACGCCACCCCGATAAGGATGTCGTGAAGGACCTTTTTGCCCGGGTCGAGGACGCGGCCAAAGGCGCAGCGATGGGTACCGGCACAAAAACCGACTATGAAATTATCGGCGGCACACACGACCTGCTCATCAACAGGACCCTCGCCCGGGTGGCCCAGACCAACCTTGAACACGTCGGGGGTGTGCAATACACCGCCGAAGAGATCGCATTTGGAAAAAAAATTCAGGAGACGCTTACCTCGCCGCCGGACATCACACGAGCAGCGACGATTGTTCCCTTTGAAGCGGAGCGCAAGGAAGGAATAGCGTCCACCGATGTTGGCGATGTCAGCTACGCCGTACCTACCGTCGGCGTGCGCATCGCCACCTGGGTACCCGGCACACCTGCCCATAGCTGGCAGGCTGTCGCCTGCGGCGGAATGTCTATCGGGCTCAAGGGCATGATCGTCGCCGCGAGGACGATGGCCCTCACCGCTATCGATTTATACACCCACCCACAGATACTCGTCGAGGCCAAAAAGGAATACGCCTCTGCTGTTGGTGATTACAAATATGAAGCGCTGTTGGGGGATAGAGAGCCGGCGTTGGACTATAGGGACTGAGGGGAAATAGGGAGATAGGGAAATGGGGAAATAGGGAGATAAGGAAATAAGGAAATAAGGAAAT
>DASVCT010000251.1:0-12329 GCA_036381475.1 Cyclobacteriaceae bacterium
CTGGAAAATGATGTGAGGTGTTGCTGATGCCAAGTATTTTTTCCAGCGGACGACATTGCGTGTTCCTTCCAGCACGCGCGTCAGAATTCCTCCACGACGATACGACGAGTACGCTTCCTGTGTAGTTCCATCAATAGATATGATGAGCCGGTCGAGGCCCGACTCGACGGTCGCCCGCGCCGTCGCATCGTCCAGGTAGTGCCCGTTGGTTGACGTGGAGGTGTATACACCTGCTGCAGCCGCTTTATGCACCATCATCAACAGATCGCGGTGCAGATAGGGCTCACCCTGGAAGTAGAACGTGAGCCAGAACAACGTGGGCCCCAGCTCTCGGAGCACGTGATCCAGCAGCGCAGCGTCCATCATCCCGGTAGCGCGTGTGAAGGAACGAAGCCCGCTCGGACATTCCGGACAACGCAGGTTACAGGAGGTTGTGGGCTCTATTGCAAGACTTATCGGCATGCCGGCTATGCGCGGCGTACGTGTGACGCGCGAAAGCTGATAGCTGGACCAGATCGCCGCCGCATTGCGCCACCGCGCCGTAGTAGACTTTGACAACAAATGAAGCGTGTCGCGCATAGGGGACCGGTTTTCAAACAAAAGTACGTCGTTATGCCGGAATAGCAACCGACATACTATCTTGCGGAATGCGTTGCCTTTTGCGACTGACCCTGGCGCTCCTCCTGCTCACCGCAAGTGAACCGCTCCGCGCCCAGCGTCACCTCTCTCCTGACGCCACCATCTCCGTCATCACGTGCGGCCCGGGGCAGGAAGAATTATACTCCGCCTTTGGCCACAGCGCCTTGCGGGTGCACGATCCGGCACAACAGATCGACGAGGCATACAACTACGGGGTATTCGACTTCGATCAACCATACTTCTATCTCAACTTCGCACGGGGATACCTTTACTATCAGCTTGCCGTCTGGGATTATCAGGCATTCGCCGGTATATACATGTATCACAACCGGTTCATCCACGAACAGGTGCTCAACCTGACACCCAGCCAGAAGCAACGGGTATACGACTTCCTCCAATGGAATGCACTGCCTCAGAATCGGTTTTACCGCTACGACTATTTCTACGACAACTGCGCCACGCGGATCCGCGATGTGTTCGTTAAGGTGTTTAAGGACTCAGTCGAATTCGACGGCTCCTATATCAAATCGAGACAGACGATCAGGGAACTGACAGACCTCTACCTTGATCAACAACCGTGGGGCGACCTGGGCATCGATATCTGCCTCGGCCTCCCTATGGACAAAGTTGCTGATCCCTACGAATACATGTTCCTGCCTGATTACATCGAGTCGGGCTTTGATCATGCAACCATCTATCAGGGCAGTGAACGCGTGCCTCTCGTCTCCCGAAAGGTCGTTGTCTACGAACCGCGGGAAGAGGACCCGCTCCGCCGTTTGCCACACCCGATGCTTGTGTTTGGTATTGTAACGATAGCTATTGCCGCGATCAGTGTCATCGATCTTCGACGCGGCAAAGCCACCCACTGGTTGGATGTTGTGTTGTTTGGTGTTACCGGACTGATCGGGCTATTGTTACTTTCTCTCTGGCTCTTTACTGATCATAACGCGGCCGCGCGGAACCTCAACATCCTGTGGGCTTTGCCAACGCATCTTGCCGTAGTCTTCATGCTAAAGCGCCGGCGTAAAGGAATCAGAATTTACTTTCTGATAACCGCCATCCTGTGTGCAGCACTATTGGTATGTTGGAATCTCCTGCCCCAGATGCTGAATTACTCGCTGATACCCATCGTGATTGCGTTGGGAATCCGGGCGGGAGTGAGATGGAAATTCTTGAAGTGTTGAAGTGTTGGAGTGTTGGAGTGTTGGAGTTGGTGACAGCTTCGTCGAAGTTTTTATGAACGATACGTTTTGAGGTACGTACGACGCATCTGATTTAAGCCTCTCGTTATTTGGTGCTAAACGAACAAAAACGTGTGCGTGTACTTAACAGCTATTGATACAACCCACTAAACGTCGAGCTTACGCAACTTCAACACTTCAACACTTCAACACTTCAACACTTTTAAATGTGAATCGGTCGATTCGCTGTGGCAGCAAGGCAGGCTTCTTTCACGGCTTCCATATACGTCGGGTGAGCGTGTGACATGCGGGCTACGTCTTCAGCGGCGGCGCGGAATTCCATAGCAGTTACTCCGGCGGCGATCATGTCGGCGGCACGTGCGCCGATAATATGCACGCCAAGGATTTCGTCCGTATTTTTATCGGCCAGTATTTTTACAAGGCCGTCGGTGTCCATGCTGGCCCGTGCCCTCCCGAGCGCTTTGTATGGAAATTTTCCGGTCTTGTAAGGTCGACCCGCTTCCTTGAGCTGCTCCTCGGTGTAGCCGACGCTCGCCACTTCCGGCCACGTGTACACGACGCCGGGTATGAGCAGGTAGTTGATGTGCGGTTTTTGGCCGGCGAGTCGTTCCGCGACGAATACTCCCTCCTCTTCCGCCTTGTGTGCAAGCATCGCACCGCGAATCACATCGCCGATGGCGTAAATGTTATCAACGGGAGTACGCAGGTGATCGTCGACGGGTACGCGCCCGTGATCCAGTTCGATGCCAACAGCAGAAAGGTTCAGCCCTTCTGTATAGGGTCGGCGACCAATGCTGACCATACAATAGTCGCCCTTCAGTTCCAGTGTCTTTCCCTGCTTGTCTTCCGCTTTCACAGTAACTTCCTTCCCTTTTGCAGTCACTGCGGTCACCTTGTGGCCGAGGTAGACATCCATCTCCATTTTTTTCGCCACCTTTTGCAGTTCCCTGCCCAGCGTTGAGTCCATGGTCGGTATGAGGTTGTCGAGGAACTCGACAACCGTGACCTTTGAACCAATGCGGGAATAGACGGAGCCAAGTTCCATGCCGATGACACCTCCCCCGATCACAATGAGATGTTTCGGTATCTCTTTCAATTCCAGGGCCTCCGTGCTCGAGATAATGCGCTTCTTATCGAAAGGCGCAAAAGGAAGCGGAGTAGGTTTGGAACCCGTGGCAATGATCACATAGTCGGTTGTGATCGTTTTTTCGCTGCCGTCTTTCGCGACGATCTTTATCGTGTTCTTGTCGACGAAGGAGCCGATGCCATGATGAACGTCGACTTTGTTTTTCTTCATGAGAAAAGCAATGCCCTCGACATTCTGCTTGACGACATCTGCTTTTCGGTCGACCATCGTGCCAAGATCCACTTTAAGACCCTGTACGATGATCCCATGTGCCTTGAAGCGCTCCCTGGCGTCGGCATAGTGCTCGCTGGAGTCGAGCATGGCCTTGGAGGGTATACAACCGACGTTTAGGCACGTTCCGCCCAGCGTATCGTATTTTTCTATGATGGCTGTTTTGAATCCGAGTTGTGCACACCGGATAGCCGCTACGTATCCTCCGGGACCCGAACCTATGACTGTGACGTTATACTCCATGGCAAAAAGTTAGAACAATAAAAGTGTTGGAAAATGAAAGCATCAGACACCCAGAATCAGCCGCCCGGGATCTTCCAGCAGCTCCTTGACACGGTACAGGAAGCTAACGGACTCCCTGCCGTCGATGATACGATGGTCGTAAGACAGAGCGACAAACATGACCGGTCGGACGACCATCTCTCCATTTTTTACTACGGGCCGTTCGACAATATTGTGCATGCCTAGGATGGCCGCCTGCGGCGGATTCAGGATGGGCGTTGACAGCATCGATCCGAACACGCCGCCATTGGTAATTGAGAAGGTTCCACCCTGCATTTCGTCGATTGATAATTTCCCATCCCGGGCTTTTCCGGCAAGGCGTGCAATTTCCTTTTCAATCTGGTCGAAGGTGAGCGTCTCAGCGTTCCGTATGACAGGAACCACCAGGCCCCGGGGTGTGGAGACGGCTATTGAAATGTCACAATAGTCGTGATAAACGATTTCATCGCCATCGATCTGGGCGTTGACGGCTGGCCATTCCCTCAATGCCTGGCATACCGCCTTTGTGAAGAAAGACATGAAGCCAAGACCTATGCCGTATTTCTCCTTGAACTTTTCCTTGTATTGGCCGCGGAGATCCATGATAGCCTTCATGTCGACTTCGTTGAAGGTGGTAAGCATGGCGGTTTCATTTCTCACCGCCACCAGCCTTCGGGCGATCGTCCTCCGAAGCGACGACATTTTTTCCCTGCGCGTATTGCGCGTTCCCGCCGGCGCTGGTGCAGTCGGCGGAGTTGTTTCAGGTTCAGCAGCTTTACCTGCCTCGGCGGGCTTGGCCGGCGGTGCAGCCTGAAGGGCATCTTCCTTTGTGATGCGACCGTCACGCCCGGTGCCCTTGACGTCAGCGGCGGTGATACCTTTTTCTTCAAGGATCTTTGCAGCTGCAGGCGACGGATGACCGGCGGCGTAGGTTTGAGAATCGCCCGAGGAAGGTTCCGCCGCTGGCGCAGGCTCTTCTTTGGAAGGCGCAGTGCCGGGCGTTTCGTCGATGGTACAAATGAGGCCGCCCACGGGAATAGTTTCCTTTTCCTTCGCGACGATGTGCAGAATTCCGGCAGCTTCCGCGGGCAGCTCAAACGTTGCTTTGTCGGACTCTACTTCCGCAATGATCTCGTCAAGTTCCACGCGGTCGCCATCCTTTTTCAACCACGTTGACAGCGTGACTTCGGTAATGGATTCGCCCACGGCAGGAACACGCATCTCGCGCACCTTCGTTTCTTTTCCCTTTGTGGTCGTATCGGGTGCAGGTTTTGGCGTTTCCGCTTTGGCCTCCTCCTTGTCCTCCTTTTTTGGAGATTCTTTCTTAGGAGAATCCTTTTTGGGCGATTCTTTCGCTGCCCCGTTAGGTTCGATTTCGCATACCACTTCGCCCACAGGGACGGTTTCTCCCTCCTGCTTCACAATCCGGAGCACACCCGCTTCGGGAGCGGTGAGTTCGAAGTTGGCCTTGTCGGACTCAAGTTCTGCGATCACTTCATCCATCTGGACGGTGTCGCCGTCCTTGCGATGCCAGCTTCCGATGGTTACTTCCGTAATGGACTCTCCTACTGATGGTACTTTTACCTGAACGGCCATGGATAAGGATAAGGATTTTCGTGTATTTTAATTATTCTTCAAACGCCTTGGCGACAATCTTTTCCTGTTCGGCGCGATGAACTTTGGCAAAACCGGTAGCCGGTGAGGCACTCGCTTTACGCGAAACAATCTTCAGCTTGTCTTCGTGCATCATCCGGTGGATATAGGATACGTATCCCATGTTCGCGGGTTCTTCCTGAACCCACATCCGGTCGTCGGTCTTGTATTTTGCCAGTATCGAGCGCAGCAATTTTTCGGGGAAAGGATAGAGCTGTTCCAGCCGTACCAGCGCTACATCGTTGATCTTTTTCTTTTGCCTGTAATCGAGAAGATCATAAAAGACCTTGCCAGTACACATTACTACCCGTCTGACCTTCTTCGGATCGACTGTCGTGTCGTCAAGTACTTCGCGGAAGCGTCCCTTCGTGAAGTCCTCAACCGGCGACGCCACCAGCGGATGGCGTAGCAGGGACTTCGGCGAGAGTACCACGCAGGGCTTGCGGAACTCCCATGCCACCTGACGGCGAAGAAGGTGAAAGAAATTGGCGGCCTTGGTGATGTTAGCGACAATCATGTTGTATTCGGCACAAAGCTGAAGGAACCGTTCCGGCTTCGCGCTACTGTGTTCCGGACCCTGACCTTCATATCCATGCGGCAATAGCATAACGAGGCCGTTCATGCGCTGCCACTTGGACTCTGCACTTGAAATAAACTGATCGATCATCACCTGCCCGCCGTTGGCGAAGTCGCCAAACTGCGCCTCCCATAAAACGAGCGCCCTGGGCGAAGCCATGGCATAGCCGTATTCAAAGCCGAGCACGCCGTACTCGGAAAGCAGGGAATTGTAGATATGGAATTTTGCCTGGTTGTCGGCGAGGTGGTTCAGCGCACAATACGATTCGTTTGTATTCGCGTCGAAGATGTACGCGTGGCGGTGGGAGAACGTGCCACGTTGAACGTCCTGCCCGGACATGCGCACGGGTGTATTTTGCAGGATGAGCGACCCGTAGGCCAGCAGTTCGGCCTCCGCCCATCCCAATTCCCGGGTTTCGAAGAAGGCGGTCTTACGGTCGCGCAGAAGCTTTTCGATCTGCTTCAAAGGCTTGAATCCCTTCGGGATGGTGATAAGCGCCTGACCGACTTTCTCGACGATCTCCATGGGTATAGACGTGTCAGGAGATTCCTCGAAGTCTTCAGGGCGAGCCCAACGCATCTGCTCCCATTCCTCTTCGACCTTTTGGGCCCTGTAGGGAAGTGGTTTTTGCTTGACTTCGTTAAGGCGGTCCTGCAGCTGATCGCGGAACTTCTTGTCCATTGCGTCGGCAAGGGCGGTGTCGAGTTCGCCACCCTCGACCAGTTTGCGCGCATACACCTCCCGCGGGTTGGGATGGCGCGCAATGATGTTGTAGAGTTTCGGCTGTGTAAACTTGGGCTCGTCGCTCTCGTTATGCCCGTGCCTGCGGTAGCACAAAAGATCGATAAAGATGTCCTTTTGAAAACGCTGGCGGTACTCGACGGCAAGGTTGGCTGCAAATGACACCGCTTCGGCGTCGTCGCCGTTGACGTGAAGCACCGGTGCATCCACGATCTTGGCGATGTCCGTGCAGTAGATGCTCGTGCGGGCGTCGTCGTAGTCGGTAGTAAATCCAACCTGGTTGTTGATGACAAAGTGGATGGTGCCGCCGGTGAAGTATCCCGGCAGACCGGACATCTGCACTACTTCGTAGACAACGCCCTGGCCTGCCACGGAAGCGTCACCGTGAATGAGAACAGCCAGCGCCTTCGATGTATCACCAGCGTACTCGTCGTCGATCTGACCACGTGTATAACCGAGCACCAGCGGGTCCACAGCCTCCAGGTGGGACGGATTCGGCGTGAGTTTCACATATATCTTTTTCTTCGACGGCGTAAGAATGTGGCTGGCGTAACCCAGGTGGTATTTGACATCACCGTCGCCCATCGTTAGGTCCGGGCTTACGTTGCCTTCGAATTCAGTAAAGATTTGTTCGTAGGTTTTTCCCAGGATGTTGGAAAGAACGTTAAGCCGACCGCGGTGGGCCATGCCGATCACGACTTCCTTGATCTCCAGCTCTGCCGCCCGGTTAATGATCGTTTGGAGGGCCGGGATGGTGTTCTCACCGCCCTCGAGCGAAAAGCGTTTTTGTCCCAGGAATTTGGTGTGAAGGAAATTCTCGAACACGACCGCCTCGTTGAGCTTGGTGAGGATCATCTTCTTAACCTCTATGCTGGGGTTGTAGGCGAAGTATTCGCGCTCAATCTTGTCAAGCAGCCACTGCCTGATTTCCTCGTTGCGGATGAAGTTAACCTCGAAACCTATGGGTCCCAGGTATACAGCCTCCAGTTTGGCGATGATGTCACGGAGCTTAGCACGCCCCATTTTGATTTCGGCGCCAACGTCGAATTCAGTATCGAGATCCGCTTCGCTCAGGCCCACGTCGGAAAGGGAGAGATGTACTTTGTGATCCCTTCGGGGGCGAACCGGGTTGGTCTTGGACTTGAGGTGTCCAAAGGAACGGTAAGCGAATATCAGGTTGCGTACCTGCGCCTCCTTGAGGGTGTGACTTTCTTCCCGTGTTGTAACATGGCCGTTTTCGCCGTAGCGCTGCTGGGAGAATTCGTAGCCCTCAAAAAACTTCTGCCAGGTAACGTCGACGGAGGAAGGATCTTGTTTGTAATTTTGGTAGAGTTGGTCCAGATACCCAACATCTGCGTTGGAGATATACGAATATTTGTCCATCACATTTGGCCGTACGCCATCATTATCACGTATCAAAGGTAGGGAACGAAGTTACTATAAAAAAACCGTATAATCGCATAAGCAAATATACTTGAATATCAGTCACTTGTATTGTGGCCTCAAATGGCTCTTGCCTGACTTAAAATTTGAATTAACTTTGCGGTCTTTTACATGCGAATTCTGGACGAGATCCAAAAGAAAACAAGTTAAATGGCAGTAAAGATCAGATTGGCCCGCAGGGGCCGCAAGAAGCTGGCATTGTACGACGTGGTTGTAGCCGATGCCAGGGCGCCACGGGATGGCCGCTTCATCGAAAAGCTGGGAACCTACAATCCCCTGACGGTCCCGGCGACTGTCGAAATCAACGACGACAGGGCCTTTCATTGGATTATGAAGGGCGCCCAACCTACCGACACGGTAAAATCCATGCTTTCCTACCGCGGTGTCTTGCTGAAAAAGCACCTTCAGGTCGGCGTGCTGAAGGGCGCGCTGACGCAGGAGCAGGCTGACGCCCGGCTGGCTGACTGGCTCCGCGAAAAGGAAGCCAAAATGAAGAAGAAGGCTGATAAGCTCGCGGAATCGAAAGCCGCGGCAAGTAAAGCCAGGAAGGATGCCGAAACCAAGGTAAAGGAAGCGCGCGCAGAAGCTATCAGGAAAAAGTCGGTTGTGCCTGAAGAGGCCGCAAACGCCGAAAACGCCGGCGAAGAACAGGCGGTTTCCCCGGAGGCGTCCGGAGCACCTGAGGCAGGCGGAGCTGAATCCTGATCGGATTCTGACCTGATGTTCTTTCACACGCCGGGCGGGTATGCCCCGGCGTTTTTGTTTTCCGTCGGACCATGAGCCATTCCGAATACTTTCTTATCGGCAAGGTGACCCGTCCCCACGGACTGAAAGGTGCGGTCACAATTTCGCTGCGGCCAGAAGCGCCCGATCCTGACTCACTGGAAGTTGTGTACCTGGAGCAGAAGGGGACGTTCGTACCGTACTTTGTCGATTCTATTTCGTCAAAGGGTTCCCGCGCATATGTGAAGTTTCAGGAAGTTGACACTCACGAAGGTGCGGCGTCGGTATCCGGGCTCAATGTATTTCTACCCCTCGCCGAGCGACCGGAGGCCGGTGAACGAGGCTTTTACAGCGACGAGATTGCGGGATTTTCCGTGCTCACCGCCGACGGAACGCTGCTGGGCACCGTACGGGAGGTAGCCGACGCAGGTCGCGGCCGGCTTGTAGTGGTGGAATACGGAGCACGCGAAGTGCTCATTCCCGTAAACGGGCCGTTTATTCAGGCGGTCGACCTGGATCAGCGAACCATTCATGTAGAACTCCCGGACGGATTTCTCGACCTGAACACCTGATCCCCTATGCATATCGACATCATCACCTGCCTGCCACGACTCCTGGAGAGCCCTTTCAGCGATTCCATCCTGAAACGCGCCATCACAAAGGGACTTGTGGAAATCGATATTATCGACTTGAGGGCCTATGCCACCGACCGCCACCGTACCGTCGACGATTACGCATATGGCGGAGGCGCTGGCATGGTGTTGATGATAGAGCCCATCGACCGGTGTATCAGCGACCTGAAATCGCGGCGGTCTTATGACGAAATAATCTACATGAGCCCCGATGGAGAGCACTTCCGGCAGTCGGTTGCCAACGCCCTGAGCCTGAAACAGAACCTGATCCTGCTTTGCGGCCATTACAAGGGGGTGGATGAGCGGGTCCGGGAACACCTGGTAACCCGTGAGATCAGCATCGGCGATTATGTACTTTCAGGTGGCGAGTTGGCTGCCGCTGTGGTGGCTGACGCCGTGGTCAGGCTGCTTCCGGGGGTACTTTCTGATGAGACATCGGCCCTCAGCGATTCGTTCCAGGACAACCTCGTGGCGCCTCCGGTCTACACGCGCCCGGCGGACTACAGGGGTTGGAAGGTACCCGACGTCCTGTTAAGCGGTCACGAGGCAAAAATCGAGGCCTGGCGCCATGAAATGGCCCTGGAAAGGACCCGGCTCCGGCGCCCGGAGTTGCTGGGCAATGACAGAGGTTGAGGCGGGTAACATTCCCGTCGGGGGGCGCTGAAATCCCGATACTTTGTCTAAATTTGCAGTCCGTTTTAGAAAACATACCATCATGGCTGATTTGGTCAAATTAGTGGAGGAAAAAGAAGGGGGCGACCGTTCAAAAACCCCGTCCTTCAAGGCAGGTGATACCATCAATGTGCACGTCAAGATACGGGAGGGAAATAAGGAGCGCGTTCAGCAATTTCAGGGGGTAGTAATCCAACGCCGTGGCAAAGGAACCAACGGTGAAACGTTTACCGTCCGCAAGATCTCTAACGGCGTGGGCGTGGAGCGCATATTTCCTATTCTCGCCCCCAGCATCAGCAAGATCGAAGTGCTGAAGATCGGCAAAGTACGCCGCGCGAAACTGTATTATATGCGCGGTCGTCAGGGTAAAGCCGCCCGCATTAAGGAAAAACTATAAGATTTGTGATTTTTGATTTGTGATTTGTGATTTACGATTTGGGCTTGGATTAAATCACAAATCACAGATCAAAAATCACCAGTCACAAATCATTATGGCCTGGTTCAGACGAAGCGATAAAGGGATCCTCACCCCAACAGAGTCAAAGAGGGAGGTGCCTGACGGGCTTTGGTTCAAGTCGCCGGGAGGAAAAATCGTCCATACCCGGGAGCTCAAGCACAACGCCTTTGTGGTTCCCGACGAAGACTACCACGTCCGGATCGGTTCAAAGGAGTATTTCGAGCTCTTGTTCGATCACAACGAGTTCACTGAACTCGACCCCGACATGGAATCGGCCGACCCGCTCAATTTTGCCGATACGAAACCCTACCTGGAGCGAATTCGCGAGTCGCAGGAAAAGACCGACCTGAAGGATGCTATCCGCACGGGGGTCGGTAAGCTCAACGGCATCGACATTGTCATCGGATGCATGGACTTCAGCTTTATCGGTGGGTCTATGGGCTCGGTTGTGGGCGAGAAAATCGCACGGGCCATCGATCACTGCCTGCAGCACCGGATTCCGCTGTTGCTAATTTCCCGATCCGGGGGCGCGCGCATGATGGAAGCAGGCCTTTCGCTCATGCAAATGGCCAAGACTGCCGCCAAACTCGCCCTGCTCGACGAAGCGGGCATCCCCTACATTTCGTTGCTCACCGATCCGACAACCGGCGGTGTTACGGCATCATTTGCTATGCTTGGGGATTTCAATATCGCAGAACCTGGTGCGCTTATCGGGTTCGCAGGTCCCCGCGTCATCCGTGAAACCATCGGCAAAGACCTTCCAAAAGGTTTTCAAAGCGCCGAATTCATACTCGACCACGGCTTCCTCGATTTCATCGTCGATCGCCGGAATCTGAAGAACAGGCTGACGGTGCTCCTCAAAATGCTCGCCTGACCTTCTCACCGTATTCCTTCACCGTATCAACAAAAAACTTTACGCTATCTACGTCAGTATCCGGATAGAGTCCGTGTCCCAGGTTGGCGATGTGTTTTTCCGGGCCGAAGGCGTCCAGCATTTTGATGGTTTCTTTACGGATGTCATCGCGGGACGCATAGAGGGCACAAGGGTCCAGGTTTCCCTGGAGCACTTTGTCCGGCATGAGGATTCGCGACTCGTGGATGTCCATGTTCCAGTCGATCCCAATCGCCTCGCACTTCACGTCATTCAGTTCCCTCCGGGCGAAAAACGCACCCTTAGGAAAGACGATCTGCGGAACGCCCGTAACCTCATCACAAATACGCCGAATGTAACTGAGGGAAAATGCCTGGTACTGTTCGGGTCCGAGGACTCCCGCCCAGGAGTCGAAGATTTGGATCGCGTCCGCGCCGGCTCTTACCTGACCGTTGAGGTAGTTGATCGTGCTCTCGGTGATCATGTCGAGCAAGCGATGGGCTAACTGCGGTTCGCGGTACAGCATGCTCCTGGCGCGGCTGAATGTTTTGCTGCCATGCCCCTCCACCATGTAGGCGAAGATCGTCCACGGCGCGCCTGCGAAGCCGATAAGCGGCACACGGCCGTTGAGCTCGCGTTTCGTGAGGGCGATGGCGTCCGTCACATAACCAAGTTCCTCTGCCTTCGCAACATGTAGTACTCGCAAGTCGTCAGCGGATTCGATGCGCCGGGGGAAAACGGGTCCCCGGTTCTCTTCCATTTCATAGGCAAGGCCCATGGCTTCGGGGACGACCAGGATGTCTGAGAAAATGATTGCCGCATCGACGCCCAGGATGTCAACGGGCTGAAGCGTCACCTCGCACGCGAGTTCTGGCGTTGTCACCATTTTCCTGAAGCTGCCCGCGCTTTCCCTCACTTTTCGGTACTCCGGCAACACACGTCCCGCCTGACGCATAAGCCAGACGGGGGTGCGGTTGGTGGCTTTACCTGAAAGCGTATTCAAAAGGAGATGGCTGGACATGTCGTAAAGTTCAAAACAACAAAGATAAGAGGGAGGGGATAAGGAAGGAGGGGTATAAGGAAATAAGGAAATAAGGAAAT
>DASVCT010000252.1:0-26363 GCA_036381475.1 Cyclobacteriaceae bacterium
TCTGCGGATAGAAATACCGCTGGCTGAACATCGATTGTACCCGGAATCTTTTGGCGCTCGATGCGTGACAGACAAGGGGACCAGCATATTTGCCGGCACACATCAGTCGCCGGTCTTCGACAATGTGCGCGTGCAGGCCGGCCGGATCGCTGTCAGTCGTGCCGGCAAGTGGCATCTGTACGACTACCGGACCGACTCATGCAGCACAGCGTATGACAGCATCTCATTCACAGGCGTTTTCGCCGCTGGCCACCGTGGCGATACAGTCCGGATCTTTTTCGACGGCGGCAACTTCCGCGACTTTGTAAACACTCCACTTCGGTTTGTTTCCGGCCGCGACGGCGGCGCCTACCTCCAGGCAGGCACCGGCAGGCTGTCATTTTATGATCGAAATGCCAACCTGGTGTTCGAAGGGACGTACGATGGTGTTCAGCACGCGGGCGGCAACTACTTTATCGTGAGTCGAAAGGAAAAGAAGGGCGTCGTCACCGCCGACGGAAAGCCGCTCTTGCCGGTTGCGTACGATGCGATCGGTGATGTGGACGGAAACCGCATTCCGTTGCTGCGCAACATGAACTTCGGCATGTACAGCATCGCGACCGGCAAGGAGATCCGACCATCCTACGAGAAAAATATTATCCCTTACAATAGCGAACTCCTCGTTGCCTGGCGGAAGGGAAAGTCCGGAATCATCGACTTCAACAACAGCGTCCGTATCCCATTTAAATACGATGGTTTCAGGTTTTGGAACGACAGCGCGGCATGGGCGAGGGATGGAGGAGTCTGGAAGATTATCGATGTCAACAAAGGGGCTGTGCAGGTCGACAACATACAGGAGTTCAGGATCATCAGCGAGTCCGACAAGGAAATCATCGTGATCGTACGCCGGGATGCACACTTTGGCATCCTGAGCAGCACGCGGGGCGTTGTGATCCCAATCGAGTATACCGAGATTGAGAACGTGGGGACTACCGAGTCGCCGCTCTTCTTAGCGGAAAAGCATGTACGCGAGGCCGACTTATCCGTGGTCATTTATTACGACGCGGATGGAAACGCCGTGCGACATCAGGCACTTGAACCGGAAGAGTATGATCAGTTGTCGTGTGACTGACCGTAAGGAGGAATGGGGGAATGGGGAAATAAGGAAATAAGGGTATAAGGAAATAAGGGTATAAGGGTATAGGGGTATAGGGGTATAGGGGGATTGATTAGTGATTAGTGATTAGTGATTAGTGATTTGTGATTTGGTGCCCGGGATTGGAGCTCTGACTTAGGATCACAAGCGTCGTCGTTAAAGGAAATTGTGTTCAATGGGTGTTCAAATCACGAATCACTAATCAGTGTTGTCGGGGGAAAATTTCTGAACCGGGCTTCGACTTCGCTCAGCCTCCGGATGTTGAAAGGTACTAGGGTAGTGGTGGTATCAATTTCTTCTTCGTGACTTCGACTTCGCTCAGTCACCGGTCTTCAGCCACAATCGGGCACCTTCGCCGCCCGCAATGTTGAAAAATGAAAACAAAAATTTACTCTCCCGGTGGTCCATTCTTGTTGGCTGATCGGATTACTCCGGTGGTTGAGCGGAGTCGAAACTACCGGAGTAATCCGATCGTTCCTGACGCTTATCTTTATTGAATGCTGAGCGAAGTCGAAGCACGGTTGCTGAGCGGAGTCGAAGCACGGCTTTACTCTGCATTTTCAGAAAATGTCCCGATTCATAATCGGAAGAAGTCTTTTTCCCCGTTCCTCAATTTTCCCCGGACAAACACTGAATCACGAATCACAAGTCCAAGAGGCGTATATAGGACCAGCACGGAAAGCGGTTGGCGGTCACCCATCACTGATCACTGACTACCGATTACCTGATTACCGATCACCGATTACGTGACTACCGATCACCGGCTACCGATTGCCGATCACCACGTAACACTTCGTCTCCGTCCCATAATTAGGGCTGATTTCCGTGCATTTGGTTCCCGGATTGTTAATATTGTAAAAAAAATACGGATATGATACGGATTGGATTCAGTGTGCTTTTGTGCATTCTGATGTTTACAGCCCAGGCGCAGAACACGGTAAAGAAACCAAAGCTTGTGGTCGGGATCGTCGTTGACCAAATGCGTCGCGAATACCTCGATCGGTTCTACGACCGGTTTGGAGAAGGCGGCTTCCGCCGGATGATGCAGGAGGGGTTCGATGTTAGGAACGGTCACTACAATTACTACCCGACGGTTACAGGTCCTGGACACGCGTCCGTTTATACGGGCACGACGCCCGCGGTACACGGCATCATCGGTAACAGTTGGTATGACCGCAAAACCAAGAAATCAGTCAACTGTGTTGAGGACGCTGCATGGAAGCCCGTAGGTAATGCCGAGGGCAATGGTGACGTGTCGCCGTCACGCCTCCTTTCTACCACCATCACCGATGAACTTGAAATGGCCACACAACGGCGTGCCAAGGTAATCGGCATATCGTTCAAAGACCGCGCTGCTGTACTTCCCGCTGGCCACCTGGCAGACGCTGCATACTGGTACGACGGCCATTCGGGAACGTTCATAAGCAGCACATACTACATCTCAGAGCTCCCGCAGTGGGTGCAAAACTTTAACAAGCAAGGCCTCGCCGACAAATACCTGAATCAGGAATGGAAGACGCTTTACCCCATTGAGCAATATATCGCCAGCGGCAAAGACGACTCTCCGTATGAGACAAGATGGAAAGGCAAAACGACGTCAACTTTTCCGTATGATTTGAAGGCGCTGCGGAAACAGAATGGCGACCTCGGAATGATCGTGTCGACGCCGTTTGGCAACGACTTGCTTACTGAATTCGCCAAGGCTGCACTCACCGGTGAGAAGATGGGCCTTGGAAGTGAGACTGACTTCCTTACGGTCTCCTTTTCTTCGACGGATGCAGTGGGCCACCGGCTGGGACCGAATGCCCTGGAAGTGGAGGATGTATACCTGCGACTGGATCGCAACATTGCTGACTTGCTGTCCTTCCTCGACCGGCACGTAGGCAAGGACAATTATGTCGTGTTCCTGACTGCCGATCACGGCGTGAGCAACGTGGCGCAGGAACTCATCGACAACAGGGTTCCTTCGGGTTACTTCAACTCTTCGGAGATGCGGGAAGGACTGAAAAAATACCTGGCTCAATATTTTCCCGGGAAGGATTTGATCGAAAGCATCAGCGGCGACCAAATCTTTTTGAACAACGATCTTTTCGATACGAATCCCCGTAACTCCGGGATCGACCTTCTCATCGCGTCGGAGCTGATTTCGCGTTATCTCATGTCCCTGGATGGCGTCGTGAATGTCTACACAGAAAGTGTGCTCCGCAACGCCCGTTTCGATGAGGGAGGTATTAAGGGAATGGTGGTTCGAGGCCATCATCCACGGCGCGGAGGCGATATCGTGTACGTGCTCGAGCCGGGTTGGTATTCTTCGGATAGCAAGGTTGGGTCGACACACGGATCGCCGTACACGTATGACACTCATGTCCCCATACTCTTTTACGGCGGGGGCATCAAGAAAGGGTCAACGGTGCGGTATCACACCGTCACCGACATTGCCCCGACGCTTTCCATGATCCTGCATGTGAAGTTTCCCAGTGGTTGCACAGGGCAACCCATTGCCGAGTTGTTCGAATAGGAGTCACTGCAACTGCTCTGCGATGAGGGCAAGGCCTTCGGCGAACGTGCGGGGCTCATAGCCCAGTTGCTGTCTTGCCTTTTCGATAACGAATCCTGTTCGGGGTGGACGGCGTGCGGCCTGATGCAGTGCCTCGGAATCGACGGGCCGTATCAGCGATGAGTCCAGCTGAAAGTACTCCGCAGTGCGCAGTGCAATCTGATAGGGAGACAATACTTCACTACCGGATACGTGGAAGGTCCCGGTGGCACGCACAGATGCTGCACGCCAGCACCCTTCCGCCAGATCTTCAGCGAGCGTGGGAGTACGCCATTGGTCGTTGACGACATGTATCACCTTTCCCTGTTCGAGACTGCGCTTAACCCACAATACAATGTTTGTTCGGACCTGGTCGTGGGTGACGCCGTAGACAAGTGCTGTGCGCACTATGCCGAAGGGTAATCCGGAGGCGGTCACAATTTGTTCGCCGGCAAGCTTCGATCGACCGTAAAAATTTATTGGGGCCGGTTCATCGTCTTCGTGGAGAGGGCCAAAGGCTCCGCTGAATACAAAGTCGGTCGAGAGATAAAGGAAATAACATTCCAGACCGGAGCAAGCGCTCGTGAGATACCGAACGGCATCCGCATTCACACGCCAGCAGGCGTCCTGATTCAGTTCGCATTCGTCTACCTGCGTCATGGCAGCAGTGTGGATCACAATCTGTGGACGCACGCTGTGTATGAAGTGCGATACTTCGTTGGCGTTCGTAATGTCAAGTCGTGCGTACGACGCCCGATAGGGCAGCTGGACACCCGACCTTGTCGTTCCGATCAGATCGACACCCGATTGGTGTTGCAACAGTTTGAGCAATTTCTGACCAAGAAGACCGTTTGCTCCTGTTACCAGGATTCTTGTTGTGTGACGTGTCGTGGTAATGATGACCTACAGGTTTTCCGGGTACCGGTAGCCGTAAAGCTTTTCAATCTTCTTTTTCGGCATCAGATCGACGGTTACCTTCATGTGTATATTTTCGATTGGCCTGTTGTTTTCGTCCGTGGGTTGTTCCGCGATCCAGTCAACGACCTCCAATCCTTTGATGACTTTGCCGAACACCGTATACTCACCATCCAGGTGCGGGGCGCCGCCGACCGTCGTGTATACTTCCAGACGATGGGGATCAATGGGTCTGTCGAGCTCAAGTCCGGTCTCAGCCTGAATGCGGGATTTGAGACTGAGCACTTTTTTCATGTAGCCGTCCATGTCCCCCATCTGGTACAGGCGGGAAAGCGTATCGAAGAGCAACTGGTTTTCTGGTTTGATGAGAATCTGTTGCAAGCCCTTGTTGAGCTGATCCTGATCGGTTACGAGTTCATCCCGGGTGAACACGCGTCCCTGAACGATATAAAACTGGCTTCCGCTGGAAGCTTTCGAAGGGTTGACGTCGTTACTGAGCCGTGCGGCTGACAACACACCGCGTTCGTGAATGAAATGGGGGTTGATTTCTGCGGGTATAGTGTAGCCGGGCCCGCCGTTGCCCAGCTTTTCCCCCGCCTTCGATCGCCTGGAGTCGGGGTCTCCACCCTGGATCATGAATCCCTGAATTACGCGATGAAACAGGAGACTATCATAAAAGCCCTCCTGTGCCAGCTTGATGAAATTCTTCTTATGCTGGGGTGTCTCGTCAAACAGCAGTGCTACCATATCACCGTACTTAGTGTGAATGGTAACCACGTAGTCCTTGTTCTGGGCGCATCCCAATACGGCGCTGCTCAGCGCCAGCGTGGCAGCAAGTACAAACCTGTTCATAAGAATCGGCTTTCGGATGGGACTGAAAACGGGCTTACAAGTTAAGCAGGTCAGAGATTATTCCGAATTTCTTCGAGTATTTCTTTTCCCCCCTGCGCCAGGACGTCGACCGCGACGGCATGGCCCACCTCTTTTGCGTCGGCAAGCGTGGCTGACTGCTTCACCTTAACGATCCTTTTCCCATCAAGGGAAATAATCCCGGCCTTCAGGGTGATGAGATCGCCATCAGCCCGTGCATACCCGAATGCCGGTATGCTGCACCCACCCTGCATGGTCTTTAGAAAGGCGCGTTCCGCGCGTACGCAAATTTCCGTGGTCGGGTCATTTACCCATTGTGTAATGGCCGACTTCTTTGCAAAATCCAGTTTTCGATGGCATTCCACAGCAATGGAACCCTGTCCAACAGCCGGAACAAAGTAACTCGTGGCAATCTCATCGACAATGAATTCTTCATACCCTGAGCGGCGGACACCGGCGTATGCGAGGATCAACGCTTCGAAATTTCCATCCTTCATTTTTTGAAGGCGAGTCTGCAGATTGCCCCTTGCGGGGACAATGTTGACGTTCGGATAGAAGTGACGCAGGAAAGCAACGCGCCGGGTGGAGGAAGTGCCCACTACCGGAGACCCGGATTGCAGGCTGAACGTAGGGTTGTAGCTTAGTACAACGTCGTTGGGCTTTTCACGCTCAGTAAACGCAATCAATTCCAGGTCATCGGGCAAAACGGATGAAAGATCTTTGGCGCTGTGCACGGCGATGTCGATGGCTCCGTCCAGCAGGGCTTTTTCGATTTCCTCGGTGAAAACACCCTTGCTTCCAATCTTCGCCAGCGCGACGTCGAGCAGTGTGTCGCCCCGCGTAGTAATCGGTACGATTTCAGTGTCGTAGCCGGAGGCCCGTATGAGACTGGCGACATGCTCAGCCTGCCACATCGCAAGTTTGCTTCCACGTGTGCCAATTCTAATGGTCCGATCGGATCCTGTCCTTTTACCCATACTATCAAGTTAAACTCACCTTCCCGTTCCCTTCCGACTTCACGGCAACGCAATAAAATGCATCAAACGGTCGCCGCACGATCTTGTCTCAGGGCGCTGGAGATTCCCAGTGACAGATCGAGATAAATCATTTTGGCGCTGCCATTCCGTTCCAGGTGCAGCAGTCCGTCGTTGATTAGATTATAAGCCGACTGCACGACGTTAAGGCTTGCGAGAGGTGCAAAGCGGCGTACGAATTCGAGATGCGCCGGTCGTGCCCGCTGAATGTCGTGCGCTTGATACAGTTCCAACATGGTCTCACGCATCATGCTCATGGCAAAAGTCAGCCGGTTGCGCTGCGCCACCTTGTCCAGTCCGTGAAAAGCTTCTGCCAGGGACACAAGCGTGCCTATATCGCCGTTGGCACATGCTTCGATCCAGGGTATGAATTCATCGAAGGGGTCTTCGTCGTCGCCCTCACTGAGCCGCAGCGCTTGCGCAAGCTTTCCATCGGCAAGCAATGCGAGCCGTTCCGCGGCTGCGTTGTCGATCTGGCATTGTGTCTTAAGATATTCAACGATGACAGCATCATCCAACAGGGGTACCGGTAGTATCTGCGTGCGCGAAAGAATCGTTGGCAACAGCTGGTCAGCCGCGTAGGAGACGAGGATGAAGAACGTTTGCGGAGGGGGCTCTTCCAGGATTTTGAGAATACTGTTGGCCGCTGAAACGTGGAGCAGTTCGGGTTGCCATAGGATCATGACCTTGTAGCGACTCTCGAATGGTTTCAGCGCGAGGGTTCGCACTATATGACGACCTTCGCTCGTGGGGATGATCAGGTTTTTTTTATCTTCTCCAGAAGATACGACCATGGCCCAGTCGTTAGGAACTCCAAAAGGCGATTCAGCAAGGAACGAACGCCATTGCTTTAGGGTAGTGTTCCGCTGGTCGTCATCCACTTCTTTATCCGTCTTGATCAGCGGTACGACGAAATACGTGTCGGGGTGGATGTATTTCATGCTCTTGACGCAGGCAGGGCAAACACCGCATGCATCCTCGCCGCGCTGCTCGCAATGGATATAGGCGGCAGTAGCCAGCGCGAGAGGAAGTGCCAGCGATCCTTCTGCGCCCGCAAACAATTGGGCATGGGCCAGGTGGTCGTTGCGGATGGCGTTGACAAGCAGGCGGGATGTGTCGTGAAGTCCTGGAATGTCTGAAAATTTCATTGCAGTCTCAGGTCAGATGCGTCGTAGGTGATTCCCAGGTTCGCTGAGACGCGGTCTGCTCATAAATTCGCGTCAGCAATTCAATGTCCGTTTCCGTAGGCTGTACGTTTCTCCTCCCCATAACCCGCTTCATGGTTTCGATAGCTTTCTCAATTTTGTACGTTGTCAGTTGATGTGTACCTCCCCACGAAAACGAGGGAATATACTTATGCACGAAGCCTTCTCCAAATACATTGGCAAAGACGTCGACGACGGTGCCGGTGTTGAACATGCAATTGATGCTGCACTTGCTGTGATCGCCCATCATGAGTCCGCAGAACTGCAGACCCGTATCCTGAAAATCACGAGTGGAGTGATTCCACAGCTTCACCGTTTCGTAGTTGTTCTTCAGGTTTGACGTGTTGGAATCCGCGCCGATATTACACCATTCTCCGATTACGGAGCACCCCAGGTAACCGTCATGCGCCTTGCTGCTGTAGCCGTGGAGGACCGCGGCTGCAACTTCACCTCCCACCTTGCAGTAGGGTCCGATTGTCGTGTCTCCCCGGATTTTTGCACCGACGTTTACCTCAGCACCCTCGCAAAGGGCAAACGCGCCACGAACGACCGCTCCCTCGTGGATCGTGGTGTTCCGCCCGAGGTATACCGGCCCGCGCTCGGCGTTGATGATGGCAGCACGCACGGTTACCCCTTCTTCCACGAAGAGGTTTTCGGCACCGTAGATGGCGGTATGCGGATCGTCGATGGTACATGATACCCGGCCCCGGATTACCACCGGTAAATCGGCCCGAATCTGCGCCGCATTCTCTTCAAAGATCTTCCAGGGTTTGCTGATCAGTACGAAGGGATTTGCATACGCCACGGTTCGTGCGCCCGGAAGCACTGGCCATGCTGGTTTCTCCGTTCTTGAAGCGAGAATGGTATCTCCCGATACCAGCGTTTCTTCCGGCTCAAGGCGGTCGATGGCGCGTAGCAGTTCGTCATCGGGACACAGAGCTCCGTTAATGAGCAGGTTGTCTGTGTCGGCATGGAGAGGAAATTTATGTTGAAGGTATGCTTCTGTAAGGAATGAGGCCGGTACACCAAGGCGTGCACTCCATTTTTCGTCGATGGTCATGATCCCTACCCGAAGGTTGCCTGTTGGGCGGGTCATGGTAAAAGGGAACAGTTCGACGCGGAGCAGGGGGTCGTCAAAAAGGATGAGGTTCATTTGGCAAAATTAGGATAACGTGTGTAACACACAACACGCATTCCCGCGCATCGCGTTGCATATTCCGGCAAAAAAAAAGCCTTCCTGCATCGGGAAGGCTGAGCTATCATGATGTCGTAGGTCAGGATGTTTTCCTGCCATATTTGCGCTGGAATTTCTCAACGCGGCCGGCCGTATCGACAAACAGCTTCTTGCCGGTGAAGAAGGGGTGCGACGCCGAACTTACTTCTACTTTAATCAAGGGATATTCCTTACCATCTTCCCACTTGATCGTTTCCTTGGAAGTCAGCGTTGATCTCGTCAACATCTTGAAATCACTGGACGTATCGTGGAAGACCACCTCCCTGTACTCCGGATGAATGTCTTTTTTCATTTTTGTACTTTGCGAGTGAAAAAGGAGTGCAAAGATAATTACATTGGCGGGATAAGCAAAGTGGGTTTTCCCTATTTTTGACTGCTGGTGCCGGCCTGCGGGCCGCCGGATATTTATGCTAACCTGATGAAAATGAGGTATTTCGGATTTTTTCTGGCCGGCATCTCAACCATCGCCCTGGGCCAAAGCACGTATGCCCCCCTTAATGAAGATTACTACCATCGGTTAGACCGCTATGAAGTGCGGGCCGGCAGGGTGTTTGATGAAATTTTTACCTCGGCAAAGCCCTACAAGCGTTCCGATATCGTGCAGTTCCTGGATACTGCGGCGTCGTTGGGCCTATTCCAATCGAGGGCGGACGCCTTCAATGACACTTATTTCCGGAACGACAGCTGGGAATGGGCGCGACCACAGACGAACGAGAGCCGGAAGCCGTGGTTCAACGCTCTTTATAAGAAGAAGTCGGACCTGTTTTATGTGGATGAGCACGACTTCGACTTGCATGTCAATCCTGTTCTATATCTCGGTGCGGGTACGGATTCGCGACTTGACGATCCGACCTTCTACAACACGCGGGGCGTCGAAGTCCGCGGCATGGTGGACCGGAAAGTAGGCTTCTACACCTATTTTACCGACAACCAGGCACGGCTTCCAGCGTATGTGCAGGATTATCAGGCGCAATACTGGGTCATTCCCCATGAAGGCTTCTGGAAGTCGTTCAGAAACGGTGGCGTCGATTTCCTGCAGGCACGCGGCTATATCACTTTT
Source organism: Cyclobacteriaceae bacterium (assembly GCA_036381475.1). Classification (GTDB taxonomy): domain Bacteria; phylum Bacteroidota; class Bacteroidia; order Cytophagales; family Cyclobacteriaceae; genus ZC4RG29. Next base: position 9,990 of record DASVCT010000252.1, read on the forward strand.
GATGCCACCCCACACATCAATGTTCAGTTCGGTTATGATAGGTTCTTTTCAGGGAATGGCGTGCGGTCACTCGTCTTGTCGGACTTCCCGCCCCCGGCCTTTTTCCTGAAGGGTGCTGTCAAGGTTTGGAAGCTTAACTACGTGTTTTCCGTGAGTCAGATGAAGGCTGAAGCGCCGGGCACCGAAAACGGCAGCAGCGGCAATTTCATGGGAAATCCAAACAAGTTTACGGCCTTTCATCACCTAAGCATAAACATTGGCCGCAAGGTCAACCTCGGCTTGTTTGAGTCGATCATCTTTTCGCCGGATGATAGCATCGGGTCAGGTGAGTTCGAATTCAGCTACCTCAATCCCGTAATCTTCTTCAGGGCGGTCGAACAGCAGAACGGCAGCAGTGATAACGTGTTGCTGGGCCTGGACTTCAAGATAAATGCGATCCCGGACTTTTCTGTCTATGGCCAGTTCATGCTGGACGAATTTCTTCTCGACAACATTCGTCAGGGATCTGGCTGGTGGGCCAACAAATGGGCGCTGCAACTGGGTCTCAAGTACATCGACGCTTTGGGCATCGACAACCTGGACCTCCAGGTGGAGGGCAACCTGATCCGTCCTTATGCGTATTCGCACAATACACGATTCGGAAGTTATTCCAGTTTCTATCAACCTTTGGCGCATCCACTGGGAGCCAATCTGAAGGAAGTAATCGGTGTCGCCCGGTATCAGCCGCTGCCCCGGCTTATGCTGAAAGGCGTAATGTCGATAACGCACATCGGCCGCGATGGTCCGGGCGAGAACTGGGGCAGTGACATTCTGAAACCCAACAACACAAGGGAAAGGGAGTATGGTAATGAAATAGCCCAGGGCAATCTCAACAAAATATATTACCTGAGCTTAACAGCATCGTGGATGGCCCGACACAATCTTTTTATCGATGGTCAATTCTTGGCCCGGAGAAGTAAAAGTATGCAGGGACCTTCGGTCAATACCACAACAACGTTGGCCAGCCTCGCGCTGCGATGGAACTTACCGCGACGGGATTATCATTTTTAGATCATGAACGCTTACCTGAGAATATTCCGGTATTCGCCGAACCTGGTCTCGAAGTTTATCCAGTTCTTCGTGTTCTCCCTGTTGGGTATTGTCTTCAGTGTGCTGAATCTTTCACTGGTGATACCCATGCTCAGCGTGCTGTTCAACCAGCAACAGGTGGAAGAGATTCCGGCGGTTCCTGAGTTTTCGCTTTCAGTAGGCTACATCACCGGCCTCTTCAACCATTATTTCCTGTCTATCATTGTCATCCACGGGCAGCTCTATGCTTTGCTGTTTGTGTGCATGGCCATTGTTCTGAGCATTATGCTGGCAAACACATTCCGTTACATGGAGCGTATGGTGGCGTCGCGGTTGAAAGTGGACGTGGTTCGCAACCTGCGCATGGACATCTTCAGAAACATTACCCGCCTGCACATCGGCTACTTCAGCGACCAGCGAAAAGGCGACCTGATCTCACGCTTTACCAATGACGTGGCCGAAGTTGAGAACGCCGTGATGAACAGCCTGAAGTTCGTCCTCAAGGAGCCCATCACCATCATCATCTACTTTGCCGTGTTGTTTTTCATATCGGCGAAGCTTACCCTGTTCACTTTGCTGGTGCTCCCGCTAACGGGTGGGGTAGTGGCCGAGATCGTCAAGCGCCTCAAGCGACGTGCCCGGGAGAGCCAGGAGTCGCTGGGCCGGACAGTCGACATCCTTGACGAAACATTCAGTGGAATGCGGGTGATCAAGGCGTTCAATGCCCGCCGTTTTGTACTGGGTAAGATGGATTCGGAAACCTCATTCCACAGGAGGGTCAACCTGTCGATTGCCCGGAAGAATGAACTGGCCTCGCCCGTATCGGAAGTGCTGGGAGTTATCATCGTAGCGGGAATCATGTATTTTGGAGGCGTTCTCGTCCTGCGCGACGCATCGGGCCTCGATCCTGAAGTTTTCATTGGCTTCCTGGTGATTTTTGCCTCGCTGATTCAACCGGCCAAAAACTTTTCGAATGGCATCACTTCGGTACAGAAGGGAGCCATTTCCGCAAAGCGAATCTTTGACGTGATCGATACAAAACCGGCCATCGTGAGCCGGCCAGGAAGTGTTGAACTGGATGAATTTCGCGATTACATCGAGTTCAGGAATGTGAGCTTTGCCTACGAGCGGGAACCGGTGCTGAAGAACATCAACCTCAGGATCGAGAAGGGGCGCACCGTTGCGCTGGTGGGGCCATCCGGCGGCGGCAAATCGACGCTGGCCGACCTTATTCCGCGTTTCTATGATCCGGTCCAGGGTGAGGTGATCATTGACGGTAAGTCGCTGAAGGATTATGACCTGGAGTCGGTGCGTCGGCAGATTGGTGTCGTAACCCAGGAGTCGATTCTGTTCAACGATACGGTTTTCAATAACATCGCTTTTGGCATGAAGAACGCCGCCAAGGATGAGGTCATTCGTGCGGCCAAAATTGCGAACGCGCACGACTTTATCATGGAAATGGAAGCTGGCTATCAGACCCTGATCGGGGAACGCGGTTCGAAGCTATCGGGCGGTCAACGCCAGCGGCTCAGCATTGCGCGGGCTGTCCTCAGGAACCCGTCCATCCTGATCCTGGACGAAGCGACGTCAGCTTTGGACTCAGAGTCGGAACGGCTGGTGCAGGAGGCCCTCGCCAACCTGATGCAGGATCGGACCGCCATCGTGATTGCGCACCGCCTGAGTACGATCCAGCATGCCGACGAGATCATTGTGATTCAAAATGGCACCATCGTAGAGCGCGGCCGACACCACGATCTCATCGAGCGTGGAGGATTGTATCGGAAGCTCCACGAAATACAACGAACCTGAAATGCCCGAATCCCTTCCTTTTTGATTTGCAATTATTCCGTTATGTTTAGGGGACAAATCTGCCCCTCATGAGCAAAAGCAGGATTATTTTCTACTGCATTTTCGCGGCCTTCCACGTGTTCCTGTGTTTGTTCAGCATGTACGTTTACTCGCAGAGGGACAACGTCGAATTCCTGCTGGATCTGCGGACCAAAATCCCTTTGATGATGTACGGATCCTTTCTGGGGTTACTACTTCTGGGGATCAGTGTCCTGTGGAGCTGGCGCGTTGCCTGGACACATCGAAAAGAAACAGACCTTCTCAGCCATGAAATCAACGTTCTCAAAGCCAAGCTGTTCGACATCCGCGAGGAACAGCAAAAAACCGAGTACCGGCCGTCGCCGGAACCACCCGAAACCCCGTAAACTCCATAACGTTCGGGACCATGCTGGCTAAGACGTACGGGAGTGCAGTCCACGGCGTCGATGCAAGAACCATTACCGTTGAGGTTACGGTAGAGCAGGGGTTACGCTTTTATATGAGCGGGCTGCCGGACAGCGCCGTTAAGGAAAGCGAGCATCGTGTGGAAGCCTCCCTTAAGAGTTTCGGTTATTTCATGCCCCGGAAAAAGACCGTAGTCAACCTCGCGCCGGCGGATATCCGAAAGGAAGGGTCGGCGTACGACCTGCCTATTGCCCTCTGCATCCTGGCTGCCTCCGAGCAGACGATAGCCCCCACGTTGGATCAGTACGTGATCATGGGCGAGTTGGCGCTGGACGGCAAACTCCGGCCGATCAAGGGGGTCCTGCCTATTGCGATCCAGGCCGCCCGGGAAAAATTCAGGGGCCTGATCCTCCCCGAGAGCAACGCCCAGGAGGCAGCTATCGTGAAAGGCCTCGACGTATATCCAGTCGCCGACCTGGCGCAGGCCATACGCTTTCTTGAAGGCGAGGAGGAGATCGCGCCGCTGAGGATCGACGCCGAACGGATGTTTTCGTCGCGTCTGAACCACTACGACTTCGACTTTCGCGACGTTCAGGGTCAGGAGAATATCAAGCGGGCGATGGAGATCGCTGCCGCCGGCGGCCACAACGTGATCATGATCGGTCCTCCCGGTGCGGGGAAGACGATGCTAGCCAAACGGTTGCCGTCAATCCTTCCGCCGCTCTCCCTTTCGGAGGCCCTGGAGACCACAAAGATCCATTCCGTTGCCGGGAAACTTGGGCATAAGACAGCGCTCATGACCGTGCGGCCGTTCCGGAGTCCTCATCATACGATCTCGGACGTCGCACTTGTCGGGGGCGGGGGCAATCCTCAGCCGGGTGAGATATCGCTGGCCCATAACGGCGTGTTGTTCCTTGACGAACTTCCTGAATTCAAGCGGAGCGTGCTGGAGGTGATGCGCCAACCGATGGAAGAACGCAAGGTGACGATTTCAAGGGCCAAGGTGTCGCTGGATTATCCGGCGAACTTCATGCTGATCGCAAGCATGAATCCGTGTCCATGCGGGTATTACAATCACCCGGAGAAGGAGTGTCTTTGCGGCCCCGGTGTAGTGCAACGTTACCTGAGCAAAGTGAGCGGACCGTTGTTAGACCGGATCGATCTGCATGTTGAAGTTGTGCCGGTGAGCTTCGATGAGATGACGGCACGGCGACCGGCCGAGTCGAGCGACACCATCCGCGAGCGTGTCGTGCGTGCGCGGGAGATCCAGTCGAAGCGCTTTGAAGGACAACCCATCTACTGTAATGCGATGATGCCGTCAAACCGGGTGAAGGAGGTTTGCGTCATCAGCGATGCAGGTCGCAGCCTGTTGAAGACGGCCATGGAGCGAATTGGACTTTCCGCGCGGGCGTATGATCGCATACTGAAAGTATCGCGTACTATCGCAGATTTGGCGGAAGCTGAAGAGATCGGTGTGGAGCACCTGGCGGAGGCGATCCAGTACCGCAGCCTTGACCGCGATGGATGGGCGGGGTAGAAATGGGTTTGGTACTACGCGCTCGTGTTGGCGAAGCCTTACGAATTTCATACCTTTGGGTTCAACTTGAGTCCTAAAGGAATCAAATGACGCAAGATAGATTATTCGGTATTGTGCTATTTTGGATGGCCGCGGCCTTCGTCCCTGGTGCTATTATATTTGAGATTACGCACATGCATGGGTCTATTTGGTTCTGCATCGGGATGGGCGTTTATTTCTTTGTGTATCGACCGGTTATCGCGACGTTCAGGCTTTTGAGCCTTGGTGTGATTGACAAGAAAGAGGCCTGGAAATCCCTTCTGCCATTTTGGGCAGAACGCTACCGCTGGTATTTGTGGTTGGGTTAGCCTCGACGTAAAAAATCAATTTTGTGATTTCGGTAATCGGAGACCAATGCCTGCACACAACCGCAGGCCTGACCAGTCTGCCCGCGCGTTGTTGCCATCGCTGTCCTCCAGCGCGACGTCATGATCTGTAGCCAGCTTTAGGTAACCCAGGTTATCCATAAGGTACCGCAATTCGGCTTTGATAAAAACGCCCCGCGTAAGTTCATAGCAGAGGCCGATACCGGGACTGATTGTGATGTGTGAAGCCTTGAACTCCAGTTCGTCGTCGACTAATTTTTCGTTTCCCACCTGGAGCAATTGATTAAACTGCATTCGCGTAAAGCCAATCCCCATCTGATAAACGAGATAGGAATAGAGCTTCTCATTGCGAGAAAGTCGGTAGAGGCCGCTAAGTCCAACTTGAGGAAACCGGAGCGTCTGCTCGTAAATTGCCTTTCCTGAGTAATCCGAATAGGTTAGCCTGCTTCCGGTGGAACTAAAACCGTAAAATACTCCCACCTGAAAGCGCTTGATATCGATTTCTACCTTTGCCTGATAGCCCCAGTACGATGGATAAACTCCGTTTTCTTTCGCGGGTACGGGAAGGAACTCTACTATTTCGTCGTGAACGGACTTTAGGTCACCCATGCTATAGGTTCCGTAGTTTGCAAGAAATGAAAATTCGACCTGTTGCGGAAAACTCTTCAATGACGCAAGGGCGAAGACTATTATAAGGACAACTTTCATGGTTGATAGTACCCGTTTACGTGAAAGAAATGGCCGTTGTAATAAAGCTTACTATTTAGTTCAGGATCGCTACCCAGGTCGCGCGCAATCAGATCGAATGTGTTTGCGTTGTAAACGCTCACAGCCATCGTGGGTTGCTGATCATTGAGAATGAGTATTTCGTCGGGACTCTGGTACAGTATCCTCTGTCCGACTGCGGAAAGCTGGCGGGTCGTTTCGGGTGAGAAAATTCCACTTTGGCTAATTTCGTCAAGATCATACGTGTAAAGTTCAGTGTAGGTTTGTACGAACATCTGATTCCTGGAATCCTGCCTGAAAGCAATATTTAGTTCTGGCCCAAGATCGCTGAGGGAACCCAGTGTGATGTTCCAGTCTTGGCCATTCCTTTTATATAAGCTTCCTTTATAGCACATGTAGTCACCCTTGGAGGACAGTAATGGGATCGTCTCATCATTGTCACTCCATAGTATGATTTGGTTGTCAAGATCCAAAACACCAATGTCATAGTTGTTGAACTGGCAAACGAGCAGGTGGTCATCGGTGAGATCACCTACCCGGTAAATGCCAGACGGGGTTCCGGGAATATCCAGGATGTCGAAGGATGTGATTGGCACAAGGGTAAGTGGATCGATCCTACTGATCTGACTTCCTGTCAGGAGATACAGGTCTTGTCCGTCGGGTGTTACCAGCAGGCGCCCTGACGCGAGCGTCGCTTTTTCCAACTGAAATGTTTCAGCGTCAGTAAGCTTCAGGCTGTCATCGTCGAGGAATATGTACTTATCACTGCCGGCATGGTAGGCCATCGAATTAAACGGAGGAATTTTGATCCCCTTGTAGATATGCTTCGTTATTCCATAGGTGTACCTGAATTGATCGTTTACAGGGAAAACCTCAACTCTAGCCGCTCTGGAATTCCCGAGCGTCACTGATATCTCTTGATTGCCGGCTTCCGTGATCGGGTGCGTATAGGTGCCGAAATCCAGCTTGACATTCACGACCAGGTTGTTGTTATAAAGAATGGGCTTAGTCCATGCGATTTTTGGGAAGGGGTCGGCCAGGGAATCAACGGTTGCTTTGATTGGAATAGCCTCAAACTCTGTTTCTTCGCTGACGGATTGGAAGAATGGCGAATTCAAGGCGACCTTGTACCTTACTTTCCCACCGACGTACGACGCGTCGTGATAGACAGTCGATTTGAGATCTGCAACCTTAAGGATTTGCGATTGACCAGGGCCTGGACTTTCGTACGTGCGATGTATGACAAGTTCCGTGAAGTTGTATTTTGCTGGCGGCTCCCATCGAATCATGCTTCGCCCGTCTTCGATGTAGACTTCAGGGGCCGGAACAAGATCGGGCGGGGTCTTGTCGATCAGGACCTCAAAATTCCGGGTATACACAATGACTTCCGCGCCCAACTGGCCGGCAAGGCTTGGTGAATTGGTGGGATACATGACACGTATTGACAACGTCTTAATGCCATCGCTGTAATCGGCCGGATCAAGAGTAAAGAAGACGGATGGACGGTCCCTCGTGACCGATAGTACCGTTTTGGAGTTCATGGTCACCACTACATTGTAGTATTCCCGCCCCGGTGGTTGCAAGGAAAATTGAAAATCTGTTTGCTGATACAAGCCAATCGGCTCGGTCAGATTTCCGATCGAAATACCGGCATCGGAACCATCCGGGGGTTCTAACGACTCGAACCATACGTCGTCGTCATTCTGATACACGCAACCTATCAACGAACAACAGACGACAGCGAGCGCAAGCAAGCTTTTTGTCATATGCGGGATTGGATTTAATTCAAGTCGACGTTAGACAAGTGTGGACTCCCTGCCAGCTTGCATCACCCTTCGAGAATCTCATTTGCGGGACTTGCAGTCCTTGAGACCGCATGCACAATTGACGCAGACTAATCGTTCCCTCGAACCAGCAATTACATGCGCTCAAATCAGGCGTTTACCAATCGACGCCGCCCCCATCAGAATCTAATCACAAACGTAGTCCCGACGTTCACTTCGCTTTCGGCAAAGATCTCTCCACCCAGGGTTTCAACTTGTGTCTTCGTGAGAAAGAGGCCGACACCGCGCGCTTCCTGATGCTCGTGAAAGGTTTTATGCATGCCGAACAGCTTGTCCCCATATTTATTCATGTCGATGCCGAGGCCGTTGTCGCGTACGCGTAGCTCGATCCGGTTTTCTATCTTCCGGGTGGAGAAGTGGACCTCGAGATGGCGCTCGGGCGACCGGTATTTGATCGCATTACTCAGCAGATTCTGAAAAATGCTCTCCAGATAGGTCTTCGGGTAATGGATGGTAGGCGCTTCGTTGAAATCGAACGTTACGGAAGCGCTGCACTGGATCAGGTTTCCCTCCAGCGATTGAACGACCTTGTCGAGGATGTCCTTGAAACGAAGGTCCGATTTCGTGATGCGCATGTTTTCCTTGATACGCAGCGTGTCCATGAGGTCGTTCATGGTCTCACTCAGGTTGGCCGAGGTGTTCTTCAGCTTTTCAAAGATCACCCGATAGTCGTCGATGGTGCTGCTCGGGGTAAGGAATGACAACAACGCCTGGATGTTTCCGACCGGAGACCGGAGATTATGCGAGATAATGTGTGCGAATTCATCGAGCTGATGGTTTTGCGCCCGAAGTTTGTGCATCATCGATTCCATGTTGCTCTTCTGATGCAGCAACTCTTCTTCGGCCGTTTTCCGGTTCGTTATGTCAACAGCAGAAGTGAAAGCGACCTGGTTCACCGTATCGGATGCGGCGGCCCACAGCAACCATCGGTACGAGCCGTCGGCACACTGGTATCGGCTTTCGAAACTTGGGACGTCCCTGCCAGCCTTGAGCAACTCGAACGCTTTCCATGTGCGCTTCAGATCGTCAGGATGGATGAAGTCGGTAAACGGCTTCGACATCAACGTTTCAAGCGGCCAGCCGAGTGTCTTTTGCCACGCGGGATTCAGCTTGATAAACTTTCCTTCAAAGCTGGCGACTGCATTCAGGCTAAGGGTATTGTTGAAAACGTGCAGGTTCTCTGACGACATCCGCAGCAATTCTTCCTCGGCTTTCTTCCGGTTGGTGATATCGCTGAGGAACCCTTCCAGCCACATCTGTCTGTCTCCTTCGATTACCCCACCTCCGTAGTCCTCGATCCATCGCCACTCTCCGTTCCGGTGGCGGATCCGGTACTCAATCCGGTAGCTACGACCTTCCTTCAGGGCGTCGTCGACAGCCTTGTACACCAGCTCCTTGTCGTCAGGATGGAAGATCTGGGAAAAATGGACCTTTCCAGAGAGGAATTCTTCCTTAGTGTAACCGGTTACGTCGACAACCTTGTCGTTGAGATACGTCATGGAAAAGTCGGCATCGTTGCGACACAGGTAGATGACACCAGGAACATTTTCAGCAAGGAGCCGGAAACGTCGTTCGGTGTCGCGAAGGGCAAGTTCGGCGTTCTTCCGGTCAGAGATGTCGCGTATGCTAATGCTGATGCGCCGGCCCACACCTTCGTTTCGGATGAGGCAGTATTTCGCATTCATCCACCGTTGTTCATTGTCGACGTTGACGGAATACTCCATGTCGACCGGCTCCCCTGTTTCCAGGACGCGGCGGAGCGTATCGTCAAAGGGTCGCGCATAGGCTTCTCCATAAAGTTCACGAAGCGTCTTGCCCAGGATCTTTTCACGCGGCATGAACAGCAGTGATTCGTTCTTTGCCCATACGTTCAGGTAGCGCCCCGCTTCGTCGACTTCATAGATGACGTCCTCCATGGAGTTCACTAACGCCTTGAGTCGGGACTCAGACTCGCGCAGTTTTTCGTGCGCCTTGCGCTGTACGCTAATGTCGGACGCGATAAAGGCATACCCTGTTATGGCATCGTTATGGTCCCGCAAGGCAGTAACGGAGAGCACGACGGGAAAGGAGGATCCGTTCTTCCTGATGTATGTCCATTCCTTCCGCTCCGCATCGCGCGACTGCCGTACTCTGGCAACCAGGCAGTCGAAACCTGGTCCTATCGGCATGCCCATTTCTTCGGTCAGCCTCTGGGAATGATCGACAACCTCATGCAGATCGTGAAAGACAACGGGCGATAACCTGCCGATAACTTCTTCCGCGGAGTAGCCCAACAAGCTCTCCGCCGCACGGTTGAAGCTCGTGATCATCCCGTCAGTTGTGGTAGACATGATAGAAAGCTCCGTGGCGCTGATGATCGCTTCCTGTAAGCGATAGGCATCTGCCAGGGCGTTTAGGAATTTGTCGTCCTGTAGAACTTTCGTTTTGGTAGGGGCGCGCCTCATGAGGAATGCGACCGTAAATTTAGGACAAGGCAAAATGACTTATCCTGCAATAATCGCCCGGAACTTACATCTCTGACAAGATCCTCTACGGCAGTTAAAGCTTCACTTAAAGTTGCGTAAAGCCGCGCTGCCGCCGTGCCTCAAAAATCAGTACCGCAGCCGCTGTGGACACGTTCATGGAATCGGCGATTCCGGTCATGGGGATTATGATATTCGCGTAGGATTGCGATGTCCACATTTCAGTCAGTCCGGTAGACTCAGTGCCCATCGCGATTGCGCAAGGTTGCGTAAAATCTTGCGTATGGTAAGGCTTTGCCGACTGCAGTGCGGCGCAATAAATGCGCACGTTCCGTTCGTTAAGCCAGCCGATTGCTTCCTCCGAGGATGCGACCGCTACCTGGACGGTGAAAATGCAACCGATACTGGAGCGGATCACGTTGGGATTGTATATGTCGGTTTGAGGATCACAGACGATCACAGCATCCACACCCGCCGCGTCGCCTGTGCGAAGGATGGCGCCGAGGTTACCTGGCTTTTCAACCGACTCGAGTACTACGATCAGTGGATTTGCAGCAACCCGAAGGTCGGATAACCGGTGGGTCTTTTGTTCGGCAACCGCAAGGAGCCCACCCGAATTCTCGCGCACTGCAATTTTATCGTACACTTCTTTCGTCACGGGGAACATGGCTTTTTCCGGGATGCCCAGGTCAAGGACATCCTCTATACGTATCAGGCTTTCGCAAAAAAACAGATTGCCAACCCGGTAACCCGCCTTCAGGGCCAAACCGATTTCCTTCTTTCCCTCGATCACAAATAAGCATTGCCTGCGACGTTCCCTGGGTTTTTCAAGGGCGAGCAGTCCTTTGATCTTGGGATTGTGATGACTCGTGATTAGCGTATGCACGTCGTGTATTGGAGTGAATTTTACCGCTAATTGCGCAAACATCAAAAACGGCCAAAGGAACTTTGGTCTATATTTGCTGTCTCCTGTAATCCGCGAACGTGACGCTGCACTTCCCTGAATCCTGGAAAGAATATGAATTGCTCGACTCGGGCGGAGGCGAGAAGCTTGAACGTTTCGGCACTTACGTTCTGATCCGACCCGAACCGCAGGCGATCTGGAGAAAAACACTGCCCGAGAAAGAATGGCAACGGCTGTCGCAGGCACGGTTTGTCCGGGAACAAAAGGACCGTTATCGATTTGCCGATGACGTGAAAGGAGGCTGGACGCGCGAAGCTGGGATGCCGGAATCGTGGGAGATATCCTACAAATACAAGGACCTTCACCTCCGACTCAGGCTGGCGTTAACCAGCTTTGGCCACGTGGGCATCTTCCCGGAACAGGGCAGCAACTGGAACTTTATTTTCGATTCGCTACAGACCCATCGTGGGAAACCGCAGAGAGTATTGAACCTGTTCGCCTATACAGGCGCGGCCTCCGTCGTTGCGCGCCATTGCGGCGCGGACGTCGTCCATGTCGATGCTTCGCGTCCCGGCATCACCTGGGCGCATGAGAACATGACCCGCAACGGGCTGAAAGACATCCGTTGGGTTCATGAGGACGCCTTGAAATTTGTACGCCGGGAGGTACGGCGTGGCAACCGGTACCAGGGTATCATTATGGATCCTCCGCCGTATGGGCGCGGCCCCGAAGGGGAAAAATGGACCCTCCAGGAGAAACTCGATGAATTGCTTGAACACGCGTCCAGACTGCTGACCGACGAAGAAAGTTTCTTTATACTTAGCCTGTATGCCGCCGGCCTTTCCCCGCTCGTGGGATACAACGCGGTAACCTCGCACATGGTCGTGAATGAACCTGAATTCGGCGAATTCTGCCTTAAGTCGCAAACCGGGAAGCACCTTCCTATGGGGACGTTCATGCGCTTCCGGCGGTGAATGACTGGAAGATATTTTTATCTTTGCGCCCTTACAAAGAAATTGCAGGAGTTTTCAACCCTATGGACGTCAGCCGGATTCGAAATATCGCCATCATCGCGCACGTTGACCACGGAAAGACCACCCTGGTCGATAAGCTGTTGATGGCTGGGAAGCTTTTCAAGGAGCACGAGAATCCCGGTGAACTTATCATGGACAGCAACGATCTGGAACGGGAGCGGGGCATCACCATTCTGGCAAAGAATGTCTCTGTCCGTTACAAGGATTATAAGATAAACATTATCGATACGCCCGGCCACAGCGACTTTGGCGGAGAAGTGGAGCGCGTGTTGAATATGGCCGACGGATGCCTTTTGCTCGTCGATGCGTTTGAGGGTCCCATGCCCCAGACACGTTTTGTGTTGCAAAAGGCATTGCAACTCGGCCTGAAGCCGATCGTCGTAATCAATAAAGTCGACAAAAAGAATTGCACTCCGGATGAGGTCCATGAGCAGATTTTTGAGCTGATGTTTCAGCTCGACGCATCCGAAGAACAGCTCGATTTCCCGACGTACTACGGTTCGGCCAAACAGGGCTGGATGAGCACGGACTGGAAACAACCGACTACGGACATTAACGCACTCATCGACGGAATTATACAACACATCCCGCCGCCAAAAACTGAGGAAGGCACCACGCAAATGCTCATTACGTCGCTGGAATATTCGTCGTACATCGGCCGCGTCGCCATCGGCCGCATGCACCGTGGAACGCTGACGTCCGGCCAGCCGGTTGCCCTTGTGAAACGCGATGGAAAGACCATCGTAAAGTCTCGGGTCAAAGACCTCTTCATTTTCGAAGGATTCGAAAAGCAGAAGGTCGAATCGGTCAGCGCCGGCGAGATCTGTGCGATTGTCGGACTTGAAGGCTTTGAGATCGGCGATACCGTTGCCGACCCCGAAAACCCGGAGGCGATGAAATCCATCGCCATCGACGAGCCGACGATGAGTATGCTATTCACCATCAACAATTCACCCTTCTACGGCAAGGAAGGCAAATACGTGACATCCCGGCACATCAAAGAGCGGCTCGATCGCGAACTTGAAAAAAACCTTGCCCTGCGAGTCGGTGACACCGGTTCGGCCGACAGCTTCATGGTGTACGGCCGGGGTGTGTTGCATCTTTCTGTACTCATTGAAACCATGCGTCGCGAAGGGTACGAGCTGCAAATCGGGCAGCCCCAGGTGATATACAAGGAAATCAACGGCGTGAAATGCGAACCAGTGGAAGAACTGACGATCGACCTACCTGAAAGCGACGCCGGAAAGGCCATTGAAACCGTTTCAATCCGCAAGGGAGAGATGATCAACATGGAGCCCAAGGGCGATCGGATGATCCTCAAGTTTCTTATTCCATCCCGTGGTATTATCGGACTAAGAAATTACCTGCTCAATGTCACGGCAGGCGAGGCCATTACGACCCATCGATTTAAAGAATATCAACCTTACAAAGGTGAGATCCCGGGAAGGATCAATGGTTCGTTGATCGCTATGGAACAGGGCGAGGCCATCCCGTACAGCCTTCATAATCTGCAAGACAGGGGCAAATTTTTCATTGAGCCAGGCGATGCGGTGTACGAAGGTCAGGTCATCGGGGAGCATAGCCGCGGCGGGGACCTGGTTGTAAACGTAACCCGAACAAAAAAGCTGACTAATATTCGCGCTGCCGGATCGGATGAGAAGATGCGAATCGCTCCCGCGATAAAATTTTCGCTTGAAGAAGCCCTGGAGTATATTCAATCCGATGAATACGTTGAAGTGACGCCAAAGTCTATCCGTCTTAGGAAGATCCTGCTGTCGGAAAGCGACCGGAAACGCGAACGAAACAAGGTGATGAGCTCATGAGGGTCTGGTGTTTCCTTTGTATGATTATCCTGATGTCTGCGTTCTTCAACGTCCACGCACAGGATGACAAAATAGACGCATGGTCCGTAGAAGCGGATACCCTGATGCAGCGCCAGGAGTTTCAGGCTGCCCTCCGGTTGTTCGACAAGATTCTCAACGCTGCCGCGAAGGATGATCCAAGGCACAAGCAAGCGCAGTACAACCGCATCGTATGCCTGTACAGCCTTGGGCACAACGACACCGCACTGGAAGAAGTCAACAGCTTCATCGAGGAGACACCCGAGTTTCCCCAGGCCCGGCTGCTGCGTGCATTTATTTACCGTGATATGGATAATGTCGAAGGCCAAATGGAAGACGTGTCCGATCTGGTCAGTCGCAATCCGCTAAACGTTGAACTCATCAAATGGCAGGCTTACCTCCTGATACAGCAGGAAAAGTACGACAGTGCTCAAAGTCGGTTAAAGTTTGCGGAAACACTCAAGGAGGATGCGCAAACGGAACTTTACCTGGGCATGACGTACTATTATTCTGATGACCCGGACAGCGCCTTGTATCACTTCGACAGAGCTATCGATCTTAAACCTGACGCTTTTCCTGCGCTCATGTATGCAAGCGCCGTTTGCATGGACCAGTCGGCATACGAACTGGCGCTAACGTATCTCGATAAAGCCGCGCTCCTCGATCCGACCAACCTTACAGTCATCTTCTACAAGGGCATCGCCCTGACGGAAGTCGGCAAGCGGGAGGAGGGTTGCCGGTACTTGTCCCGGGCCTTCTACGGAGGCGAAGACGATGCCGGCGATTACCTGGAATACAAGTGTTTCAGCTACCAACCTGAATAGCTGCCCTCCCGGTGCGTAACGGGCTGATCAAAATCAGGCCCTGGGAGTGACCTCCATCAAAAGCAATTGTAACTCTTTTCGCTAGCTTGAAGGAGCTTTAACGATACTCCCATGAAAAAGATATTGGTTCCCTGTGATTTCAGCCTCCCGTCCGTGAGTGCCTATCGCGTAGCCCTGGATATAGCTCAAATGTCCGGCGGTGAAATCCATCTTGTCAACGTTATCGAACTTCCGGTGCTCCATGACACAGTGCTGATGCCGGTATTGTCGTTTGAAGAGGCGCTGCTGCAGGAGTTGCGGGAAAGGGCTGAAAAGCAGTTTGAAAAACTAAGAAAGAAGTACGCTGGCGACTTCGAGGACATTATCCTTTCCGTCCTGTACGGAAACATTTCCATCATGTTGCTTCAGTACATTGAAGAACACGACATCGACCTCGTAGTCATGGGCACCAAGGGTGCGACAGGCGTGCGCGAAGCGCTGATCGGTTCAAATACAGAGAAAATAGTCCGAAGATCACCGGCGCCTGTCCTTGCAGTAAAAAAGTACCAGCCCGCATCCGACATCAAAGACATCGTCTTCCCCACTTCATTGCAGGCAGACCACCCCGACCTGGTGACTAAAGTGAAGGCGTTACAGAAATTCTTTGATGCTACCCTCCATGTACTGTACATCAATACGCCTACCAATTTCACATCGGATTCGACCACCAACAAGCGCTTTAATGACTTTGTAAAGAAACACGGGCTCCGGAACGTTACCACGAACATTTATAATGATCGTTACGAAGAGGCGGGCATCATCAATTTTGCGCAGTCGATTAATGCCGGGCTCATCGCGATGGGAACGCATGGCCGAAAGGGACTGGCACATATTCTCAGTGGCAGCCTGACGGAAGATGTGGTCAACCACGTCGATTGCCCGACATGGACGTATATGATAAAGAAAGATTGAAGAAACGAAGAATTGAAGAGTTGAATAGCCAGCCCTCCCTAAGTCAGGTGAAACGGATAAGATGAATGCCTACATATTCCTGCGGTATTGGCCGCCGACGGCGAATAAGGCATTGGTGATCTGACCCAATGAACACCGCTTGGTAGCCTCCATCAACACCTCAAAGACATTTCGATTTTGAACGGCCGCGCTGTGGATGTCCTGCAGAAGCCCCTGGGACCGCTCTTCGTGAAAGTGATGGAGATCGCGAAGCCCGGCGATCTGTGCTTCCTTTTCCTCGACCGTCGCCCTTATGACTTCACCCGGGATTAGGGTTGGCGAACCGCGGGAACTGAGGAATGTGTTAACGCCAATAATGGGATATTCCCCTGTATGTTTGAGGTTCTCGTAGTAAAGACTCTCTTCCTGGATCTTTCCGCGCTGGTACATCGTTTCCATCGCGCCAAGTACACCACCCCGCTCGGTGATGCGGTCGAATTCGCTGAGCACCGCTTCCTCGACAAGGTCAGTGAGTTCTTCGATTATAAATGAACCTTGTAGCGGATTTTCATTTTTTGCAAGGCCCAGTTCGCGATTGATAATGAGT
>DASVCT010000253.1:0-10233 GCA_036381475.1 Cyclobacteriaceae bacterium
TGACCTTCCCGTAAAGGCTGATAGTAACGGCATATACTACATTAACGGAAAGAAGCGTATTGCGATAATCCAGACCAATACCGATTTTGGTACAGCTGCGTTCATCATAGATGACACAAAGGTTGAGGATCGTACCGCACATGTCTTCATGGTGACCTCCGGTTTCAAGCCATTCAAACTCGATGGGATAACTTCGCTTAGGGAAGGACAAGAGAAAATTGATGTTCCCTTGCCGGGTCCGTGTATTGTCGCCGTCACCGATTCAACGGTACGACGATACATCCGGTTCGGCCCGAATCAGAATGATGGATATCCTCAGACAGACATCTTCATTGCCGACAGGAACGGAAATGTCGACATGAAAGCACCCATCGTTTGGGATTTCGATCAGATCACGGATATCACCGCCCTTCCCATGGACGAGACGACGCTGACCATTAAGGGAGGGCGGTTTATAACGATAGCCAATCAGGCTGAATCGAAATACACGTATTACGCCAGAGGGATCGCGATCCGACGTTCGAATGTGCTTGTAGAAGGACTCGAACATCGCGTTACGGGAGAGGGCGATCATGGCGCACCTTACGGTGGGTTTATCAGCATCGGCGACTGTGCCAACGTGACAGTAAGGAACTGCACACTTACGGGTCACAAAACATATCGGACCATTGGTTCGGCCGGGGTCGATGTGTCGATGGGTACGTATGACATCAATGTGAACAGGTCGCTGAATGTATCGTTCGTGAACTGCCGCCAGACGAACGACATCAAAGACAACACATACTGGGGAATCCTGGGATCCAATTACTCCAAGAATCTTCTTTACGACAGTTGCATCTTCTCGCGGTTCGATGCCCACATGGGCGTCGCCAACGCCACGATCCGAAATTCCACCCTCGGACACCAGGGAATAAATGCTATCGGTACGGGCGTCCTTACCGTGGAAAATACAACCGTATATGGAAGGAACCTTGTCAACCTGCGCTCCGACTATGGCAGTACGTGGCGTGGAGAACTTTTGATAAGGAATTGCACCTTTGTACCCTCGGGCGGAAGGCCGGTCAGTGCCAGCCTGATCGGAGGATCCAACTCCGGCCAACATGATTTTGGGTACACGTGTTACATGCCCGAGCGGATCACCATCGAAAATCTGGTCATCGACGATTCCAACCATCCGGAGGAATATAATGGTCCCGCCATTTTTGCAAATTTCAATCCTAAAATGACGGACAATTCCTATCAGGAGCAGTTTCCGTACGTGAGGACCCGGGAGGTCGTTCTCAGGAAAGTCACCGTTGCCAGTGGAAAGCCCCTCAGGTTGAGCGACAATATGTTTATGTTCAACGATGTGAAGTTGACCACTGATCCCTCCGCTTTGCAGGAACGATAATCTCTGATTCTCCCTTACCCGGAATTTTTGTACTTTCATTGCTGGCGTCTATGTGCCTCTATAGGCCAACTATCCTGGCATATCCATCGGGCGACTGCTTTTATGATCCAATCAAAGAGCAACGGTTTCTTAGTGCTGGCCGACATCACGGGATTTACGCCATTCGTTGCCACTACGGAGTTGGAGCATTCGCAGGAGATATTGCAGGACTTGTTAAAAGATATAATCAGCTTTTTGACCCCAACGTTTAAGTTGGTGGAAGTTGAAGGTGACGCCGTGTTTGTCTACGCCGACAAACTTCCCGGCAGAGCCACAATCTTTGAAGTCATTGAGTCCGCTTACTTCAAGTTCAGAGACAAAAAGGCATCTTTTGCCAGGGCTCGAACGTGCAACTGCAAGGCATGCGAGACGTTCTGGACATTGGACCTTAAGTTTGTTGTGCACTATGGGGATTATATCATGACTAATGCCGCCGGAAGAAATAAGCCGCTCGGCTCGTCCGTCAACATCGCGCATCGGCTGCTGAAGAATCACGTCAGGGAAGCAACAGGATGGACGGCATACGCACTTTTCACGAAAGATTGTTTGACGGCAATACAAACATACCCGGACACGTATCACGAGCAGGTCGAAGAATACGAGCATCTTGGCAAAATTGAGACTTTCAGTGTCAACCTTGACGAGCAGTACAACCGTTCTCTGTCCGAAAGAACGGCATTTCTTGGAGCCGAAGATGCTGATGTGGTCGTTTACAAGGATTATCCCTTTTCCGCGCCATTGTTGTGGGAATGGTCGAATGATCCGAAGAAAAGAACCTTGTGGTTCGCCGGCTCCGATTGGCAGGAACGATCACGGCCAAGTGTAGGAACCCGGAGAGGGGCCAGCAATCACTGTGTGAATAGCAAAGTGATTGAGAAGGTCCTTGATTACAGGCCGTTTGAATATTATACGTCCTCCATGGAAAGAGGACCACTTTCTTTTACGCTGACGGTCAAATTCGACGAGATCGATTCGGGGACAAGACTATACTGGCACGTAAAGATGAATGGAAATTTACCGAAGTTCATGCGACGAATGATGTCCAGGCTGATTGTGATGAACGTAATGAGGATTCATGATAGCTTCGAACGACTCCTCCGTCTGCTCCTGGAAGAGCAAATGCAACCTGCCGAGAGCATCTGAAGATATTACAATGAAAAAACCAACCAACGACAAGCCTAATTCCAGGAGGGCATTTGCGCGCAAGATCGCAGTCGGCATTGTTGGCGCTGGATTGACTACGTCAATGCCTTCTCAAGCCGCAACGCCTGCTCCTTTGAAGCCCAGGAAAAATCCGTCGTTACACGCAGGAGCGGATTACCACGTCGTGGTTGCCGATCCCTCCATGGACTGGAATGAAAAACAGCGGTACTGGGCAACAAAGAAAAATTTTGAATATCACGAACGTTGTGGCGTGCGCCACTTCACCAACATCATGAGCGGCGCGTGGAATGCCGATGAAATGAAGCGATGGAAAGATGAATGTGATAAGTACGGTAAAACTTGGGAGGCGATCCGGATGGATTCTTCCTACATATTCGCGAAAACGCGTTCCGAACAGGAAAAGAAATTGGCTGAAGTAGCGGACAACATCCGAAAGGCATCTGCTGTCGGTGTAAAAGTAGTCACCATGCACTGGACGTTGATCCCTATTCGCCGGAATGGGCATACGGAGGGTCGCGGTGGATCGAGCTACCATTCATTCAAACTCGAAGGCAACTGGCGCGATCTTCCGGTTGAAAAACATGGAGTCGTGACGTACGATGAATATTGGGAGCGCATCACCTACTTCCTGAAAAGTATCAGTCCCGTTTGCGCACAGCATGATGTGAGGCTTGCCGTCCATCCTTACGATCCTCCCGGGCTCCCGCCTGGCTACCAGGGAGTGGACACCTGGAACTGTGCACCAAATACTGTCTTTGACTCTTTGAAAAAGTACGAATCGATTGTCGACAGTCCTTACAACGGATTTCAACTCTGCCTGGGTACCGTAATGGAGGGACTTAAAAGCCCACGGACAGAGTTGCTTCCTATCGCAAAGTACTTTGCGGAGAAGGGAAAGATCTATCAGATCCACATGCGAAACATCAGAGGCGGCCTCGGCAATTTCGAGGAGGTTTATATCGATGAGGGAGAAGCGAATTTCATCGAAGTAATCCGCATCCTCCGTGACGCCGGTTATTCGTGGTCCATTTGTCCCGACCATTGTCCCACGCACCCGGATGACCCTGGCGGATTGCAGGCGTTTGCCCAGGCTTATGGTTATATTAAAGGATTGATAGACGCGGCAAACGCCGAGGCAACGTAACATGAAAATTGCTCATGCGTTCCTTCTTTTCTTGACCATGATGTCCGAAGGGGCATTTGCACAGGCGGACAATCCAGGCGAAAGAGAGGTCGTGATCAAGGCTGTCGCAGGGTTGAGATACGACCGCGTTCGGTTCAGCGTGAAACCCGGGGAGCGCATCAAATTCACGCTGGTGAACGCCGACGACATGGAGCACAATCTCTTGATCACCAAGCCTGGAACTCGACTACAGGTGGTGGATGTCGCGAACGAGCTCGGAGAAAATGGCCCAAAGCAGGACTATATACCGGCATCTGATAACGTATTGTGGTCAATTGGCATCGTGGCGCCCGGTCATTCGGCATATGTTATTTTCAAGGCGCCTGAGAAGGAAGACGTATACCCTTATGTTTGCACGTTTCCGGGGCATGGACTCGTAATGTATGGGGCCATGTATGTTACGACAAAGGACCTTCCTCCCCTTGAAGAAGATTCAAACGTGCCTCATGCTAGTCCGCAGAATGGTGAAATGGACCACGACCATGAGGTCATAAACCTGCACCCTTATAAAACGACACCTCCATATTTGTACAGGATATTCATGCCCGACAGCGGACCCGCGTCTATCGCGGTGAGTTTACCAAAGCAGCTATCCTATTGCTGGGATGCCGGTTCCTGCCGGCTGCGCTATGCATGGCAGGGTAGCTTCCTCGATCCAAAGGACTACTTTGATAAAAAGGCGGAGAAGTATGCGAAAGTACTCGGCACCGTCTTCTATCGTGACAAGACCACGTACCCCCTAAAATTTTCTGTTGACCAGGATCCGGTGGTGGACTTCAAAGGATACAGGCTGATCGATCGCTATCCGGAATTTCATTATACCATTGATGGCAAGGATGTGTATGAACTGATCAAGCCAAAAGAGGATGGAACCGGTCTTATTCGGTCATTCAAGGTGCATGGAGCGGAACAGCCGTTGTATTTTGTGTTTGACGTCCACGACGGCGTTGAGTACACAACGTCAAAAGGAACAATCCAGGGCAACCGGATCCACCTTAGCCCTACTGATGCCAGGGAGTTTGTCATAATCATGACCAAAAAGACGTCGGTACCATGAGACCGCGGTTCATGTTAATGGTGCTGACCTTTCTGGCGGTCGGTTGCGGAAGGAAATCAGAATATCACGATGCAAACGTGCCGTACATTGTGGAGGACATTGAAACCCCTCAGGGCCTGTATGCTGAAACCGGTGGTCTTGCATTCTTGCCCGACGGACGGCTCGTTGCCTGTTTCCTCCGGGGAGAAGTGATGTTCTACGATCCTGAAACGAAACAATGGACGCTTTTTGCAGAAGGGTTGCACGAGCCCCTCGGCGTGCTGCCAGTGTCGGAATCAGAGGTCCTCGTAATGCAAAAGCCGGAATTGACGAGATTGAAAGACACGGACGGCGATGGCCAGGCGGATGTGTATGAAACCCTCACGGACGACTTCGGGATGGCGGGAAATTATCACGAGTGGACGTACGGACCCGTGAAAGACCGCAGTGGTAATCTGTTCATTTCGTTCAACACGGCGTCGGAATGGGGAATTATAATGGACGAAGTGCGCGGGAAGCTCGATACAACGCTCGTTCCGTTTGAACCCAAGCAGAAGTTTGCGGCCGTCCCCTACCGAGGCTGGGTTGCCAAGGTGACACCTTCCGGCGAATTTATTCCTTACGCCTACGGATTTCGTTCACCGAGCGGGCTGCTCGTCACACCTGATAATGAATTGTTCGTTGCCGACAACCAGGGTGATTGGGTGGGAACAAGCCCGCTATTCAAAGTAGAACAAGGTAAATTTTACGGCCACCCTGCCAGCATGATCTGGGTACCCGGATGGAACAAAGGCGACCCATCAAAACTTCCCGCACAAGAATTGAATGCGATGCGCCATCGAGCCGTCGTCCAATTCCCATACGGTATTATGGCTGCCTCACCGACACAACCCGTATACGACAATACCGGCGGAGCCTTCGGCCCATTCGACGGACAAATCTTTATCGGAGAAATGAACGAGGAACGTATCATACGCGTCATGCTGGAGGAAGTAGGGGGTGTATGGCAGGGAGCCTGCATACCCTTCATCGACAACCAGGGATTGCTAAAAGGCAACAACCGTCTTGCCTTCGCACCAGACGGGAGCCTGTACGTGGGCCACGTACAACATGGCTTTGCAGGTGACATAGGAATTCAGCGGATCGTTTTCACCGGAAAAGATCCCGTAGACATTTACAGTATGAACATCACCGACGAAGGATTCGATCTTCACTTTACGCAGCCCATGGATGAGGCATCCCTGGTTGACACGGCAAACTATCATTTTCGCCATTACTATTATGAGTATCACCTTAAGTATGGTTCAGATCAGTTCGACGTGCAGCCGGTGCAAATAAAGGCCATCAAAGCCGGCAATGATAAAAAAACAGTTTCCCTGACGCTCGAGAATTTGAAGCCGGGCTACATTTATGAGTTATCGATAGGAGCGTTGAAGTCAGAAAAAGGGGAGATGCTGGAGAACAAATTGATTTGCTATACGGTGAACACGCTCCGTTCGGGATCGTGTGACATGCCACCGCTGGCGTATTGATTGGTTACACACTTGTATTGGTCGACTTACATGGAGACGCACGGCCGTACGTCTCTACAAAATATTCCCCGCCGATCAATTTCGGTTCAGGTGATGACCACGACTTCATGATCGAGGATTGATTTTATCCCGAATCGAATCAATCCATCACTTACAGTCGAGGAGATTTTTTGATCGCTTACTAGTGTGCGCACGTTTTTGCCGGCGACGCCTTTCGGCAACTTGACTTCCACCTGGAAAGGCCCAACGCTTATGAGGTCATGGACCGGCGCGCGCCACGTTTCCGCGCTTGTGAGGTTAACAACATGCAAAACGAGCCGATTGTCCTGCTGGTACAAATGGAAATCCACTAGGCCGACTCCCTTCGCACGCAAGGAGATATTATCCTTTGCCGCCCAGCGAACAAGATTCTCCAGCAAATTCCCATGATCAGGCAAGTTGTGGCGCCCAAACTGCCGGTCGATGTCGGCAGGCAAAAACGCAATTCGACTTCCCTGCGATGTTGTTCTCACAATCAAACCTGGGATGTCCGTCTTGGGCTCACGCATCCATGCAGTCTCGGGAGGATAGATGGGAAATTCCGGGATGAAAGTCATCAACACCTGCGCCGCCGCATCAACGCGGTGCTTTTGCAACGATCCACCGTACGGCAGTATATCAGTTTCCTCAAAGCCTTTCAACACCTCATGTCGCTGGCCGGAAATTTTCGGTTCGGAGTCATTATGAGGCCCGGCGACCTGGGAACGTAGTTCGGGATTCAGTCGCAGATAAGTATGACTAGTTCCTTCATCCAGCGAATCATTGGCCCCTGAAACGTGCGCGCCGAATAAATCGCCAAGCGCATAATCTTGCCTGACGTCGCCCCACTCATTATATAAACTTGTCTGATCGGTAGCGATCAGGCTCCCGCCTCGTTCTACAAAGCGTCTGACGCTGGCAACCTGACTATCAGTCATCAAAGCAAGGTTCGGCAAGATCAGCAGCGATAACTGTTCCGCTTCCCGATCGATATGGTCCGCATGAACGGGGATGTGCGGTATTCTGGCACGGACAAGCGCTTCCGTCATTCCTTGCCAGGGGAGATCAACACGATTACTGGCATCGTCGCGTCCATAGAAATCTGAATTTTCCTGCGACCACACAACTCCCACCGTTGCAATCGGACGCCGATTGATAAGAAATTCTTCATTCGCCCCATGCCAGTGCAAAAGCGGTCCAACCGTTTTGTACATGCGCCTGTCTTCATGGTAGGCACCCACCATATGCCACCAGGGCTGGATGCCTCCAGCAAATCCCTCTATTGCCCACATGCGTGCTTCTGCAGCAGGCTTGCTCGACAGGCGGAATGTTGGCCTTCCCGCCTGATACATGGCCGTACTTTCAGGTATGAGCTTCTCCCAGCCGAGCAGTCCATGTATGACGTTTCCGATTTGGGCGTTGCGTTGGAAACCGCTTTCGTTGTGACGAGTCTGATCGTCGAGCATGATGATGCCGGCACGCTCGCAGATTGCCTTGTAGTCGCGGAAACTTCTGCCTTGCCAACTGATTGATCCGCTGTTCATGCCCGCCCATATGCAGTTCTCGCCGCCCGCGGCTTTTGTTGTTTTATTGTTCAGATCCCAAATCTCAAGTCTTCGTTCATAATTCCAGCGTATCCATTTCTTATACACGATGTCGTCCCAGTTTTTTTCGCGCGGAATACGGTAGCCGGTCTTATCATAGAAACTTTTTTTGCAATTCTCACAATAACAGATCGAGTCCCGACCAAGTCCACTCCAGCTGTTGTCGGTGAATCCTTCGGGATGGTACAGTTCAGCAATCTCCTTTAGAACCGCCGGGATGTGTTCCTGGTAGTACGGTCCGTTAATACATGTGATATACAGATCGCCGGCCTTGTAAGGTTTGCCGGATGCGTCGATTGCAAACCAATCCGGATGCGCATTGTAGAACGCCTCGTGAGCCCGGTTTGAATCCATACGGGCAAACACGGCAACTCCTTCTTCCTTCGCCGCCCTTCGTAGCTCGCCGAAGAGATCCCGACCCTGCAGGTACTGTGCCTGGCGGTGAAGGGGTATTCGTGTGGGATAGTACGCAACAATTCCTCCTGCGTTGATCACGACACCCTCCGTTCCGGTTTCCTTCCAATAATTTCGCCACCATGTGATGTCGTATTGAGGGGGATCTTTTTCCGTAATGTTGATCTGTCCCCAGCGCGTAACCCGCCGGTACCACGGAAGGTCATCCTTTTTCAAGTTTTCCGAGCTGGCGGTTTCCAGTGTCCCCGTTCCTGCCAGGGGAGTCGCAAACAAACCCAGGTCTGCAGCGGCGACTGAAGCGGTGGCCAGGGCTGACTTTTTTAAGAAGGACCTCCGGCTATTTCCTCCGTCGTTAACTTCTGAGTGGTCCATGTCTCATTAATATTATATTGAACACTCGTGTTACTTTAAAGCCTTGGAGTTGCGGGCTTAATGGGCTTTTCAAAGTTATTAGCTCCTTTTACCTTCACTTTTCTGCGAAAGACTTTGTCCTGACATGTGATGTATAAGATGTCAAAGTCAGGTCCTCCAAAACACATATTCGATATTTGTCCTTTGGTTGGAGGAACCGGGATTATTGCGTTTACCCGACCCAGCTGATCCATTACCTGAATGCCACTAAGTGTGGCAACGTATATTCTGCCGTCGCGGTCGCACTTCAATCCGTCGCTCCAGGCATTTTCGTCGACGTCGCGAACGTGCAGCCATCCGTACTTCTGCTTGTGCGCCAGGGTACCGTCAGGTTGTACCTGGTATACCCACACCCAGTGTGTGGCAGATTCAGTAACATAGAGCTGCGTTTGGTCGGGCGAAAGGCAAAGGCCGTTAGCAAATTTGAGTCCTTCATCAACGACCTTGCGCTCACCATCCGGCTTGATCAGGTATAATTTGCTGGGCCGCTCCCTGCCATCCGGCGAAGTCACATAGATGTTTCCATTGAACGATACCGTAATGTCATTGCCTGGTGTTTCGCCTGACACGACGGTAAACGCATCCGGTGTTTTGTACCGATGTACTTCTTTTGTTGGTGGATCGGACCATCCGCCGGTAATTGTGAGCATGTCGCCATCCGTTGTGAATGTCGTGCCGCTGGCTTTCTTCGAGTCGGCGATATACAGCTGCACCTTGCCGTCAAGGCCGATCTTATAGGTTTTGGCATTTGGAATGTCCTGAAAGAACACTTCTCCTTTGACGTTGGCAGCGATGCCTTCGGTAAAGCCATAGTTTTCTCCTACCAATTCCCATCCCTCGTTATCCAAAAGAATATCTACGAGGAAGGAATTTTTGGTTTTTCCTGCCACGATGGGTTCCGGATAGTCGCGCCACAGCCACCGCATGGCGTCCGGAAAGACGGCCGTTCCGTGTGCGCCGTTGTGGCCGCCCGTTCCCCAAACGTGTTTTACGTCATAACCGGCAAACGTCAGAGCCCTTTCCATCGATTCATTGGCTTTCCACCAGTCGCCCGCATAGATGTTAAGATCATTCGAGCCATCCTGCATAAAGATCCGGATGGGCTTCGGCTCATACTTTCTAATCAGGATGTCATAGCGATCGGCGCCACGAAGTCCGGTATAAGTTCCGATGGCGCTGAATACTCTTGAAAATTCTTCGGGATGTTCCCAGGCGGCCGTGAAAGCGCAAACCGCGCCGCTGCTCGAGCCACCTATAGCGCGATCGTTTCCATTTCGTGAAAGACGGATGGGCCTGGCATCGGACGCCTTTTGATTTTCCACGAAGGGAAACACTTCATCCAAAAGGAAGCGCGCATACCGGTCTCCCAGTCCATCATACTCAAAACTCCTGTTGAACCGGTCGAGTGCAGCGTCTTTGTCACGCGCAAGTACCTTTCCCGG
>DASVCT010000254.1:0-4169 GCA_036381475.1 Cyclobacteriaceae bacterium
GAAAGTGAAGTAAAATCCACCAAAAAAAGTCCTGACTCATGAACGACAATCCCGGATACACGGAGGCCTTCGAGGAACTCCAACAGATCGTGTCACAGATCGAAGAAGGCGCCATCACCATCGACGAACTTTCCGAAAAAGTAAAGCGCGCGGCCTTGCTCATCCGCATCTGCAAGGCGAAGCTTACCTCCACGGAAGAAGACGTTAATCAGGTGCTGAGGGAATTGGAGGGAAAGAGCGGAGAAAGTTAGACGTAACACTCTAATCATTGGTATCAGATCAAAAATCAAAAATCAAAAATCACTAATCAACTCCCCTATACCCCTATATACCCTATACCCTTATTTCCTTATTTCCCTATTTCCTATTTCCCTATCCCCCTATATCCCTTATTTCCTTATTTCCCTATCCCCTATTCCCCCACTTCCCCCGCCATCCCCGGCGGTAACTCCACGATCCTGAGGTTCCTGAATCGTATCGGTGCTCCCTCCGCCTCCAGGCAGAGATAGCCCTTCCGTTGTGTGGATTGGCTGATGCCGTTGACGAACTTTCCGTTTACGGAGAGTTTGATCACGCCGTCTACGCAAACGACGTCGTATGTGTTCCATTCGCCGCGTCCTTTGCAGCGATTTTCTATGGATTTGCTGCGCTCGCCGCGGGGATTATCAGGGACCGTTTTTACACCGCCAACGCCGAACAGTTCGCCATGCACGTAAGCGATGGGCGGGGTTTCACCATTCCTCTTATTGAGGTTTACCCAATCCAATTCCAGCATCTGAACCTCAACGCCATCGGGCAGTCGCGATTTGTCATCCGGTATGGCCTTGCTCCAGACAAACACCCCCGAGTTCCCTCCGGGTTCGAGATGCATCCACTCGATATGGAGGATAAAGTTTTCGTATTGCTTCGCACTGCGCATGACCCCAATAGGAAGACCCGTGTTGAGCAACTCCGATCCTTCCACTGTCCAGGTGTCGTCAGCGGTGTTGACATTCACCCATCGGACAGGAACCGGATTGCTCCCTTCGAGCGACATGGCCGACGGCAACGGAATTTCAGTTCCGAATTCCAGGGTGTAATCTTGCGCGAGGGAAACGCCGGGGAGGAGAACAACAAAGGCAACTGCTGATCTGAACCACATAGAACATAGAGCACATAGGGAGGACATAGGCGGTTATGGTAATTCGTAATTGGATATTGATTTACGAGCTGCGATTTGTGGCTTATGACTTGCAAACTGGGAGACATCTGGGCCGAAGGGTGAACCACTTCCAGCATCGTAGCTCGCAAATCGTAGATAATTTAAGATGCTCACACTGTCTTCCCTGGTATTGCGACCCCAGGTCCTTCCCACTGGAGGTCCCAGCTGAATTGATCGGGTGGAGGACCTTCTGTCTTATCCGATTTGATGGCATCCTCCCATGTCACCGTCCGCCCGGTATAGGCGGAGTCTCTTCCCATGATCGCCATCATGGTACTGTTGGCCATCCATTCTCCGTCATTTACTGGCCGGCCATTTCTGATGGAAGCAAACAGTTCATCGTGCTCCGTCTGATACATGTCATTCTTTTTGCCGTCGTATGTCCAGTTGCCTTTTCCCGAAAGCTCGAGAACGGGCTTGCCCATGGTTATCCGGGCGAGGCCCTTGTTGCCGAACATTTCTATAGCATTTCGATTGGTGCAATTGTTATGCTGGCGACAGAAGTGGTACCCGCGAGCGCCGCCGGCATATTCATATTCGATGGCAAAATGATCGTAAATGTTTCCGAAGACGGGATCGGTGCGTACCTGTCGTCCACCTGTACCCGTGGCGCGAACCGGCAGCTGGTCCCCCATAACCCAGCACATCAGGTCGATGCTGTGTACTGCCTGCTCAACGATATGATCCCCGGAAAGCCAGTGATAGTAATACCAGTTCCGCATCTGGTATTCCATGTCGGTCCACCCGGGCTGCCGGGGAAATGACCACAACTCCCCGCCGTAGCGCATGGTGGTAACGGCCATCACTTCGCCGATTTCACCGTTGAGGATCTTGTCGAACATGGCACGGTTGCCGTAGTCGTAACGGTAACAAAACCCCGACACGATGGAAAGATTTTTTTCCTTTGCCTTTCGCGCCGCTGCCAGCACCTTTCTTACGCCCGGCGCGTCCACCGCCACCGGCTTTTCGCAAAAGACGTGCTTTCCGGCATCCACGGCCGCCGTTAAGTGCTCGGGCCTGAACCCGGGCGGCGTGGCCAGCAACACGACGTCGACCCCCGAATCGATGACCTTGCGATAGGCATCGAAGCCAATGAACCGGTGTTCCTTGCTCACGCTCAGTTTTTCTGCGGGAAGTTCTTCGGCGAGCGACTTGAGCGATTGCTCCAGCCGGTCGGCAAACACATCGCCCATTGCGGTGAGGACGACGTCCGGATCCGCCCGAAGCGCTTGTGCGGCCGCGCCGGTACCGCGCCCGCCGCAACCAATAAGACCTACCTTCAGCGTATTGGACGATACTGCCGCCATAGCGCCGACGATACCCATGTTATAGGCGAGCGTGCCGCCGATCACCGCGGCGCCTGTCGATTTAAGAAAGGTTCTCCGCCGGGTGGTTCCCGTTTTTTTCATATTATCCGTCATATCCCTGGATTATCCCTTAAGTTACTCAGAATTGACACATTGCCGCCGCCGGAGCAGCGGGATTTGGTTCGGGAAACACCGCCCGACTTGCACGGCACGGACAACTTCTCGTAAATTCGCAGTTCTCATTGCTCCTATTCAGCCCGAATCACGGTTTGAGGTACAGAGGGGACTAAAGCGATAGCGGCATGCATATACAAGTAATGGATACCACCCTGCGGGACGGGGAACAGACGTCGGGCGTTTCATATTCTCCCACGGAGAAGCTGAATATTGCCAAAATGTTGCTGGAAGAGGTCTGCGTAGACCGAATTGAGATCGCTTCAGCACGCATTTCCGAGGGTGAATTCGAAGCCGCGACAAAGATTCTGCGCTGGGGCGCCGAAAATGGGCATCTCGACCGGATTGAAATTCTGGGTTTCGTCGACGAGAACCGTTCACTTGACTGGATCCACAAGGTTGGAGGAACGGTGATGAATCTGCTGTGCAAGGGGTCCCTCAAACATCTGACGGGACAACTCCGAAAGTCGCCCGAGCAGCATATCGCGGATATTCGAAAGTCAATTGCATACGCCTGCAAGCTCGGCATCAAAGTCAATGTGTATTTCGAGGACTGGTCCAACGGTATGCGCCATTCGCCGGAATACGTGTTTCAGTTGATGGATGCGCTCAAAGATGAGGAGATCGCCCGATTCATGCTGCCCGACACCCTGGGTGTACTTAATCCGGACGAGGCCTATCGGTTCGTAAAGCAAATGGTAGAGAGGTATCCAGGCAAGGGTTTCGACCTGCACACGCACAACGACTACGACCTGGCGGTTGCAAATTGTTTTGCCGGAGTGAAAGCGGGCGCGACAGGCCTCCACGTGACGGTGAACGGTCTGGGCGAACGTGCGGGCAATGCACCGCTGTCAAGCGTGGTGGCCGTATTAAAGGATCACCTCAATGCAGAGTTTTCAGTGGACGAAACGAAATTGTACGGCGTCAGCAAGCTGGTGGAGGTTTTTTCCGGGATCGGAGTGCCGAACAACAAGCCCGTTATCGGAGAAAACGTCTTCACCCAAACCTGTGGCGTGCATGCCGATGGGGACAGCAAGGCCAATCTGTATCAGAACGACCTGATCCCTGAACGCTTCGGCAGGACGAGGAAGTACGCTCTGGGCAAAACATCAGGCAACGCGAGCATCAGGAAAAATCTTGAAGAACTTGGCATCGAGCTTGACCCCGAAGCGCTGAGAAAGGTTACCCAGCGTGTGGTTGAGCTGGGCGACAAAAAGGAAAACATCACGACTGAAGACCTTCCCTATATCATATCTGACGTTCTCGGCCGGGAGTTGATCCAGGAACACATCCGGATCCGGAATTACTACTCCAGTCATGTCTACAACCTGAAGCCGGTCGCTACCCTGAGCATTGAAATCAATGGCCAGGTGTATGAAGCGACTTCAACCGGCGATGGACAATACGACGCCTTTATGCAGGCGGTAAAATCGATTTATGATCGGCTCGGGAAACGGCTACCTCAACTCGTTGACTATAAGATCTCC
>DASVCT010000255.1:0-22432 GCA_036381475.1 Cyclobacteriaceae bacterium
TCGAGTTCCATAAATCAGGCTGTCATAAGTTTGCGCAGGCGTTCCCGGATGCGGTTCATCCTGACGCGTACATTGTTTTGCGTAATCCCCATAGTCTCTGCGATTTCTTCATAGGGCACTTCTTCGAGTGCCATCAGGATCATCGCGCGATCGATTTCAGAGAGTTGGCGTATGGCCCGTTGCAGCCGCTGTAGATTTTCTTCGTGATCGTATTCCTGTGCCTCCGAAATGTTCAGGTGTCCGTCGCGAATGTCTTCTGTGGGTGGTTTGCGATTTTTTTTTCGTAATCCCGAGATGGCAGTATTGAGGGCAATACGATACATCCACGTCGTTATCTTGGATTCTCCGCGGAATGTGGGAAACGACCGCCAGAGTTGAAGCACAATCTCCTGGAACAGGTCGTTCCGCGCTTCGGGATCACTCTCATACATCAGGGCTACTTTGTGAATCAGGCCCTGGTGCTGGTTAACAAGCTGGACGAAATTTTTCTCTTCCGGCGTCAATAGAAGGGTGAACGTTAGGGTTTTTTCTCCCTCACCCTTTCCAGGTTGAACAGATCGTGAAGCAATTCAGATATGGACTCAGAGTCGCCACGCCGGCAGGCCGCCTTGAGATGAAGCACGGGATACTTCAGTATTTTTTGCATGAACGACCGGCTCATTTCGTCGAGGCGTGCTGCTTCCGCGGGAGTGGCATTTTTGAGGTAACGCGCCAACTCCTCTCTGCGAATCTGTTCAAGGGTATTCTTGAGCTTTTGAATGGTGGGGCTAACAATCATTTCGCGGGCCCAATCCTCAAACTCGTTGAGCGCTTCTCCGATAATTTCCTGTACTCTCGGAATGGCTGCCTTGCGGCGGCTCACGGCCTCCTGCGTTTTCTCTGTGATCTCATCCAGGTTGTAGAGTATTACACCCGGGATGTGCTCCAGCGCAGGGTCAACGCTTCGGGGCACGGAGAGATCAATAAAGAACTTGTGCGACAAGAGGGAGCTTCCTACCAGATCGGGCGTGATGAGGGGACCGGTACCCGATACGGAACTTACTATGATATCGGCCTGCCTTACCTCTTCACTCAGCCGGTCAAGGCCTCCATACCTGAATCCACCCTGCTCAGCAAGTTTACGGGCCTTTTCGGGAGTACGGTTGAGAATTACTATCTGTTGTGGGTCGAAGTCCTGGTCGGTCAGATTCCGCGCGACATCCTGGCCTATTTCTCCTACACCCAGCACGAGAATCTTCGCGCGGCGGTTCCCGCCGGCCAGCTCCTGTATCATTTCCGTGGTTGCGTAGGAAAGGGATGCAGCTCCGTCACGGAAGGTGGTTTCCTGCACCACGCGCTTGTTCGTAAAGAAGATGGTGTGCATGAGCCGGTGAAGGAATGGTCCGGCCATGTTCATATCAGCGCTCCATTGGTAGGCACTCTTAACCTGTCCGCTTACCTGGAGGTCCCCGATAATCTGGGCGTCCAGTCCAATGGCCACCTCGAAAAGGTGCCGTACGGCGGCTTCACCCCTCAGATCAACAAAATACCGGTCCGCCTGGTCGACAGAAATGCCCTTGATCAATCGCAGGCCGCTGAGAAACTCCGCCCGATGATCCCGCTCGGATTGATAGTATATCTCCGTCCGGTTACACGTGGATACCACCAGCACATCCGACGAGGATGTATACGACTGAGCGAATGTCAGCAGTTTCTTGACACCTTCCTCATTCAGCGACACCTGCTCCCTCACCGCTACCGGTGCCATCTTGTATGTCAGGATGAGGGCTCTGAAATTCTCTTGCATACTGTTAACCTACAAAACTACAGCGGGAGCGAGATTTTTGGATGACGAATATCAGTCTATCCATAATTTAGAATCGTTTTAAATAAGCTATCCCTTTCGCGCTACGTTGAATACGAAAACGAGCTTGCGTCAAGGCTACGCAACGTCACTTTTTTTTGAACGTCAAACCCCGCTACCAGACCGATAACAGTTTGTTGACGTGGTAAGTTTTCTGGATATTATGGGCCCAATCGACCCAAAACCCTCTCACAATGCACACGATCCGTAAATGGATCCGGTTCCTCTTTGGATTTTCCCGAAGGGAAACCAATGGATTCTTAATCCTTTTGCCACTTATGGTAGTCGCAGTTTTTTCGCAGCCCATTGCCCGGTTTTTTTTTCCGAGTGCGACACCCGATTTCTCGCGTGAGGCGGCTATTCTGGACAGCCTGGAGGGATTGTTTCGACGGGCGAATGCCCCCGATGTGATGCACCACATCCCGCCGGCTCGCGAAGCGTTCCGTTTCAACCCGAACATGGCTACCCCTGAGGATCTGGAACGTCTGGGCTTTTCGCCGAGCATTGCGCGCCGAATCGTGCGGTACAGGGAAAGCGGTGGAAAATTCCGGAAGAAATCAGACCTCCTGCGGATCTATGGGATGGATACCAGCGTTTACACAAGGTTGTACGCCTTCATTGACTTGCCCAAACGGAATACCCGGCCGCGTTCAAGCCAAAAAAGGCCGACGCAGGCTGTCCATGCCATGGTGCGGTTTGACCTGAACACGGCGGACACATCACAGCTGGTGGCGATACGCGGTATCGGCCCTACGCTTGCGTCGAGGATTGTGCGGTACCGCCAAAGGCTGGGTGGCTATGTGAGCATGAATCAGCTCCACGAGGTATTCCACCTCGACTCTGCGGCCATCGGGGCCCTGCGCGCGGTCGCCTACATTCGGGATGAATTCACTCCGGTTCGGATCAACGTCAATAGCGCAGATGAATACAGCCTGTCGCGACATCCGTATATCGGACGGACACTTGCCCGTCTCATTGTGACCTACCGTTTTCAGCACGGACCGTTTCAGAGCCTGGAAGATCTGCGGCAAATCCAGCTGGTTGACGACTCGGTGTACCACCGGATCAGTAATTATCTGGCAATGGACTAGGATAAAACTTGCTTTTCAACTGTGGCCAGAGTCAAGACCCGAAATATTTTTCATACCTACCTCAACCGTCTTACCAACCTGACGGCCAACAACCGGTCCATTCTCTTGCTTCGGTTGCCGAAGGAGCAGTTCATCGACGTTCATAAGTTTAACCTGCTCGATAACAAACCTTCTTTTCATGTGATTGCAGCGTTGCTGGCAGGAAAGGCGATGAAGGTTTGTCAGATTCTCGACAGCCGCGTGGAGGCGAACAACGAGGTGAGCGAGCGACTTAAGCGCTTGCAGCGGCTCGATCGGTTCATCTTTGAGGAACGCGGTTCCAATGACCTTCACATAGGGTGGCCGTTCGTCCGTGGCAAACTTATCGACGGTACGCTGGTGCGTGCGCCCTTGCTGTTCTTTCCCGTGAGTCTCAAGCAGTCGCGAAACGATTGGATGATCGAGCCGCGTCGAGATGCCGGAGTCGTTTTCAATAAATCGTTCGCCCTTGCCTACGCGTACTACAACAAGGTAGACCTTCCCGATGATCTCCTGGAAACCAACTTCGAGGATTTTGACAAAGACAGCACGGTGTGGCGTACCCAGCTCTACCAGTTGCTGCAGGACAAGATTGAATTGAATTTCAACCCGGATAATTTCCGCGATGAACTGACGCCTTTTATGGAGTTCAGGAAGGCGGATTTTGATGAGTCGCATCGCGCGGGTGAGATCAAGTTGTTTCCCGAAGCTGTGCTGGGTATCTTTCCCCAGGCCGGTTCGCAACTCGTGGCGGACTACAAGTACCTGATGGAGGCTGAGAATTTCACCGACATCGACGCCTTCTTTCTGCGCAATGTGCCCGCTGGCGGTGACGATAACCCGCCTGCGACAGCGGAGGACACCATACGGGAGGAACGACTGTACATTCCCTTCGAGACGGACGCCTGGCAGGAGAACGCGATCCGGAAAACTAAGGCCGGAAAATCCATCGTCGTACAAGGTCCTCCAGGAACAGGCAAATCACAACTGATTTGCAACCTGGTTGCCGACGCCGTGGCGTCGGGACGCAAGGTGCTCGTCGTCTGTCAGAAACGAGCTGCCCTCGATGTGGTGTACCGGCGTCTTCAGGAAATCGACATGGACGATTTCCTCGGACTGGTTCACGACTTTCGCAACGACCGCCGGGAAATCTTCACAAAGATTGCCCGGCAAATCGACAGGATCGATGACTATCGCACACGTAACCGCAGCGTGGATATCATCCACATGGAACGACGGTTCGTTCACTTGTGCCGGAGGATCGATGCGATCGTTGAGGAACTCGAGGAATTCCGGCGCATCCTCTACGATGAATCAGAGTGTGGGCTGTCCGTAAAGCAATTGTACCTCACATCGAATCCTGCGGGTGATGCGGTCAACCTGAAACAGGAATATCAGTATTTCAAGTTTCACGAACTTGACGACTTCCTCCGCAACATGAAGCGCTATGCGGGGTTTGCCGAAAAGTTTGTGCGCGACCGTTACGTCTGGAATAACCGCCGCTCGTTCGCCGGACTCAAACAGTCTGACATGAAGGACATCATCCAGGCGGTTCGCGAGATCCCCGTGTTTCAGGCGACTATTGCGAAAAAAATTGTCGGCGTGCTCCCGTCTGCGCTCTCCCTTGAAGATTGTGAGTCGTTGCTGGGACGTGAAGACGACATCCTCGGCATGCTTAGCGTGCTAAAGGACGACGAGACTTATCATTACTTCCTGCATATGCTGCGGGTACCCGACGAAGAGACGAGCTTGCTGTGGCTTGCAAATACGGAGCGTGTCCTGATGAGTTGTTATGAAGGCTCCGGCCCGGAAATTTATACACCACCGGAGGAGCTGGGAAAGCTGCAACAGGTACTCCGTGAATGTATGCTCGCCCGACGCAGTCTGTTCCGTTTCTTACGATGGCAGTTTTCGGGCGACAAGAATTATCTGCGAAACGTCCTCTCCTTGAATCACCTCGAGTATTCCAAGGAGGGATTCAAGGAACTCGAAAAGAAGCTTGACAGCAGGCTTAACATCGAGCATCATTTCACGGCGTTGAAACAAAAGCCGTGGCTCACAGACTTCCCCAAAGACTACCGGAAGTTTCACATGCGTCGTTGGTTTGAACGGGAGAAGCTGGCCGTGCGTGCCAAGATCATCTTCAATACACTCCGCGAGGTGAATGAACTGATCGATCCGACGACACTGTCTCGATACGACTTCAACCGCATATTCCATCAGCTCCTCAGCATTTGCAGTGAAATACCAGGTCGGAAAGCGGTCTGGATCAAACATCTCACACCCTTTCAGATCCGGCAGCTCATTCACGACCCCAGCCTGGCCGATGAATTCGTCGATGCGCTCAGACGTGATTTTGACAACCTGTGCGAGTTCGACAAGCTTAAGGAAAGCCTTACCGAGACGGAAGTAGGGGTGATCCACAAATTGTATGACCGCGTGGGATGGTGGACGTATGAAAAGCTCGAAGCCCTGTTACGCAACAGCCTCGCACTTCACTGGATCGACTACATTGAGACGAAGCACCCCATACTCCGCATCGTTTCGTCGACACGCATGGAGGAGTTGCAGGCGGAACTGTGGCAATCAGTCCGGGAAAAGCAACGGTTAAGTCGCGACATCATCCTGCTGAGAACACGCGAGCAGGTTTATGACCAAATCGAATACAACCGCCTGAACAACCGGGTTACCTATCGTGATCTCCATCACCAGGTTACCAAACAGAAAAAATTGTGGCCACTCCGAAAGGTTGTGACGGAGATGCAGGGCGAACTGCTTCGCCTTGTACCCTGCTGGCTCGCATCTCCGGAAGCCGTGTCTGCCATATTTCCAATGAAGGAGATCTTCGATCTCGTAATCTTCGACGAGGCTTCGCAGTGCTTTGCAGAACGCGGTATTCCTGCGATGTACCGGGGCAAACAGGTGGTCATAGCAGGCGACGCGAAGCAGCTCAGGCCTTTTGAATTGTACCAGGTGCGGTGGGAAGAGGAAGATCCCGACGAACCGGACACGGAGGTGGACTCTCTTCTGGAACTTGCCGAACGCTATCTCGAGGGGGTCAGCCTGCAGGGCCACTATCGTAGTCGCTCTCCCGAGTTGATCGACTTCTCGAACAAACACTTTTATGACGGCAACCTCAGGCAATTGCCCGACCGTAACCTGCTGAACCGAAACGAACCGGCCATCCGATATCTGAAGGTCGATGGCGTATGGGAGGGCAACCGGAACCAGGTGGAGGCCGAAACCGTAGTGGCGCAGGTATTTCTCCTGCTGACGGAACATCCGGAACTCGAACTCGGTGTCGTCACCTTCAACGCGGAGCAACAATATCTCATCCTCGATCTGCTGGAATCGGAAGCGACAAAACGTGAGGCGCCGTTACCTGAATCGCTTTTTGTCAAGAACATCGAAAACGTTCAGGGTGATGAAAAAGATGTCATCATTTTCTCAGTCGGGTATGCCCCTGACCCGCGTGGCCGGATGATCATGCAGTTTGGCAGTCTGAATTTGCCAGGAGGCGAAAATCGACTCAACGTTGCCATCACGCGTGCGCGTCAGCTCGTCGTCATCGTGTCGAGCATCTGGCCCGATCAACTGAAGACCGAAAAGTCGCGCAACAAGGGACCGAGACTCCTGAAGGAGTATCTTACTTTTTGTAAAGACGTTCAGGAAGGCAGGTTCGTGCCGCAAACGATTTCGGCAGAACGTCATCCCGATTCATGGTATCTGAAGAACCACCTCGAAAGATTCGGTCGTGAGCGATTTCCGCAGTCCGACTTCCTGCCGGACGTGTTGCCCTATACGGATCTGTGCGTGAAACAGAACGGTGCGTGGCTCGGCGCCATCCTGACCGACGACGAGCGCTACTTAGAAAGCCTTTCAGTGAAAGACACGCACGCCTACACACCGGAACAATTGACGCGCATGCGGTGGGAATTCAGGTCTGTGTATAGCCGAAATTTCTGGCTTGGTGCCGGAAACGTGGAAAACGATATGATGCGGATACTCGGCCTGCACGAAAACGGAATGTAAAAAAGCGCCGCACGAATTGCTTCATGCGGCGCCTTATGTCAGACACACCAGTGAGTCCGTCAGGATACGGCGGACTTAACGGTCTTGATGATTCGTGCAGCTACCTTGTAAGGATCTGCGGACGAATTCGGCCTCCGGTCTTCAAGATATCCCTTCCAGCCATTTTCAACCGTGCTGATCGGAATCCGAATGGAAGCACCCCGGTCAGAAATACCGAAGCTGAACTTATCAATCGACTGCGTTTCGTGAAGTCCTGTCAGTCGCAGGTGGTTGTCCGCGCCATACACTTCGATGTGTTCCCTGATCACGGGTTCAAAGGCATGACAGATCTTTTCAAAGACTTCCCTGGATCCGGCTTCACGCAACGTGCTGTTGGAGAAGTTTGCGTGCATACCCGATCCGTTCCAGTCGCCGCGGACAGGCTTGCAGTGCCAGTTGATGGAGACGCCATACTTTTCGCCGTTGCGCTCAGCCAGATAGCGTGCTACCCATACCTGGTCGCCTGCTTCGCGCGCGCCCTTGGCAAAGATCTGGAATTCCCACTGACCCGTCGCCACTTCGGCGTTTATACCTTCGATGTTGATGCCAGCGGCAATCATTTGGTCCAAATGATCTTCGACGATATGACGGCCGTATGCTTTGCCGGCGCCGACGCCGCAGTAATAAGGACCCTGCGGTCCGGGGAAACCCTTCTCGGGAAAACCGAGCGGCTTGTTAGTCTCGTTATCCCACAAGAAATATTCCTGTTCGAAGCCAAACCAGAAATCAGCGTCTTCGTCGTCAATCGTAGCGCGGCCGTTTGAAGGATGGGGTGTCCCATCCGCGTTCAGCACTTCCGTCATGACCAGCCAGCCGTCCTTCCGGTCGGGGTCGGGGAAGAGCGCCACGGGCTTCAGCAACAAGTCGGAAGACCCGCCTGGTGCCTGCTCCGTAGAACTCCCGTCGAAAGACCAGATCGGACAGTCAGCCAGTTTGCCACTGAATTTTGAAACGATTTTAGTCTTGCTGCGAAGACTCTGGGTGGGCTTATACCCATCCAGCCAGATGTACTCAAGCTTAGTTTTAGCCATATAAAACGGAGAATTAGTAGTGAAACATGGTGTGAGTTTGGTAAAGACCCGCCAATATATAGGTTAGGTAGTATCCCCGCATCGAATTGTCAAAATTTTAATTTACCCTACGCCTCAGTTAAAATTTGTAAATGGCTGCAAAGTTAAGCGAGACCATAGTGTCGGTCACATCGTCAAAGCCCTTGGTGATAAAGGAATCATCCGAGGTTTTGTCCAGCCGTATTTCCGGAATGAATGTGAGGTTGCCGATGCTGTGATTTAGCGAAAGCGTCAGGTCGACGACGCTTCCATCACCATCATCGAGCGTAAACATTTGGATGTAATCGTTCTTGATGGCGAAGTACTCGACGCGAAGTCCTATGGCCGTGTTATCCGAGAGCGAAAGTTTCGGGTACAGCGCCACGCCCATGAATGAGCCCGCATCGCCGTCAAGATCTACGACGCTTGAACCGCTAACGGTTTCGCCGGGTGATGTCTGGTTGTAGGTAGCATTGACGCCGAGGTAGAAATTGTCGGTGAGGTCCCAACCGCCGGTGATATCAACCTGGAAGAGGTTTCCCATGGAAGTGGCACCATCTTCATCTACATCGGCATCCAATTTTCCGTCCTGGTCGCCGTAGAGGAGGTTGAGGTAGATGCCACCTTTGTCACCCGACTTGCCGAGTTGAGCACCGATGGTATACGTGCTTACCGGGTTGAACTCGGTAAGGTCGGTAGGATTCATCACGGCAAGAAGAAGGTTCATGCCATCACCGAACTCGAGGTTGCCCTTGATGCCGGTGTGCGAAAAAGGTCCCCAGGAAAACATGTAGGACGTCGAGTAGTGAAAATTTACTGCCGGCGAAATCACCTCGTACCCCAGGAAGGTATTGAAATTGCCGAGCGTCAGCGTAAGATTGTCTGTTGGCTTCCAATACGCATACATCTGGTTGATGATCTGACCTGTCGAGGAGTAGTAGGGCGATCCAAATACGGCGTCCGTTCCGCGCGGCCCAAATACCAGGTCGGCTACAAAGCCGACTTTTTCGCCTTCATAGGAGGCGATCAGGTTAACCATGCCGAGAGAAAATCCCTTGAGATTGGCAAAAGCTGTCTTCGGTGCCTGGATCAGGTTCTCCCCGTCATACGTGCCGGCGTAGGGGTTCATTGTGCCAAAGGTGGTATGGACATACGTATCGACGGTCCCCGAAAGGGTAAACGACTGCGCGCCCTCATCGGCTGTCTCGTCCTGAGCGAACGCAACCGGGCTAACCAGAACGAAGGCAAACAACATCAGTAGTAAGGTTCCAAGTTTCATAGTGTTTTGGGGGTTAGAAAATTGCTGTTTAGTAGAGTAGAGAATGAGTTTCATGAGATCCGTAAGTGGGCAGGAAAGGGTGCTTGTGTCATACCTTTTTTTCGAAATTTTTGTAAAACGGGGTTCAAAATGAACCGAATTGAAATAAAAATTTACGAAATCGTTGTAGATGGGGTAAATTCTGACCCTATCCATGTTAAAAAAATGCAAATTTTTGAAAAGGCCGGTTAAAAAGCGAACTGAACCCTTTTTGTCAAGGGCTTGGTGGCACCAGGCAGAACAGGGTGTTTAGGACCAGTATTTTTTCCACCAGTGCTGGAACACGAGGAGTGCCCACACCCGGGCATGTACGTCTCCCGGATTGGAAGAAAAGAGTCTTCGTTTTATGGTTCTGACGGCCTCCGGGCTAAAGAGGCCCTGCTCACGGACGAAGGAATCGCTGAGCAAGTCATCCTGAATAACGGATTTCATTTCCCGCCTGAACCACTTCAACAAGGGCACTTCAAAGCCCTTTTTCGGGCGGTTGTACAGCTGAGCGGGCAGCATGTCCCGGAAGGCGTCCCGCAGCAGCCGCTTTCTTATGTTACGGTTAATCTTCCAGTCGCCCGGAAGCGAAACCGCAAAATCGACTACTTCAACATCCAAAAAGGGCACGCGCACCTCCAGGCTGTTTGCCATGCTCATTAGGTCCACCTTGTGAAGCATGTCGCCTGCCAAAACCATCCGCAGGTCGGTCCGCAGGACGTCGTTGATATTTCCATGCGGCCCCAACCCGGAAAGCAAGACAGATTTTCGTGCCTCGAATTCCGGCACGACAATCTTTTCACGGATACCCGGCTCTATGAGCAGCAACGCTTCTTCCAGGGTTGTGAATCCCGCCCAGAGCCAGTATCGTTCGGGCAACGGCAACTTCATTCCCCGACTAAAGCGCAGCAGTTGCCTTACTGTGTTGGCCGTTGTGTTGTTGCGCGATCCGGGCAGCATCCTCCATAACGGCTGCAACCAACCGACAGCCTGTTCCCGAAGGCCGGGATGAAAAGACCTCCTGAATGCTTCGTGCTTGTTGTAGCCGGCGAAAAGCTCGTCCGCGCCATCGCCCGACAGCGCCACCGTTGCATGCTTTCTCGTTTCCTGGCTGAGAATGTAAACAGCGATAGCCGAGGAATCGGCAAATGGTTCGTCGATATAATCGAGGATGGCATGCAGGTGACGGTAAAGGTCATCATTGGTCAGCGAGAAAACCGTGTGCGCCACCTTGAAATGATCGGCGACCAGACGGGCGTATGCAGTCTCGTCAAAGAATTTTTCATCACGGAATCCAATGGAGAACGTGTGAAGGTCTGGCTTATGGCGAGCAGCCAGACCGGTGATCACGGACGAATCGATGCCGCCGCTCAGAAATGCGCCAAGTGGCACGTCGGCGATCAGTCTTCGTTGCACGGCTGCATCAAGCAACGGTCTCAATCTTTCCTGTGCGTCCTCGTAGCTTCCCCTGAAGGTGGACGCCGACGCGTCCGGCAGGGTGTAATACACATCGCTCTCCAGCTTTTGCAATCCCACGCGGAGGAAATGGCCCGGTTGCAACTTGTGTACGCCCTTTAGGATCGTGTGAGGTGGCGGAATGTAATTCAGCTGAAGGTAGGTCAGGAGGGAGAGTTCGTCAATTTCCCGTTCGATGCCATAATGCAGCATCGCCTTCATTTCTGAGGCAAAGATGAACTTGTCTTCATCGAACAGGTAGTACAACGGCTTTATTCCATAGCGATCGCGCGCCAGGAACAAGGTCTCTTTCGATTTATCGTAGATACAAAACGCAAAAAAGCCGTTCAACCGCGCCAGGCACGTTTCACCATCGCGGATGTACAGTTGCAACAAGACCTCCGTATCACAATGCGAACGGAATCTGACGCCGCCCCCTTCCAGTTCTCTACGCAGCGCAGGAAAGTTGAATATCTCACCGTTGAAGACGATGCAGTAGCGGCCGGTATCATCCCACATGGGTTGATTGCCGGCATCGGAAGTATCGATGATGGAGAGTCGACGGTGACCCAGCGCGACATTGTCTCCCAGGTAGATATCCTGGAAGTCGGGCCCGCGTTTATGCAGGGCCATCGTAGCCGCCGTTACGTGGATCTTGTTAAACTTGCCGACCAGGTTGAACGCAAAAATGCCTGTGATGCCGCACATCAGAGATATACTTGGCCCGCAAGTTAAGTGTTTATCCTGAAGGGTACGGTTGTTGCGTCAGAGGGTCCGAATCATGATGTTGCGGAACCAGACTTCGTTGCCGTGGTCCTGGAGGTCGATGTGCCCGCGTTCGGGAACAGCGTAGCCCTCGACGTCATTCCATTTGCTTTTGGCTTTTCGGTTGTTCCAGTCTTCTGATCCGATCTCATACTCGAGGACCTTGTCGCCGTTGAGCCAGTGTTCGATGTGATGGCCATTTGCCACGATCTTTGACGTGTTCCATTGCCCTACGGGATTAAGGCGTTTGTTAACGGGGGCGTGCATGTCGTAGTTGCCTCCGCTGAAGTTCTCCTGCTTCACCTCGCCGGGGTACCCGCCATCGTCAAGGATCTGGTACTCGGGACCGGTAAAAAAGGGTTCGTCGTAATCTTCGGTTACGCGGAACATCACGCCGCTGTTGCTTTGCGGCGCGACCTTCCATTCAAA
Organism: Cyclobacteriaceae bacterium; assembly: GCA_036381475.1. Taxonomy (GTDB): domain Bacteria; phylum Bacteroidota; class Bacteroidia; order Cytophagales; family Cyclobacteriaceae; genus ZC4RG29. Next base: position 12,025 of record DASVCT010000255.1, read on the forward strand.
TGACAGTTCGAAGTTGCCGTATTGATCCAATGAGATCAGGTCCGCACGCTTCTTGGCGTCGTCAAAGGGCTTACAGTGCAGCGTGCCGTCAACAACCTCCCAACTGTCGTTTTCCATGTTCCTGTACGTCCTCCACCCGCTCATGGTCCTTCCGTCGAACAGCATGATCCAGCCTTCGTCGGCCTGCGTGGCCTTGGGTGCTGCCGTGTCGGCATTTTCGTTTACGGTGCTATTTTCTGTCTGCTGCCTCCCGCATGCAAAGGCCAGTGAAGCAACGACCAGGATGAGTTGATATGGTTTCATAGGAATTGGGTTAGGCGACCGGGGTAACGTCGGACGTTAAATATAGGAATCCAATCCCACCGCCCATACACAGGGAAGGATGAACGGCATGTTCAGAAGATCTTTCCGGGATTCAAAATGCCGTTGGGATCGAACGCCTTTTTGATGTCGCGCATGAGCCTGAGATTCACTTCGCTCATTGCAATGGGCATGTAAGGCTTTTTCGCGATCCCGATGCCGTGTTCGCCGGACAGCGTGCCGCCCAGACTCACCGTCAGCTTGAATATTTCGCCGATACCTTGCGGGATTTTCGTTTTCCAATCTGCTTCGCTGATGTCTTCCCGCAAAATGTTGACGTGCAGGTTACCGTCGCCAAGGTGGCCGAAGCACACCGTGTTGAATCCATAAGTCTTTCCGATTTCCTTGATACCCGAAACTAACTTCGGGAGATTCGATCGCGGAACAACGACGTCGTCGGACTTTGTGAGCGTGTACCAGTTTACTGCCGGCGATACGTTCTTGCGCACTTTCCAGAGTTCTTCTTTTTGTGCGCTGCTTTCAGCGAACAATACTTCACCTATAGGGAAGTTTTCCACGACCGACATCACGCGTTCGGCATCCCGCATAAGCACCTCGTCGTCGTTGCCGTCGAGTTCACAGAGCAGGAAGGCGTCCATGTTGTCAGCAAACTTCGTCGTGACCGGACTGTTCAGCACCTTTTCGCAGTACTCCACCGTCCGGGTGATGGCTGCGCGTTCGAAGAACTCCATGCCCGAGGGCGTGATGCCCGCGACAAAAATGGCGGAGATCGCGCGACAGGCTTCTTCACTGGTGCTGAACGGTATCAGCATGAGTACATCCTTCTGCGGATAACCCCTCAACTTAAAGACAATCTTGGTCACAACGCCCAGTGTACCTTCGCTCCCGCAAATTAATTGCGTGAGGTTGTAGCCGGTTGAGTACTTGAGTACGTTAGCGCCGGTCCATATGATCTCTCCCGTGGGGAGGACCACTTGGAGATTGAGCACGTAGTCGCGCGTAACGCCGTACTTGACAGCCTTGGGCCCGCCCGAATTGTTGGAAAGATTGCCACCCAGAAAACACGAACCACGGCTCGCGGGGTCAGGGGGGTAAAACAGACCTTTTTCTTTCACCGCATTCTGGAACACTTCTGTAATCACGCCGGGTTCAACGGTTGCCTGCAGGTTGAGTTCGTCTATACTAAGTATCCGGTTGAAACGTTCCATAGACATGACGATACCCTTGCGAACGGGAAGCGCGCTTCCCGCGAGGCCCGTGCCCGCGCCGCGTGGTGTTACGGGGATCAGGTGTTCATTGCAAATACGGAGTATGGCACTGACTTCTTCCGGCGTACCGGGCTTTACCACGATGTCAGGAAGAAACGCGTAATCCTCGGTCTTGTCGTGTCCATATTCACGCCGTTTTTCTTCGTCGAGAATTACATGTTCCCGGCCCACTGCAGCTTCCAGCTTCTCGACAACGTTTACGGATACTTCGGTAAGTGCCATGAATGATTTATATTTGACGATTCGATTTTTTTAAGCTTCGCCGATGAGAGTGATTTTTTTGGGGCTCAAAATTAATCAAAAGCTGTCGCTTCCTGTTGTTCTGCTTGCTGTTTTTGTGGTGGCATGTGCGTCTCACACAAAATTGGCAAGAACCGATTCCCGTGTAGAGGAAGTCATACACGCTGCGCGTACCTATCTGGGCACGCCGTACAAGTATGGTGGAACAACGCGGTCGGGTATGGATTGTTCCGGCTTGCTGCTCAACTCCTTTCGCGCCATCGACGTTACGCTTCCGAGGCGATCCGTTGATCAGAGTAAGGTAGGTAAAGAAGTGGACCTTGACGAGCTGCAACCTGGCGACCTCGTGTTCTTTGCTACGGGCAGGAGAAAAAGTCAGATCACCCATGTCGGACTCGTCACAGAACGCCGGTCACGCGATGACATTCGATTTATCCATGCCTCAACGAGCCTGGGTGTTGTAGAAACCAATCTCTTTACAGACTACTACAAAAAGCGCTTCCGAACCGCCCGACGCATTATCGAATAACGGTATGGTTTGCAAGTTGGCATTTGGAGTGATAGCTTGGAAGAGCAATCAACCTTTCCTCTTAATCCCTGGTAATGCATGAAGTCGAGAAGAGAATTCCTGAAAATGGCAACGGCAGGAGCGGCGGTGGCGCCGTTTCGCGCGATGGCAAACGTTGACGCTCCGCCCATGAAGCCCGTAGTTATCTCCACGTGGAATTTTGGCATGAACGCGAACCGCGAGGCGTGGAAAATTCTGTCAACCGGCGGAAGGGCACTGGACGCGGTTGAGGCCGGCGCACGCTACACCGAGGCCGATCCTTCTGTTCAAACGGTAGGCTATGGTGGATTCCCCGACCGTGACGGTCACGTTACCCTCGATTCGTGCATTATGGACGAACACGGCAACTGCGGTTCGGTAGCGGTTCTCGAACATATAAAACACCCGGTGTCTGTCGCGCGGATGGTAATGGAAAAGACACCCCACATCATGCTGGCCGGCGAAGGTGCGCTGCAGTTCGCACTGGCCAATGGATTCAATAAAGAAAACTTGCTGACGGAACCGTCCGAGAAGGCATGGAGGGAATGGCTGAAAACGGCGCAGTATAAGCCGGTTATTAACGTCGAGAATCACGATACTATAGGAATCGTGGCGCTGGATGACAAAGGTAATCTCTCCGGGGCGTGTACAACCAGCGGTCTGGCCTTCAAGATGCGGGGGAGGATCGGCGATTCGCCCATCATCGGCGCTGGATTATATGTTGACAACGACGTAGGAGCTGCTACGGCCACCGGAGTAGGTGAGGAGGTGATCCGCATTGTGGGCTGCCATCTCGTCGTGGAGCTCATGCGCCAGGGACACGCACCTGAGGAAGCATGCCGCATGGCCGTTGAACGTATCATCGAAAAGAATCCGGAAAAGGCGAAGCAAGTACAGGTGGGATTCCTGGCGCTCAACAAGCAGGGTGTGTATGGTGCGTATTGCCTCCAACCCGGATTCACGTACGCGGTGCGCACTGCGCAAGTTGAGCAACTCATGAATTCATCCAGCCATTATTCATGATCGTCGAGGTTGTCGCTTACAACATCGCCTCGGCGCTAAATGCGCAGACCGGCGGCGCAGACCGCATTGAACTCTGTGACAACCCAGGCGAAGGGGGAACCACACCTTCAGCTGGCACGATCGAGGTCGTACGCAAGAACCTGTCGATCGATGTATATGTGATGATCCGCCCGCGAGGTGGTGACTTTCTCTACTCCCGGTACGAGCATTACGCCATGAAACGCGACATCGCTATGGCACAGCGGCTCAGCGCCGATGGTGTGGTGTTGGGCATCCTGAAGCCGAATGGAACCCTCGACGTGGATCGATGCGGGGAACTGATCGCCTTCGCGCGTCCCATGAAGGTAACGTGCCATCGGGCGTTTGACATGACTCGCGATCCATTTGAAACCCTGGAAGCCTGCATAGACGCCGGCTTTGATCGCATCCTGACATCGGGCGGACATGCTACAGCAGTGGAGGGCGTCGAAACGATCACCGAGCTGGTGCGGCGTGCACAGGACCGCATCACCATCATGCCGGGATCAGGCGTCAACGAACAAACAGCGGCTACCGTAGTCCGCGGCAGCGGCGCATCTGAGATTCATTTCTCCGCTGCCGCCTCTGAAGCCAGCGGCATGACCTATCGCAACGGAAAGATTGCGGGCATGGGCGATGAACAGGGGCGCGAGTTCATGTTGAGAACGGTCGATCCGAACCGCGTCCGCGAAATTCGACGTATCGCGACCGAGGCACTCAGGTAGCCGCTACGTTGTTACTTTTCCCGGGTCGCCTTAAGGGGAAACGTTCCGAAGTCGCCAACGGTAATGGAACCGTTCATGGCATCACCTTCTACGATGGTTCGGACGGAAATCGTCATCGGTCCTCCCTGGTAAGTGAAAGTCAATTCGTTACCACTCAACTTGACATTCTCCAACGTGCTTTCACTGTTGAACCGCTTGTTGAAGATCGTTCCGCTGAGCGCTTCCCCGTCTTTCACGATGGTGATCGTCCCGTCTCCACCCTGGGGTGATTCAACGGTATAGGTCCACTTGCCTTCCGCATTGACGACGGCTTCGGGATTAGCCTCGGGCATCTGAACGTCGGCTTTGGGTGCACCGCCGGCAGGCCCGCGTCCACCGCTCACCGGACCTCTTCCGCCCCCCTGACCCATTTGCATCTCCATGCCGCCTTCCATGCCTTCGTTTCCTCCGGTCTTCAGGTCGTCATTGTTGATGGACCGTCGGTTTCTGCGACGTTGGCCCTGATCGTTGCCAAGCTTACCGATGCGATAGCTGAAGTTAATGCGGAAGCTCATGTTCCGCATGGTGTTGACGCTGTGTTGCCTGAGTACAGGAGACACGAGGTCACTCTTGATCTTGAATTCGGGCGTGAAAAAGTTCTCTGCACCGAAACCTATGGTACCACGCGAATCAGCGAAGTCGCGTTTGATGGCCAGACTGTAGATTCCAAATCCGCCTTGCGAACCCTGAAGTTGTACGTTGGTGCCGCGATAGAAGCCAAAGAACTGGAAGCCCCAGTTTTTGGCGAAGTTGTAATTGCCGAAGAGCCGGTAGCTGGCAACCCAACCTTCATTGCTGGCATTATACAGCGGGTCAGGAACGTTGTTGTCGAGGACGGCATAGTAAACGTCTGTCCCTCCATTCAGGGATAACTTGCCGCCCACGTTGACGTTGGCAAACAAGCTGAGACCATACGCGTCCTCATGTCCGATGTTTTGATACGTCGTGCGAATGACATTGTCGCCTTCCACTTCGCGCACGCTTTGAATGGCGTTGTTGGTATTGCGATAGAACCCGGAAAAGTTCAGCATCGTGCCCTTGATGAACGTGCTGTAAGACAACTCATAGTTGTTGGTGTATTCGGGATCCAGTTCCGGGTTACCCTCAGAAATGTTGAGAGGATTGGAAGAATCCCGGTTAGGGTTCAGGAACCGGATGGAAGGCCGCTGGATCCTTCGGTTGTACGCCAGCTTGACCATGTTGCCGTTCTTCAGCTTTCGCGAAAAGTTGACGCTTGGCACCAGGACACCGTAAGAGGGTATTTCAACTTTCTGTTCATTCTGAAAGTTTGCCTCGATGGTTGTGTATTCATACCGGCCGCCGGCCTTGAGCGAATAGTTGTCCAGAAAATTGAACGTGTACGACAGGTACCCTGCGGCGATGTTTTGCTTGTAATTAAAAACATTTGAAAGGTCTTCATCTTCTGACGGAACAAAAGGCCCATCCGCGCCGGTTGCCGTGTAGTATTTATAGTCGCTGCTGACGTCGCGCAGGATGGTCTTGGCACCGAACTCAATCATTTGGTTGGTACCCACCAGCGACTGATAGTCGGCCTGGAGCGTGATCTCCTGGTTGAAACTTTCGTTGTCATTTTTGAACCGCTCGTCAATAGAACCGTCAGACATGTCGAGAATGTTGTTCACAAAGTTGTTTGTGCGGTCGTTTCGACTGTATTGCCCCAGGATGCTGAACTCCTGTTGGGGTTTTTCATAGAGGTGCGTATACCCCAGGTTAACATCCACTGTATTCGATTTGTCCAGCGTGTTGACGAACCGCATGCTTTCGGAAAGGAGCGTGTTATCTATGAAAGAGCGGGTCAGCAGATTATCCTGGTCGGCGTCGCGGTTGCGAATGCCGAATTGTACCGACGAGTTGATGAAATTGTTCTTGTTGATATCGTAATCCAACCCGAGCGTATAACGTCCGAACATGAAGTCGCTCTTGGTGTCGGACGACTGCGTGGTAAGAATTTCCTCGTCGTCGGGAGAGACTGTGTGTTGTTCGTTAAGAAAAGCGCCGTTGACATTGTAGCCTGCGCGTCCGAAACCGCCCAGGTTGATCCCGATCTTTCCCCGGCGCAGGGAACCGTTCAGGCCCAGGTTGCTGCCCCGGGTACCTACTCCACTATTGATATTCAGGACGGCGCCTTCCAGTACATTTTTCTTAGTGATGATATTGATGATACCGGAAGATCCTTCGGCATCGTATTTGGCAGAAGGAGAGGTGATCACCTCTACCGACTTGATGTCTTCTGCGGGTATGGCCTTGAGCGCGTCGGAAATGCTGGCGGCAGCGATGGTTGACGGGCGGTTGTTGATGAGCACACGGATGTTGCTGTTGCCCCGAAGGCTCACGTTGCCGTCGAGGTCTACGGAGAGCAACGGCACTCTTTTCAGGACGTCGGTGGCATCTCCGCCGCGTGTCGTGGCATCGTTCTCGGCATTATAGATGGTCCGGTCAACACGCTCTTCGATCAGCGCCTTTTGTCCTTCCACTGTCACCGCTTCCAGGATTTCGGCCTTCACGCCGAGCTTGATTTCCCCGATGTCGATGTTGTTCCCGTCCTTTATCTCAACGGGAATTTCATGGGGTTCATAACCGATAAAGGATATAACGAGATTGTACTTTCCGTCGGCAATACGGCTGAGAGTAAATCGTCCCTTGTCATCGCATACGGTTCCGTCAACCGGCGTTGTCGTCTCCGGCTTGTTCAGCGCCACCGTCGCATATTCAATCGGGTTGCCCGACTCCTGGTCCTTGACGGTACCGGTTATTTTCCCGGTGCCTTCCCTTCCCTGGGCGAACAATAGAGAACTGTTAATTAAAATGAATGTGAAAACCAGTAATCTTTTCATCGTTATAGGTTAGTCCGCTTCACTTGATCTAGCATGCCTGGGCAAGCTAACATAATGCCTACCCGCCCAAAAACAACGGCAAAAATGGCATAAAGGTTTGAAAACCAAATAGGGTATTAGACGATCGGCCATTTCCATTCGACACCTCGGGCTATTCTCAAGAGTTACCGGCGTGCGGGTCGGAAAGGGGCGATTGTCGGGCGGGTGTGCCGAACGGTAGAAAACATTTGTTAATGGCCATAAGCCTGACCAACATCCGTTACCTTTGAATAGACATCCATTCTTCCATGCAATCTTACATACAAAAGCATAAGGTCTTTTTGCTCCATTTTTCGTTCTGGTGCGTGTACCTGTCGTTCCTCTTGTATCAGGTCAACTACCGGCAACGTTTTCGGGAGGAAACGAACTGGGATGAGGTCGCCGGCTTCCTTACCATGCAGTTCGTGTTCACGTGGATTATCGCCTATCTCAATTACTTTTACCTGCTACCCCGATTCCTGGAGAGAAAGAATGTCTGGCAATATCTCGCCGAGTTCTCTGTGCCCTTTGCCCTCATCCTTGCGCTCCGCATTGTACTTACCCGGTACCTGGTGGACGGCCACACGTATCAGGAAATGTATTTTTATTCCAGCCTGTACGTCGTGCAGACCGTTTTCGTCACCCTGTTCATCGTGATATTCATCGGCATGCTCCGCTTTGCAGTGGATTGGTTTGCGTTCGAGTCACGGAAAAAAGAAGTAGAGAACGAAAAGCTTACCGCGGAACTCAACTTCCTGAAGGCACAAATCAATCCACACTTCTTATTCAATACACTGAACAACCTGTATTACCTGGTGTATACAAAATCGGACAATGCCACGGAGGTCATCGCCAAACTTTCGCAGATGATGCGGTATATGATTTACGACTCGAATCATCCGAAGGTGAAGTTGTCCAAGGAAATTGAATACATGCAAAATTATATTGACCTCGAGCGACTGCGGCTCAATAACGAGATACCCGTGCGGTTCGAGATCGCCGGTTCACCCGATGGCGTGGAGATCGCGCCGCTAATTTTCATCACGTTCCTGGAGAATGCTTTCAAGCACGGTGTGAGCAACAACCGGCCCGGCGCGTGGGTGGATATCCGCATTGACCTCCAGGGATCAACTTGCATTTATACGGTGGAGAACAGTAAATTGGATAAGAACCCGAACGCGAACGGCAAGTCGGGCATCGGTTTGCAGAACGTTCAGCGTCGCCTGGAACTCAGCTATCCCGACCGGCACGAACTCACCATGCGCGACCTGCCGGATCGGTACAGTGTTGAACTGAAGATCGATCTTTCGTGAAGATAACCTGCCTTATCGTTGACGACGAACCCCTCGCGCGCAACCTGCTCAGGGAGTACGCGGGAAAGGTACCCTTCCTCGACGTAAGAGGCACTTGCGCCAATGCGATGGAGGCCATGGAAATATTGCGTCGCGAGCCCATCGATCTGCTGTTGCTCGACATCCAAATGCCAGACATCACCGGTACGGCGTTCGTAAAATCGCTGCAACGCAAACCCCTGGTCATATTCACTACCGCTTACTCGGATTATGCGCTGGAAGGCTATGAACTGGATGTTGTCGATTACCTGCTGAAGCCCATCACTTTCGAACGCTTTCTCCGTGCGATCGACAAGGCAAACCAACGCCTGGAGCATGCGAAACTCCCGCCCGCCGAATCACCGGATGCTGCCGAATCGACGCCTTCATTCATGTTCGTGAAGGATGGCACCAAGCTGGTGAAAGTCAGGTGGGACGACATTCTATACATCGAAGGCCTGAAAGATTACGTGACCATTCACACGCGCGATCAGAAGATAGTCACGCTGCAGCGGCTAAAAACGCTCGAGAGCCAATTGCCGCCCGACAAATTCATGCGTATCCACAATTCGTACATTGTCGCGTTGGATGCCATCGACGTGGTGCACCGGAATGAGGTGCAGGTGGGCAAGGCCATGCTGCCGATCAGCGATTCGTACCGTAAAGCTTTCCGGGAGTTTGTCGCGCGCCGCCACGTACAGTGATCGCGGGCGATGCTGTGGAGCATATCGGAGTCGAACCGATGACCTCTACAATGCCATTGTAGCGCTCTAGCCAGCTGAGCTAATGCCCCATATTCCGGGAGGGCAAAGATATTATTAAATTTGGTATTACCGCAAGGGTACGACTGGGGCGGTAAGAGGTGAGGGGTAATCAGTAGTTGGTAATCGGTGATCAGCAATCAGGTAATGGGTATTCGGTCCATGTGATTAAGTGTAAGGATTGGTTCACCTGCGCGCGGGCTCCCTTTAGGGATGCAAGGGTTGTGCGGGGCCCATGGAGCAAGGGAACCTGGTGTTGAGCGATATATCACATTCTTAGCTTAATGACAAATGGTAATCGGTGGTTGAAATATTCAACTCTTCAACTCATTTCTGAGCATCATCTCATTGAACAGGCGCTGCATCTCGCCCGGAGGGATTTCCCGCAGGAGGGTGCTGACTATCCACAGGTGACCAAAGGGATCTTCGAACCGGCCGGATCGTTCCCCATAGAACTGATCTCTTACAGGAAAGATAAGTTTCGCGCCCTCTTTGACGGCACGCACAACGACTTCGTCCACATTAGGAACATAGATGTGAAGAATGACACTGCTTCCGTGTAGCGTCGACGGCGATCGGTTGTAATCAGGGTGTTCCTCGGCAATCATTATCCGCCCCTCGCCGATGTGAAGTTCCGCATGTGCAACCGTTCCGTTTTGCGGATCGCGCAAGCGCAGGACCTCAACGGCTTGAAAGACTCTCGTGTACCATGTCAGAGCAGCCTCTGCATCCTTCACCGCGAGCATGGGAGTAACAGTATTTGCCTTGAACTGCACCCGGTCTGACTTCATCTCGCAATTTTTCTCATGAAGTTAGCAAAATACCCCATCGGCTGGCGGCAATCCGGTATTGCGTTTTTTCTGCCGGCAAACGTCACGTTGGTTCCGTGAACCGGTATCATTGTTCAGTCGCGAGCTTTCGTATCAGACCAATTTGCCCAAGGTGATAGACGTCATGGTCCAGCACACCACGGATCAGGTAATCGTACGTTTTCCCTTCCGAATATTCGCGGTCGAGGATATCATCCGGCTGTTGCGCAAGAAGACGCACCAGCGCCTCCTGGCTCTCGACAAAGGCACTACGCACGCCTTCCCATCCCTGGGCCTTCAACTGATCGAGGTCTTTCCAGTTGTCTTCGCTGTCTACGGAAGCCCGGAACGACGAATCCTGCTGAAAGCGTTTGATGAGGCTCTGCCGCCAGTACGTCATGTGCGCCACCACTTCACCAACGGAATGCATACCCGGTACGGGTCTGGCAAAGG
>DASVCT010000256.1:0-8009 GCA_036381475.1 Cyclobacteriaceae bacterium
CAGCAAGTCATGATCAGGAAATCACTCTTAACTGCCGTAATCCTGCTCCTGCTTCACGCGTTGTTTGTATACCTTTACCCTGTATCCAGTGAGCAGTATGCCTTGCAGCGAAATACGGTCAAGGCACAGCATTTCATTTACGGAGATGCGCAGGACAACATCATCATAGGCTCCTCGCTTGCAAACCGGCTGGTCATGGACAGTCTCCAGGGCATTAGCAACCTGTCATTTTCAGGACTCGGCATCTTTGACGGGCTACGTATTCTCAATAACAGTAACGTAGCGCCCCGAATCGTGTTCATCGAAACCAACATCATGTCACGCAGTGAAAGCGAACATTTTACTTCTTATGTAAATTCTCCGATTCTCAGCCCCGTCAAACGCGCCATACCTTCGCTTCGAGATGAATTCCAACCGATCGGGATGTTGGGAGAACTCATTATCCGCACGCTCAAAAAAGAAAAGACAAACAACAACGACCTGGATCAAACCGCGACGACCGGACAACCCGGTGACGATACGTTCTTCAACAAAATGCTCGCGCTGCAGGCGGAGGATTATAGCAAAGTGCCGGACACAACTATGCTTCGGACGCGATTCGAACAACTTGCCCTGGAGGTGGAGCGGCTTGAAGCAAAAGGTGCTCAGGTCGTCTTCTTCGAGATGCCGGTAAACGAGACGCTTTGCGACCTTCCTGAACCACAAACTATCCGGGCCTTCTATCGCAAATACTTTCCTGAAAGCAAATACGCTTACATCAGGGTGCCGCATTGCTCCGGCTATAAGACCACCGACGGTGCCCACCTCGCCGAGGACGAGGCGGCCCGGTATACCATGTTCTTTAAGACGCACGCCGAAGCACTGCTGACCAGCCGAAATGGGTTATCGGCTGGGTCCACTACCCCCTCATCCCAATAAACTGCGGAAATACTCCTAAAAAAAAAGCTCGCAATTCCTTGCGTATCCCATTTTAATACGCTTACCTTTACACTGTATTAGTTATGTAGTACAGTAAAACAGTAATCATGATAGAAATCGAGGAAATGAGGTTTGGGTATCCCAAACAGGTGCCTCTTTTTGACCGCCTGAGACTACGCATGGGCACCGGAAGCATCACCGGCCTGCTCGGAAAAAACGGTGCGGGAAAGACGAGTCTCATCAAAATCATTTCGGGTCTGCTCTTCCCGTCTGCCGGCAACGTCACGGTGATCGGCCACAATCCGCGGCGGCGGCATCCGTCCTTTCTACGGGAGCTATTCTTCGTGCCGGAAGAATTTCATTTTCCTCATGTGACCATCCGGCAGTTCATTACTGCGAACAGTCCTTTTTACCACAGGTTCGATCTGAAATTGATGGATCACCTGCTCCACGAATTTGAACTTCCCCAGGATAAGCATATCCACAAGCTTTCATACGGCCAAAAAAAGAAGTTCCTGATCAGCTTTAGTCTTGCCAGCCGGTGCCGGCTTCTGGTGCTGGATGAACCTACGAACGGCCTGGATATACCTTCCAAGGTAGTATTTCGAAAAGTGATGGCCGGAACACTTGACGAGGATCAACTTGTCATCATTTCGACGCACCAGGTCCGCGACGTTGAGAATCTCATCGACCGTATCGTCATTCTTGACGAAGGCAAGGTGATCCTCGAAAAGGACATCGCCGAAATATCGTCGCAGTTACAGTTTTCGCACAGCACCGTGCCTGATGGTGACATGGTGCTTTACAGCGAAATGGTCCCCGGCGGCTACAAGATCATCACGCCGCAGATCAACGGAAACTCATCCGTGGATATCGAACTCCTTTTTAACGCCGTGACAAGCGGTAAGAAAATATTCAAGGCCTGACCCGTACACGAAATCCGATCAAGAATGAAAGCTTCAGATACATTCAACCTCAAACGTTTCGGCCTGTTGGTGAAGCAGAACTTCATCCACAACTACCGGATAATGCTCATATGCCTGGCTGGCTTCTGCGGCGGCCTGTTCATGTCGTTGTTGTTTATACAAGCTACGAACGAATTTCACACCTGGAGCGTCAACGCTTACTTCAGCATGTTCCTCACCGTGTTCATCAGCACCGGCCTGCTGTATGCTGGCACCGCGTTCCCCCGGCTCCGCTCCAGGGAAAAGAGCTACAGCTACCTGCTCATACCCGCATCCGTGTTTGAAAAATTTTTGTTTGAGGTCCTCACCCGAATTGTATTGTTCCTGGTACTCGTTCCGCTGCTGTACTGGGTTATCTTCAATACAGAGGGATTCTTCCTCCAGGCAGTTCACAGCGAGTTCGCGTTCAAGCCCTACTCGTATATGGACCTCATCTTGCTAAATATTTTGCCATCCGAACTAACGCACTGGCTGATGGCGATGTCTCTTTCCCTTGGCCTCCTGATATTTACCCTTCCGTTTGTTGGTGCTGCCACATTCATGAAGTATCCCCTTCCCAAAACGCTGTTCGGAGTGGCCCTGCTATTTCTCTTTCACGCGTTGTTAGTGTACTTCTTCCTCGAGGTCCTCGGTTCCGATGGACCGAGCGATGGAAAAGTGCTGGGAATGGATGGCGATGGGTTCATCAGGTTTTTGACCGTGTACGCGATCATCGCGAACATCGTACTTCTCACCGCATCCTATTTCAAACTAAAAGAACGAGAGGCCTGACATGCAATTCAATAATGACAAGAGCATCTTCCTGCAAATTGCGGACAGCATCACCGACAAGGTATTGAGTGGGGTGTATCCGACAGGAGAGAAGATCCCTTCGGTACGGGAGCTGGCTGCCGAAATGGGTGTTAATCCCAACACCGTAATGCGAACCTACAACGAACTTCAATCCATGAACATCATCGACAACAAGCGTGGTATCGGGTACTTTGTCAACCCGGAGGCTCCGAAAATAATCCGGAAACAACGGCGGGAAATTTTCTTTCAAAAGGTTCTTCCCGAATTCACGCGACAGGCAGCCCTGCTGGGTATAACCTTCAGTGAACTGAAATCACAACTACAACACCTCGACAACCATAACAGCCATGAAAATTAGCAACATACTGTTAACAGGGCTCTTCGGAAGCATTACCTTTACAACACTGGCCATGATGGTCGACATCGTTTTCGGAATAGGCTCTCCCGATTACACACAATACGATCAAAAAACTATTCCCCTTCCCGCTTTCCGGTACCTGCAGCTAAGCAACGCCGCCAGGTCCGTGGCTATCGAAGCATCCGATACTGCCTCCATAAAACTCTTCACCATGAGCGGCAACCCGATGCCTTCCCTCGACTATCATCTCGAAGGCGACACGCTGATCGTTGACCAGGTAGGTAACCACGACGTTATCGGTGCCTATTTCAAGCTTCAGGTTCCCGGTAACGTTCTTCAGGGCGTGACGGCACAAAACGTCCAGATAGTACTTAACGACTATCCTTTTCGCAGAATGTCGCTGGTACTGAACAACGCCCGCGTGCAGTTCTATCCAAAAGTCCGCCGAAATCTCGGGATGCTTTCTGTCACCGGGGTAAACGAATCCCATATCAACGTTTCGTCGTCCATCGACACGCTATCACTGCAGCTGGAAAAATCATCTATCGTTGTCGACGATGCCATTCAACTCGTTCAAGGCAGAATCACCAATTCATCAACCCTGAGTGTTCGTGCTGTGGGAGTTTTCGATTTCTCGAAGGATGCGTCCAGCCACTTTGACCACTGGAACTAGGGGCTGCTTGCGTGTTTAGGCGTTTACGTGTGTGCGTGTACTTGTTAGCTGAACCTTCAGTGGACGATCCCAGGAATGGGCACACCGTTTACACACATTAAATTTACCTTCCGGCTGTCCTCATTGACTTTGCTTATATCGACGAAAGCCGATAGTTTGAGGGTTGATGGTCCTTCGAATGAATGTGCTTCCGTTGATCCTTGCGCTTGCTTTGCTTGTACCCGCATGCCTTTGGGCACAGAACCCGCCAGGCACTGCGCTGCACATCAAAAAGGCAAAGGGCGAAATCGTGATCGATGGTGTGTTGGACGAAACCGACTGGCAACAGGCGGATGTGGCCAAGGACTGGTCGCTGAATTATCCTACAGACACTATGCCGGCGCCGTTCCAGACTGAAGCCCGCGTGGTGTTCGATGACCACTTTTTTTATGTCTCGTTTGTGGGGCATGACGATGACACGCCGGATATGATCAACTCGCTGCGCCGCGATTTCGAATATCCTCTTAACGACAACTTCGGCGTCAACATCGGCCCGTTCAACGATGGCCTCAACGGGTTCTTCTTTGCGTTGACACCTGCCGGTGTGCAGCGCGAGGGTATCGTGTCCGGCGGTGGCGCGGGGGGCGACGCTTTCAACAACTATTGGGACAACAAGTGGTATTCAAAAGTGGTACGCCACAAAGATCATTGGGTTGCCGAAGTTGCAATTCCATGGAAGAGTTTCCGGTATAAGAGCGGCTTACGGGAGTGGAACATAATTTTTGACAGGTCCGACAAGAAGCGCAACATGCGCTCATCATGGATTCGTACACCCATTCAGTTCAGCACTGGCATGTTCGCCTTTTCAGGCAAGCTGATCTGGGATGACCCCGTCCCTCCCGCGCGCACCAACATCTCCTTTATTCCTTATGTCGCCGGAAGCCTCTCAAGGGACAGCGAGTCGGAACCGATAACGCGCGCTTCCGACCTGGAGGCGGGCTTCGATGCAAAGGTGGGTATCACGCCGGCGCTGAACCTGGATCTGACGGTTAATCCCGACTTCTCTCATGTGGAAGTCGACCAACAGATCATCAACCTCACCCGGTTTGAGTTCCGCTTCCCGGAACGAAGGCAATTCTTCCTTGAAAACAGCGACCTGTTTAACCGCGCAGGACTGCCCGAAGCGCGACCGTTCTTTTCACGGCGTATCGGCCTCGTGCGGGATTCCACCGGCCTGTTCCGAAAGGTACCTATTCTCTATGGAGCAAGGCTCAGCGGTTCCATAGATGAAAAGTGGAGACTGAGCGTGATGGACATGCAGACGCGCGAGGAGCGGTCGTTGGGATTGCCCTCCCAGAATTTCGCCGTGGCCACCGTACAACGAAACTTCTGGCGACAGTCTAGTTTCGCCGTCACCTTTGTCAATAAACAAAGTTTGGGGGTCGGCGACGCCGACAGTGTCAGATATTTTCACGAAAGCATTTTTGTTGAATCGCTCAGGAACGGCGGCAGAGAGGTAATCAAAAATGCCTACAACCGCGTACTCGACTTCGATCTGGAACTGCTCAGCAAAGACAACAAATACCACCTTAGCACCTTTTACGCCAAGTCGTTCGACGATCTGAATGATGCAGAGACCTTTGCCGCAGGAACCTATTTTGAGTATTCCACACGAAATCTGTACATCCGCTTCAAGCCCACATACATCGGCAAGAATTTTAATGCCGAGGTCGGTTTCGTGCCAAGTTCCGGCGTGTATCCGGGTCAGGTGTACTATCAAAGCGGGTTGATTTATCGCTTTTATGTCGACCATCCGTCGCTGATTTGGACGGGACCATCTGTGTCGTTCAACCACACTTATTTACCGGACGGAACGCTTACCGACAAGGACTACCTTCTCAGCTACAGTTTCAACTTCACGAATACGGCTATTCTTGAACTTTCTTATAATTATATCTTTCAAAAGCTCACGAACGACTTCAATCCTGTCGACCCTTTTCGTTACGTGCGCTTTCTCACCGGCGAAACATATAACTGGCAAACCGTCGGCGCTTCCTTTCAGAGCAACACCAGGAAGCTTTTCAATTTTCTCCTGAAAGGCCAATACGGAAGTTTTTACAATGGCACGAACTTCAATGTAAGTGGTCAATTGAATTACCGCTACCAACCCTATGGGAACGTCGCCCTCCAGTTCGACTATAACGATCTCAGGTTGCCAGTCGGTTATGGCAAGGAAAAACTCTTCCTGGCTGGTCCACGCATAGACCTCACGTTCACCGATAAATTGTTTTTGACCACCTATGTTCAGTACAACAATTTGCTGGACAACATGAACCTGAATATGCGCTTCCAGTGGCGATACAATCCTGCGTCTGACTTGTTTATTGTATACACCGAAAACTACTTCCCCACTGCCTTGACGAGCAAAAACCGCGCGTTGGTCTTTAAACTCACCTACTGGCTTAATTTATGAGCGTGTTGAAGTGTTAATTTGTTCCGCGTGCCCCGCTAACGTCGAGTAAATACTTAGGGACGTTGGGCGGGCGGGCAGGCACTCCAACACTTCAACACTTCAACACTTCAACACTTCTAACGCCTTGCTTCCAGCCGGTTTGGCGAGATGGGCGCAGGAACGACGTTGTTAACCGGCTTAATGGATTTCAGGTATACAAAGATCGATCTGAGATCTTCATCGGTGAGGTGCCGGTACATTTCCCATGGCATAGGCGGCAGCAGATCACGGTTGGTTTCAAGACCTTTGGATTTGCCTCTTCGGATGGCCGTCTCGAACTGTTCGAACGTCCAATTTCCTATGCCCGTGTCGTCGGGCGTCAGATTGGCGGAGAACGACGCGCCCCAGGGTCCTACAAACGCGGTCAACCCCATGTCGAACAATACCCATTGTCGGGCATCCTGCGGAATATCCGGTACGGGCTGTTCACTTGGGTGGCCCGACAACAGCCGGCTGGTATCAATCCTTGGCCCTTCGGGTGTCATCACTTTCGGTGAGTGACAATCGTGACAAGCGCCGATGGTAACCAGGTAGGCACCACGCTTTATCATTTCGGTAGTGTCCGTCGACATAGTCGATTCGGATGTCGTAACATGCATTTTTTTATTGCCGGTATGGCACGCCGCCAAAAGCAGCAAGGCTGCAACGATTATCAGGTTTTGTTTCATTGAACCATCAGTTTTATTTGAGTCATGGTGCCTTAACGACGTTGTCACGAGCTGCTGTCAACGCAAAATCGGGAAAGACCCACGCGAAATCACTTATCTCGATTGTCCCCTGGCCTTATCTCAACACATTATGGTGCACACCAGGTACCGATATAAAAAAGTGTCGGCCCCATGTAACCCTATTCCGCAAATTCCGTGATAAGCACGTATCCGAAAACGCACATGAAAAGGTCCGCCCGGCATGTGATCCATATCCGATGAGTTCAGTTCACAATTACGTCGCCATCAACAATCCGGATATACCTCTTCTAACCCCGGAAAGTAATCCTGACCCTCGGATGGGCGCGCTTACTGATGTTTCAAGCCTAATGTCTGCTTCACCAAATCCCGCTGAATCGCCGGCCGGGTATGAGGCACACCTGCACGACATTTACCTTCCGCAAGCTACCGTCAGGACTTACCGGGGCAAGTTTGCGTACAATGTTCGACTCGTAACCGAAAGCGGTGCCAATGGCGAACGGGTGGGCAGCTGTTTATTCCTTGATGGCAGAATGACTACCGTATTGGATGGGAAAAGTGATGGTATTGTGGTTAGCAAGGGTCAGCAGAATTTCAAGTACGACCCCAACCACGAGTTTTCCCATTGGGGCGACGCCGAGACGTCTTACCATATTGTTCATTTTTCGATTGATCCGGATTATTTCATTTCCTTCTTACCACAGGAGGAGCGCTGGGCTGACCAACTCATGAACAGTATTCTAAAGCGCGAGCGTGTTATCGGGGAGAATCCGGCATACATCAGTCTTCAGCAACACAAGGCCATTCAGAATCTTTTCGACTGTCCCATGTCAGGCAAGATGGCGCAGATTCTTATGGAGACTTCAGTCATCCAAATCGTATTATGGCAACTGCACGCGCTCTTTCGCGACACAGCCGGCACACGGGTCTCAGGTATCACACAACGTGATCGGGACGTTGCCGTGGCGTTGAAGGAATATCTTACGACTACTTTCCTCGAAGACCATTCGCTCACCAGTCTGGCCCGACACTTTGGCGTAAACGCAAATAAGCTGATGTACGTATTCAAGAACGTCTTCAGCGTAAGCATCTTCGAATATATCGGTGACCTGAAAATGGAATACGC
>DASVCT010000257.1:0-35425 GCA_036381475.1 Cyclobacteriaceae bacterium
CAATCCCTCCCCTCCCTTACGTTCAATGGAAAAACCCTCGTCAACATTATTATCGTATTCAACCTCATCGTTGCCTTTTTCCTGCTTGACCGTACGGTGCTGAAACCGTGGTTCCAGCGCCGTTCCCGGCTCAATTACTGATGCCCAGGGGGAACCATTTTGCGGTCCCTACTGTCGAATTACCCACAGGAAGCCCATAATCGTCGCCGATATAGTAATTTCAGGGTATCAAACGGCCTCGGGAAAACACCGGATAAATCCCGACTCGGAGTAATTTGCAACCGATAGCGTCTCGCCTATGCTAAAAGGAGTAAAGGGCAAAGTCATTGCAGCGTTCGTGCTGGCCAGTGTTGCAATCATTGCTGCCCTGGCCATAACAAAATACAGCTTCGAGGGACTGCTCGGGACGGTGAACAACCTGGCTCAGCCCAACGAAAAACTGCGTGCGCTGAACAATCTTTATCAGAAGGTCATCCAACTCGACCAGCTTCAGCGCGCCGACGCCATCCGCCGCCCACACAAGTCGGCCGAGGCCCTTCTGCACGAGTCGGAACCTATCATACTCACGCTCGACACCCTGCGACGCATGCGTTGGAGCGGTCAGGAACAACTCGCGCGCCTTGACCAAATGGAGAAACTCGTGCGCGAAAGAGAGCGACTTCTTTTCTCCTACTTCACGCTGAAGTCCGACTTTATCCTGAACACAAAGTTCTCGCGCCAGCTCGACTCCCTGGCAGCGATCATAACCTGGAGCCAGGCGAACCGGGATACAAGCGTGACTACAACGGAACGGCGTACGGTCACCACTACCTACCCGTCGCTGGAAACGGAAGACAACCGGACATGGCTTGAAAAACTATTTGGCAGCAAGAAGCCGTCGACGACCAACCCGGAGACGCACTTCGAAGTGCAGGAAGAATTCAACGTGAGGATCGATACGATCTACATGGCGCAGCAGGATAGCGCCATCGCCGAGGTTGGCCGAATCATGAAAGCTATTGAAGACGACCATCGTCTGCAAAGCCAGCAAGTGGCACGAAGGGAACTGGACCTGGTGAACGCGAACACGCGTCTGATTAACGAGCTGGTCTCGCACATTCGCGAAGTTGAACATGAGGAACGTGCCATAGAAAAAGCAAACAGCGACATGGCACTCGACCTCACGACGAAGAGCATTACCCGAATCGGCATCATCCTGATCATCTCCTTCCTCGGGTCAGCGTTGCTCGCCTTCCTGATCCTTACCGACATTTCGAAAGCCAACATCCTGCGGAAACAGCTCGTTGAAGCAAAGGAAAAAGCAGAAGAGCTTAGTCATGTAAAACAGCGCTTCCTTGCTAACATGAGCCACGAGATACGGACACCCCTCCAGTCGATACTGGGATTCTCGGAACAACTCAAACAACAGCGATCCGTCGACTCCGAAGCCGTGGAAGCCATTCACAGCAGCTCGGAACACCTGCTGCACATTGTCAACGAAGTGCTCGACTTCAGTAAAATTGAATCGGGCAAACTTACCATTGAGCGAGATCCCTTTGACCTAAGCGCTGTCCTGAGGGAAGTCGAAGCCGCAATTCGCGTTCAGGCTGCCAAGAAAGGACTTGAGTTCGTTCTCACATACGACGAATCCTGGAACATTCCCCTGATCGGCGACTCCTTCCGCCTGCGGCAGATCCTGTACAACCTGCTGGGCAACGCGGTGAAGTTCACCCTCAAGGGTCGCGTCGGTCTGCAAGTAGATATCGAGGAACAGGATTATGGCGTGAACTGCACGTTCAGCGTTTCGGACACAGGACTGGGAATGACCGAAGAGGAAATAGGCAATGTTTTCAACCAGTTCGAACAGGCTCATGCAACGATCGACCGTCAATTCGGTGGAACCGGTCTGGGATTGACGATCGTCAAGAAACTAGTCGAAGCGCAGAACGGCCACCTTACTGTAGAGAGTACGCCGGGTGAGGGTTCTCTTTTTGTCGTCAAACTGCACTTCGACAAAGCGTCCCACGAGGCCGTAAACGTCCCAACGCAATATGAAAGCGAAACGGAGTCACGACCGGTAGGCAAGGTGCTTGTCGTGGATGATGACCCGATGATCCTCCGCCTTTGCCGGATTATTCTCGACAAGCATCACATCCCGAATGAGGCGCATGGCGACCCCATGCACGTGCTCGACACACCACTGGATCCGGAAATCAACTATATCCTTCTCGACATCCGGTTGCCGGGCATCAGCGGTGTAGATCTCTGTCGTGAGCTCCGTCGAAAGACTTCGGGCGACACGAAAATCATCGCCTTGACCGCACACGTGCTGCCCCAGGAAAAGCACCAGCTTATCGAGAGTGGATTCGACTACGTGTTGACCAAACCTTTCCGCGAGAACGATCTGCTGAACCAGCTCGGCATCAAGACCACCACCCCAGCGCCTGAGCCTGCCGATGGTAAACCCGACCTTCACATACTCCGCCAGATGACGATGGGAGACACAGAACTATACCAGACGGTGCTCCAGCAGTTCCTGCAAGAGACGCAGGAGGATTCAGATCAGCTGGAGGAAGATATGAAGCACCTCAACTATGACCATATCCGCGAGCGCATCCACAAGCTGGCGGGTCGAATCGGACAGGTTGGGGTTGAACGGCTGTCGGGGAAACTCAGGGAGATCGAAGAGGAGATTGTCGAGGGAAAAAGCATTCAGCAACTTGCCGATCGGATTTACGCCGTACTCAGTGAAGTGAGAGCGCTCGTGCAAAAGCTCCGGGAAGAAGAAGTTGTCCGGCCCTCTACGTGATCCCGTACTTTTCCATTTTCAGGTACAGCGTCTTCCGGTCGATGTTCAGGATACGCGCTGCACGTGATTTGTTGTAACGGACTTCCTGCAACGTCTTGACAATGAGTTCGCGTTCCTGCGATTCCTGCAACGCTTTCAGATCGTAAATCGGCGGTGCGCTCTTTTCGGGTTGTTCAACGGGTCGTTGAACGGTTTCAATCATTTCCCGCGGCAGCGAATCAAGGTCAATAACAGGTCCATCGGTAAGCAACACGGCACGTTTGATCACGTTCTTCATCTCGCGAAGGTTGCCGGGCCAGTCATACGTTCTGAACAGATCCAACACGGCGTTGTCGAATCGTTCGGTGGACCGTGATAACTCGGCGTTAGCTTTCTTCCGGAAAAATTCAGCAAACTCCATCAAGTCCTCACCGCGGCTGCGCAACGGGGGTACAATAAGTTTGAACTCGTTGAGTCGGTGATACAAGTCCTCGCGAAATTCACCCTGACGGACGCTGGACACGAGGTCGTCATTGGTGGCCGTAAGGATCCGGACATCGATCTTGATTTCCTTGTTCGATCCCACCGGCTGAATCACGCGTTCCTGGATGGCACGCAGCAGCTTTACCTGAACTTCATAGGAGAGGTTGCCGACTTCGTCAAGGAAGATCGTTCCGCCGTTCGCCACAACAAACTGGCCCATCTTGTCGCTGATGGCGCCTGTGAACGCACCTTTTACGTGTCCGAACAATTCGCTGGCGGCGAGTTCCTTTGAAATCGCACCGCAGTCGACCGCGACGAACGGTTTTTTTGCGCGCTTGCTGAGACGGTGGATTGTGTTCGCCACGTATTCCTTTCCCGTGCCGCTTTCGCCTTCGATAATTACCGACATGTCGGTCGGGGCTACCAACCGGATGTACTCGTTCAGTTTCTGAGAGACCGCACTATTTCCAGACACGAACTCTGAATCAGGTTCGTCGCGTTGTGGCATCGGCTGGCCATTGATTTCGCGACTTTTTTCAAGCGCATTTTTCATGACCAGCAGCAACTCATCCGGGTTGACGGGTTTCGTTATGTATTCAAAAGCGCCGGATTTGATGGCCTTCACCGCCGTGCGGATATCGGAGAAACTTGTCATTATGATGACGGGCACGGAAGGTGCGTGCTTCTTGAAGGAAGGGAGCATCTCCAGCCCGGTGACGTCAGGGAGGCGGTAGTCCAGCAGGACCAGATCAAAGTGGTCCTCGTGGAATTTTCGCAGGCCGCTTTTCCCGTCCTGGGCCGTTTCCACGGTAAACCTGTTCTTCCCCAGGAAGCCCTCCAGAATTCTGGAAAAAGTCTTATCGTCTTCGATCAAGAGGATTTTTGGCATAACCAGTCAGGACCCGTAGCAAATGGGACCCTGAAAAATAAAAAAGAAAGTCGGAATATCCTTCCCGACTTCCTTTACTGTGCAAAAAAGGAAGTCGGGAAAAGTCCACCGACTTCCTTTACTGCGCAAAAAAAGAAAGTCGGGACAGGTCCCGACTTTCTCCTTTACAGGTAATTAAAAGACCGAATTATGATCCCAATTATTCGACCTTCTGACCGTCCTTATCAAACTTTACAGTGGCGACTTCTTCGCCCTTCTTCAGTTCCACTTCATAGATGTCCTTGTCGGCATACTTGTAAGCGGCGCTGATTTGCCAGCCGGTATAATCCTCGCTGTTAAGGGCAGCCTTTACGGCATCAGGAAGTTCCTCCGGTTGAATCTGCATTTTTTCATCTTCAAGAGTCGTAACGATGCCATTGACATCCGCTACTTTGGCTGTGGCTGTCATTACAGAAACGCTTCCCATAATGGCCAGGAGGGCAAACAACACTTTTTTCATGGTCGGTTAATTTAGTTAGTTAAACATTTTTCAACTTGCTGTGAAGGCAACCGCCTTCGCCGAACCATAAGACGAAATGTTGTGCCGGAAATACCGTTGGACACTAAGAATCTGTGATACAAAGCCTTAAAGAATTTTGCGAAAAAATGGCGCATCGGCGCATTGTGGAATCATTCCTCGAAATGAGGGTCCGCCTGATAGCCAGCAAGGAAAAAAGTTCTACAATACGACCGCCACAGGGCCGTTTATTGCTGGTGGCCTGACGTCGGGGTATGGCGTGCGGATCCCTGATTTACATCGACTGTTGCCGTGGGGCAGTCGATCTCCCAGTTCCGGGCGAGGGCGATGCGTCCGGTGCGGGCGCGTTCAATCACTTCACTGGTTTTGCGAATTTTGCATCCCACGTCAACATAACGGTAACGGGCGCCAGCAATGATGAAATTGTAATGGCAGGCATTGCGCGACATTTGCTTTTTGAGGCAGACGAACTCTACCTGGTCGTCGGCGACGCGTTCGCTCCGGGTGAAACCGGTAACAATGAAGAACCCGCAGGCCAGGGATGCCAGTATCTTCATGATCAGGGGTTGGTTGGGCCTCCACGCGAGGGCTTCGGCGTTCAAATATTGGACTTACCGGTGACCCATGCAACCCAAAGGCATGAAAAAACCCCGAGAGATCCCGGGGTTTCACTCTTGCAAGCAGAGATTCAGGTCTAATATCGATAGTAGTCCGGCTTAAACGGACCTTTCTGGCTTACGCCTATATACTTCGCCTGCTTTTCGCTAAGCTCGTCGAGCTCCACACCAATTTTCTTGAGGTGGAGACGAGCCACCTTTTCATCAAGATGCTTCGGAAGCATGTACACTTTGTTCTCATACTTCCCGTGATTCGTCCACAACTCGATCTGTGCCAGCGTCTGATTCGTGAATGAGTTCGACATCACAAACGAAGGGTGTCCCGTCGCGCAACCCAGGTTCACCAGGCGACCTTCCGCCAGCAGGATGATCTGCCGCCCGTTCGGGAGCTTGACGAGGTCTACCTGCGGTTTGATGTTATCCCAGGTGCCGTTCTTCCTTAGCCAGGATACGTCGATCTCGTTGTCGAAGTGGCCTATGTTGCAGACTATGGTGTTATCTTTCATCTTAAGGAAATGACGGTCGACCACAATGTCGCAGTTTCCGGTAGTGGTCACCACAATGTCTACTTCCCCGACAACATCATCCATTCGCTTCACGGCGAAACCATCCATAGCAGCCTGAAGCGCACAGATCGGGTCAATTTCAGTAACGATCACGCGGGCACCCGCGCCACGAAGCGAGGCAGCAGATCCTTTACCCACGTCGCCATAACCCGCGACGACTGCCACCTTGCCGGCCATCATGATGTCGGTTGCCCGGCGAATGGCGTCCACGAGCGACTCCTTACAACCGTATTTGTTGTCGAATTTCGACTTGGTAACTGAGTCGTTTACATTGATTGCCGGCAGGGGAAGCTTACCGTTCTGCTGCCGTTCCATCAGGCGGTGGACGCCCGTCGTCGTTTCTTCAGAGAGTCCCCGAATCCCGGCGACAAGTTCTGGGTACCGGTCAAGCACCATGTTGGTGAGGTCTCCGCCATCATCGAGAATCATGTTCAGGGGCTTTCCATCCTTAAAGGCGAAGAGGGTCTGTTCGATACACCAGTCGAATTCTGCCTCCGTCATGCCCTTCCAGGCAAACACGGGTACTCCTGCCGCCGCGATGGCTGCTGCCGCATGGTCTTGTGTGGAGAAGATATTGCAGGACGACCAGCTGACTTCCGCGCCCAGTTCGATAAGGGTTTCAATGAGAACGGCCGTCTGGATGGTCATGTGAAGGCACCCTGCGATGCGGGCGCCGGCCAGGGGCTTGCTACTTCCATACTCCTCCCGGAGTGCCATAAGACCCGGCATTTCGGCTTCGGCCAGGGAGATCTCCTTCCGGCCCCATTCGGCAAGTGAAATGTCTTTTACCTTGAATTTGAGTTTCTCTGCAACAGTCATTGTATCGATTTTAGTCAAGTTCAGGGCCAAAAGTACGATTTCCGCTTACCAATCCCCAACGACTTTCATCATCGCGAACGCGAGGCAGACATGATCTTGGTTGAACGATTGGGCAAAGAAAATGTGTTATAACAACTAAATTACCAAAATCATGTCAAAATCGGTCCTGCAAATTGAAATCGTCTCCGATGTCGTCTGCCCCTGGTGTTACATAGGAAAACGGCGTCTGGAGCATGCCATCCGCTCCCAAAACGGGAAATATGAGTTCCGGATTTCCTACCTTCCATTTGAACTGAACCATGCCCTGCCGGAAACCGGTGTGGCCTACCACGACCACCTGGCGGAAAAATTCGGGGGTCGGGACCATTTTGAACTCCTCAGTGCGAGAGTGACCGCGGTAGCTGCTGAGGAAGGCATCATCTTTAATCAGGACCGGCAGAAAGTCCTGCCAAATACCGGTCGCCTCCATGCGATTATCCAGACAGCAGGCGACAACCAGGCTGCCGTGATGGAAGCCTATCATAAAGCGTTTTTTACGGACGGAGTGGATCTCTCAAACAAGGAAAATGCCCTGGAAGTGGCCATCGCCGCAGGGATGTCCCGCACCAGGGCGGAAAAGGCATGGGAAGATCCGGCCTTGCTTAAGAAAATCAGGGAACAGGAACGCGAAATCAGCCTCCTGGGCATACACAGCGTTCCGTGTTTCATTATCAACAGGCAGACTGCTATCGTCGGCGCCCAACAGGCACACGCCTTCATCAGCGCTTTTGAAAAGCAAGCCGCCTAGCTGATGTAGCGGATCTCCTGCACCCGATACGACGTGGTTACGCCCCCGGAATCGATTTGCAGGTAGCCAGATGGGTCTACGCCTATGATCGTGCCCCAAAATTCGCGATCGCCGGTCGCGAAATGCCGGAGTTCGCCGCGTCCATACAGGGCGTCATGGTAGGCTTGCCTGAGGAAATCGAGGTAACCCTGGCGCAGTTGCAGGTACCGCGCTTCAAGACACTCCATAAGCGCTTCGAACACCGCGCCCGTCTCGAACGAATGACCTCCCTGTAAGGCGAGGGAGGTGGCCGTTGGAAACTCGAACACGGTTTGGTTCACATTCAATCCGATGCCGACAATCGATGCCTGGATGGCCTGGCCCTGCAGCTGGTTCTCAATCAGTATTCCGGCAATCTTGCCACTGCCCACGAGGACATCGTTAGGCCATTTGACGAATACTCCATCGTTGAGCAATCTCCGTACGGCGTCATGAACGCCCAGCGAGGCTACCATGTTGAGAAAGAATTGGTCCTGTATACTGAGAAAGGTTGGACGAAGCACCAGGGAAAGCGTAAGATTGAGGAAATCGGCGCTGATCCAGGAGTTGCCGCGCTGGCCCCTACCCCGGAGCTGGCGATCGGTGATCACAACGGTCCCCTCATGTACCACAGATTGGTCCAGTATTTGAGCCGCTAAATCATTAGTGGAGTGACAATCTGGCACATAAATGAGCCGTTTACCTGTGAAAAGCGTTCTGGCAGGGATTTTATACAAGTTATTTTTGGTTAGTTTTGTAACAATTTTGACTTTAAAGACAGCTGACGACCCAAATAAATAACGAAATTACTCTAATGACCGGCAAGCAAAGGAGGATTGACTCTGTCGAGCTCAGCCGTGTTATCGTCAGCGGGATGCAGGAAAAAAAGGCATTGGATATCGTCGTCCTGGACTTGCGAAAGCTCAAAAACGCGATAGCCGACTTCTTTGTTATATGTTCCGGCAGTTCCGATAAACAGATTGACGCTATTGCGGATTCCATAGATGAACAGGTTTACAGGGAACTGAAGGAAAATCCCTGGCACACAGAAGGAAAAAACAATAAGGAGTGGATGTTGCTCGACTATGTAACTGTAGTCGCGCACGTATTCCGCAAAGATCGACGGGCCTACTACGCGCTGGAAAAACTGTGGGGCGATGCGGAGATCGTCGAAGTGACGGAGTAGAGTAGAATTGAGAAAGTCAAATAAAACAGTAGACATGCCGCGGGGTAATTGCTACTGACAGGAGAAAAGCATAATGGCCGACAAGCAAAAAGACAATAAGCAACTATTACCCACCAAGCCTCCACGGGGCAATTATCAGATTTGGGTGATCATGATCGCGATTGCCGTGATCTTCGGAATCATTTACCTGAATCACAGCTCCGATCTGCCCGAAAAGTCGACCGCCGAGTTTGAGCAGATGGTGAAGAGCAACGACGTTGCCAAGGTTTTGCTGGTTAAGAATTTGGAGATCGCCGAGATCACCCTGAGACCGGAGGCGTTGCAAAACGCAAAATACAGGCAAGAGATCAGCCAGAGCCCTTTAGGCATCGATCCCAAGGGTCCGCACTTTAAGGTAAAGGTCGTTTCGGTCGATCGTTTCGATGAACTCTTCGATCAACTGGTCAAGACTTATCCTAGCGCTGCCACGATAGAATACGACAGCACCAAGCGGGAAAACTATCTGGGCATGCTCGCGCAATGGGGCTTCCTCTTCCTCCTGCTGCTCGGCTTCTGGATGCTCATGCGCCGGATGACCGGAGGTGCAGGACCAGGTGGTCAGATTTTTAACATAGGTAAATCCAAGGCGGCGCTCTTCGATGCGGAGAATAAGGTGAAGATTACGTTTGCCGACGTGGCCGGACTCGACGAAGCCAAGGAAGAAATCCGCGAAATCGTGGAGTTCCTCAAGAACCCAAGCAAATTCACGAAACTCGGTGGCAAGATCCCGAAGGGCGCGCTGCTCGTTGGCCCTCCGGGAACGGGTAAGACGTTGCTTGCCAAGGCCGTTGCCGGCGAAGCTGCCGTGCCGTTCTTTTCCTTATCGGGATCCGACTTCGTGGAAATGTTTGTCGGCGTAGGTGCCGCACGTGTACGCGACCTGTTCAAGCAGGCCAAGGAAAAGGCACCTTGCATCGTGTTCATTGATGAGATCGACGCCATCGGTCGGTCGCGTGGCAGAGGCCAGCTACCCGGTGCCAATGACGAAAGAGAGAATACGTTGAACTCACTGCTCGTTGAGATGGACGGGTTTGCGACCGACTCAGGTGTGATTATCCTGGCGGCAACGAACCGTCCGGACGTCCTCGACTCAGCGTTGCTGCGGCCGGGCCGTTTCGACCGGCAGATCAGTATCGACAAGCCCGACATCATTGGCCGCGAGGCAATTTTCAAAGTTCACATGAAGCCGCTGAAGCTCGATCCCGAAGTCGACTCCAAGAAACTCGCGGCGCAGACGCCCGGTTTTGCGGGCGCTGAAATCGCCAACGTGTGCAACGAAGCCGCGCTTATTGCAGCAAGAAAGGATAAGAAGGCGGTCGACATGCACGACTTCCAGGATGCGATCGACCGTGTCATCGGTGGACTTGAAAAGAAGAACAAACTCATTTCCCCTGAGGAAAAAAAGATCGTGGCGTACCACGAAGCAGGGCACGCCGTAGCCGGATGGTTCCTGGAACACGCAGACCCGCTCGTTAAGGTGAGCATAGTTCCTCGCGGAATCGCGGCTCTCGGATATGCACAATACCTTCCCAAAGAGCAGTTCCTCTACCAGGCAGAACAGATGATCGACGCGATGTGTATGGCGTTCGGTGGAAGGGCAGCTGAAGAAATTGTGTTCGGAAAGATATCCACTGGCGCGTTAAGCGACCTTGAACGAATCACGAAGATGGCGTACAGCATGGTGACGATCTACGGCATGAACAAAGAGATCGGGCACATGTCATTCTACGATTCGAAGGCGTCGGACTATTCGTTCCAGAAGCCCTACTCCGAGGCTACGGCCGAGCGCATCGACAAGGAAGTCAAAGGGATTATCACAGCTGCCTTCGAACGAACCAGGAAATTGCTGATCGACCATCGCGAGCACCTCGACATCGTGGCCCGCGAACTGCTCGAAAAAGAAATCATCTTCCAATCCGACCTGGAACGTCTGATCGGGAAAAGGCCGTTCGACCACCCGACTACGTACCAGCGTTTCACGAACGGCAAGGACGACGAAAAGAGTGCTGAGAAACCGGAAGAAAAGCAGGCCGCGCCCGGCACCGAAACCAGGTCCGAACCGGAGGAAAGCGCCGAACCGCCTGCTGCGACACGCCAGGCCGGCAACGCCTGATGTGCCATAACGGTATCCATGCTTACACCGATCGAGAGACTACCCGAGGGAAAAAAGATCTACTTCGCGTCAGATTTCCATTTGGGTACCCCCGATGCTGCAACCAGCCTCGAACGTGAACGCAGGATAACTGCATGGCTGGATTCCATCCGTCACAACGCCTACGCCGTATACCTGCTCGGCGACATTTTCGATTTTTGGTTCGAATACAAGCACGCTATTCCCAGGGGATTTATCCGGCTGCAGGGCAAGCTTGCCGAGCTCCGGGATCAGGGAATCCCGATCGCGTTCTTCACGGGCAACCATGACATGTGGATGTTCGACTATTTTCCCAACGAACTGGGGATACCGGTTTATCGTAGCCCACAGGTTATGCATGTAGGCAAACAACGCTTACTCATTGGACATGGAGATGGCCTGGGTCCCGGAGACCGCACCTACAAAATACTCAAGCGCTTTTTCAATAGCCGTGTGTGTCAATGGCTCTTTGCCCGCATCCACCCAAACCTGGGCATACGCATCGCCCAAGCCTGGTCGCGACAAAGCAGGATCTCCAACAGGAAACGCGAAGAGCAATTTGCCGGAGAAGAAAACGAATTTCTCCTCACCTACTGCAGGGAACTTGAAAAACGTGAACACCACGATTTTTATATTTTCGGCCACCGGCATTTACCACTCGACTTGCCCGTAAGTCCGCAAAGTCGCTACATTAACCTCGGCGAATGGGTCAATTACAGCCCCTACGCCGAGTATGATGGCACGGATGTCAAACTGAAATCCTTTCAATGACAACCGCCCGAATACCTTTCATCGCGTGGCTCGTCCTGGTCTGCGGCGCTCCCGTATTGGGCCAGCAACTCCCCGTCGCCCTGGCCGGAATCACGTCGACAACGGTCGACAGGGCAGGCGACTTCTACGCAACCACGAACGACGGCATCTACAGATTCGACAGTCTGGGACATCATCTGGACTCCGTCGCCGTCGACGCGCCGGTGACGCTCTTTGATACGGGCAACGGTGTGCGGCTTCTCGCCTACTTCCGCGACAAACAGGAATATGCTATTTACTCACCCCAGCTGGACGAGCGCCAGCGCCTGGCGATCGACTCGTCCTTTGCCATTTCGCCATTTCTGGTGTGCGCCTCCGGTGATTATGACGTCATGATTCTCGACGCGGCCGACTGGAGTGTAAAAAAAGTAGACACGCGGAGATCCGTTGTCACTTCGGAGTTCACCCTC
Organism: Cyclobacteriaceae bacterium; assembly: GCA_036381475.1. GTDB lineage: Bacteria > Bacteroidota > Bacteroidia > Cytophagales > Cyclobacteriaceae > ZC4RG29. The sequence continues at coordinate 12,040 of DASVCT010000257.1, forward strand.
GATCCTTCCCTTACGGAAAACGCCGACTTCGTGTTCATGCGCGAGTACCTGGGATTCCTTTTCATCCTCGACCGTGATAATGGCATTCTCGTCTTTAACCGACTCGGGATGAAACTACGTTCTTTACCTGCACCGGGTGCGCCGTCATTTTATTTCAGGGGAGAGGAACTGTATTACTACAGCGACGGCAAGCTCCATTTCACTGACCTGTACTCGCTCGAAACGCGGGTTCAAGCCGTTCCATCTCCCTGCCGTGATGTGGTTCTGGGCCCCGGAACGGCCATGCTCGTTACGGATGAAGGCCTGGAATTCCGGTCCCTTGCAAAAACCTTTTTAGGGCGTTGAAAACTGTTCATTTTTGAACATCTTTGTTCACGCGGGGACAACCTGTCCGCAAAAGGAGCCCCAATTCGCCGATTTGGCGGCTGGCATAAAATTTTCATCTCCATTTTGTTCACCTAATTTGTTCACCTAAACGCTATTTCCTGTGGTCACCGACGGCGGTAAGATCCTGATGATTGATGATGACGAAGACGTTCTTCTTGCTGCCAAGATGTTGCTGAAGAAGCAGAATCATCACGTAATCATTGAAAAAAACCCGAACAAAATTCCCTTTCTCCTCAACAACGATACTTACGATGTGATTTTGCTGGACATGAACTTCAGCAAAGACATCACCAGCGGCAAGGAGGGCTTTTATTGGCTCGAGCAGATTCTCGAGCGGGACCCGCAAGCGGTCGTGATCCTGATTACGGCCTTCGGCGATGTTGAGATGGCTGTGCGCGCCTTAAAACAGGGCGCAACAGATTTCATCCTGAAGCCCTGGCAAAACGAAAAGCTCATAGCGACGATTGGAACAGCGATCAAGTTGAGGAAGTCGTACAACGAGGTCGACAAGCTGAAAAAAGCAAAGGAGATGCTCGAAGAGCAGATCAGCCGGCCCTTTAGCGACATCATTGGCGAAAGTCAGGCCATACGCGATGTATTCGCCCTGATCGAAAAGGTCGCTCGCACCGATGCCAACGTGCTGATTCTCGGCGAGAACGGGACGGGCAAGGAGCTGATTGCACGCGCTATTCACCAGCGGTCCACGCGCAAGGGGGAAAGTTTTGTTTCCGTCGACATGGGCGCGATAACGGAGACGCTATTTGAGAGCGAATTGTTCGGGCACAAGAAAGGCGCCTTTACCGATGCCCGTGAGGACCGCCCGGGGAGATTTGAGCTGGCCCACAAGGGTACGCTCTTCCTCGACGAAATCGGAAATCTAAGCCTCAGCCTTCAAAGCAAGTTGTTGAGTGCGCTGCAATCCCGCCAGATTACCCGCGTAGGCTCGAACCAGCCGAGACCGGTTGACATAAGGCTCATATGCGCCACTAACATGCCCCTGCACGACATGGTGCGTGACGGCAGTTTCCGACAGGACCTGCTTTACCGTATCAATACGGTCGAAATTCATGTGCCACCACTCTGCGAACGCGTGGAAGACATTCCGCTGCTGAGCAAGCACTTTCTGAATTTCTATGCAAAAAAATATCATAAAACCGTACCGAGCATTTCAGAAGGCGCCATGAGCCGACTCAAACGGTACGCGTGGCCCGGGAACATCCGCGAGCTTCAGCACGCGATTGAGCGTGCCGTGATCATGACCGATTCCGACACACTGCAGGAAAGCGACTTCCTGTTTGGGCGTTCCGGCGCGAACCAGACCGCACTCAACGACACACTGAACCTTGACGAAGTCGAGAAGACTGCAATCAGCAAAGCCCTGCAACTACACAATGGCAATATTTCAAAGGCGGCGGAAGAGCTTGGTCTGACACGGGCTTCCCTGTATCGAAGAATGGAAAAATATGGACTTTGATGGAAGGTCACCTATCGTCAGGCGCATAGCCTTTCTGGCGGCGTCTGTGCTGGCCTTCGGATACTTCGCGTTTCAGCGCCAGGAAGTCGTGCCGGCCATCGTATTTCTCCTCGTGGCCGCTTACCAGGGTAAGCTCATTCTTGATTTGTTCAGCCAGCCGGCGCAAAAAATCGCCGACACCGTTGACTTCGATGATCTCACCTACTCGTTCCGCACAACAAGTCCCGATGCCGGTGTACAGCAAATGTGCGACGACCTGAACAACATCCTGTCGCGAATGCGAAATGCACGACAGGAACGCGACTCTGAGTTCCTGTTCTTCCGTAACATTGTGATGCACGTGGGTATCGGACTTATTGTCGTTAAGGAAGACGGAAAAATTGAAATCTTTAACGGCGCCGCCCGCCGTCTGCTCCGCACCAACCGGGTCAACGACATCAACGACCTCAGGCCAGTCAGCGCTCCCCTCGTAGACGTTATTCTCAGGCTGAAAACCGGAGGTAGCGAACTGCTTCGCCTCAAACTCCACGACGACATCATCCAGCTGTCGGTGTATGCGATAGAACTCACACTCAAGGGTGAGAACGTCAAACTGGTCTCTCTGCAAAACATCCAAAGTGAACTTGAGGAAAAAGAAATGGAAGCCTGGCAGAACCTCGTGCGGGTGCTTACCCATGAGATCATGAATTCGGTGACACCCATTTCATCGCTGGCGGGAACCATCGAAAGCGACCTCAAACAGCACTTCGATGAAGATTCCGAACAACTTAGCGAGGACGAAATGCGGGACATTCATCTTTCCCTGCAAACCATCAGCAAACGCAGCGAAGCACTCATCCGCTTTGTCAGGGAGTTCAGAAGCCTTACCAGTATTCCCAAGCCAAAGCCGTCGGTATTCAGCGCGCGTGCCCTCCTGGAAGAAGTCGGGATGCTGCACAAGACGGAACTCTCCGAAAAGGGCATTACCACGGAGATTGAAGTGTATCCTGAAGATCTCACCATCCTCGCGGATAAGGGAATGATTGAACAGGTGCTGATCAACCTCGTGAAAAATTCCATCCAATCCTTTGACGAGCAAGCTGAGAAGACTTTAACGCTCAGGGCATTTGTTAGCGACAAGTCGCGGCCTGTTATCCTGGTCAAAGACAATGGACCGGGCATCGACCCGGATGCCCTCGAAAAAATCTTTATCCCATTTTTTACCACGAAAAAAACAGGGTCTGGCATCGGGCTCAGCCTTTCCCGGCAGATCATGCGCCAGCATCAAGGCACCCTCACCGTCAAGTCGGAAGTGGGCGAAGGCACCGAATTTTACCTTCGCTTCTGACAAGAAGGGCCAAAAGGACGTTGTTTGGACGGCTAAGAACCATTTAATACATTTGGAAAACCGTAACCGTTTATGCCCGATATTCCGAAGAAAGTTGCACAGATCCTGGTCGATAAACTCGGCATCGCCGAATCGGAAATCACCCCGGACGCCAACTTTGTTAAGGACCTTGGAATCGATTCACTGGATTACGCCGAGATCGTAATGGAGTTCGAACAATCCTTCGACATTCGCATCCCCGACGACGATGCGGAAAAGTTGCAAACCTTTGGAGAAGCCGTCAAATACATAGAAAGCAAAGTGTCGCAGAAGACCGGATGACCCGGCACAATATCCTGATCATCGCCAACCGGCGCTCCGGCACCGGCTCTGCCGCTGATCTTGAAACGCTCACAGCCAACATCTTTCAACGCGCTAACGCTGAGTATAAGCTCGCATACACCCGCGAGCCAGGCCATGCTACCGACCTTGCGCGCGAAGGAATACGCGACGGCTACAACGCTGTTGTCGCGGCCGGGGGAGACGGCACCGTGAATGAAGTAGCGCGGGCGATGATAGGTTCTGAAATACCGCTGGGCATCATTCCGCGTGGTTCCGGAAACGGCCTGGCGCGTCACCTCGGCATCCCCCTTGACGCTGAGAGGGCATTGGAATGCGTTCTCAAAGCACCATCCATGCCGATCGACACTTTCACGCTTAACGATAAACTTTCCGTGAACGTGTCGGGGATCGGGTTCGATGGTCACGTTGCCCTTCAATTCAGCCAAAGCCGAGGAAGAGGTTTATACAACTACGCGCACATCGCACTGACCGAATACCGTCGGTTTGCTCCGTTCGATATTCACGTCGAGCCTCCTAACCCTTCCCCTACGCTAAAACGAGTGTTCTTTATCGCGATAGCGAACTCATCACAGTACGGAAACAACGCCCGTATCGCCCGTGGTTCCTCTGTGTGCGACGGAAAACTTACGATAAATGCAGTGCGCCGTATCCCCCTGTATCGCATGGACATGGTGTGGTCCCTCTTCAGGGGAGACGTAACAAGAAAGGCGTTGTGTAACGCCTTTGAGGCCTCCGAATTAACGCTTCGCACCGATCGCAAGGTAGCGTATCACGTTGATGGAGAACCATGCGGCGTCGGTGATACGTTTCTTATACGTGTGAATCCCCTATCGCTACGTGTAATTGTGCCGACCGGAGCAGGGATCTAGTTGCAGATGCAGACGCAGATGCAAGGGTCTGGTTAAGCCTTGCATCTGCGTCTGACTCTATGGTCATCGGGGCCCTAATCAAGTCCATCGAACAGGACTCCATTGGCAATCACCTGATAGTCGTCTTCGCCGAGTCCGATATCAACATCTTTGTAGAGCCATTCGATGTGGATACTGTCCTTTTCGGGAAACACTTTGCCGGTGATGTCCAGGGAGATCCCACTGAGGATGTCAACGCCGTTGGTGATACCAAAGGTATTGTCGTCGTTCAGTCCAACCTTGACTTGGGTACCGAAGAAATCAGGGTCTTCGATCCAGAGGGAATCAAAGCTGGAAGCAGTGTTGAAAACGCGAATGAGTTGGACGTCGGTGACATCAAGGGCTGGAAGTTCCAGTGTGACAACGTATTCACCTGCCACTTCTGTCGTAGGCAATGCTACTTTGTCAAACTCCGTTTCTGTGCAGCTCGCGAACAGCACCCAAGCTACAAGCGCTGCAATGCTATATTTTCGTATCAGTTTGTTCATAACGACTTGGAATTAAAGCTTTTCGAAATCTCTGAGGGCTGTTCCATAAACGGCGGACGCGTCAAGACTCCACTGAAAGCCGGTGTCCGTTATCATACCCGTCCCCGGTATGCTCTGAACGGTGATACCACTGGAAGGCGCTACCTGGTTAGGGACAACGAGTTCGTCGCCCTGGACATGCACGAATATTACATCGAGAAATTCTTCTCCGAGTCCACCGGCATCGTTGATATGATAGGTCGAAGGACCAATTTTAGTGACCGTGACGGTAACACCAGTGGCCCTCCGGATATAGGTTCCTGAAAGGTCCACGGCATCCGTTGCCGGATCATACACAACCACCTGGCGCGATTCAGATCGGGAAAATCCGTCTTCGTTGGTAGCAACGTAGTCGATTGGGTACACTCCTGGCTCGTCTGAATCCACATTGCCGATGATCTCAAACTCAACCTCGTTTTCACCGATGGTGGCGGTTGCGCCGGGCTCAGAATAGGGCTCACCCATCGGTGTAATATAAATGGGGTCACCCTCGAGTGTAATCACCGGGTAAGTGGTAACAAAGGAAACGTGCGCTGTATCGTCGCTTTCACAGGCCCCTAAATACAAGCCTACCATCAGCGTCAGCGTTGATATAAGAAATTTTTTCATCGTTCTCAGGTTAACAGATTAATTAGCAAGATTCCACCATGTCCGTTGGATGACCGACTTTTGTCCCCCGATGGCATTCAAATTCTCGGCGTTGTTGGAAAGCTCCGTTGACGTGTACGGTAGCCGTCGCGGGAATACGCCTCCGGTAATGTTATTGGGCGTTATGGTGAAGTGATCGGGATATCCCGTCCTCAGGCGCTCGAAATGAGATTCGAGGCTGTTGAAGTTGGCGCAGGCAATCCATTTTTGGAATATAATGGACTCGATTCCATTATATTCGTAGGGCCCACCCGCTCCGTAGAGCGCAGCTGCACCCGACACACCGTGCTTTTCAAAGTTGGCTTCGATACCTTCCTGGTACAGTGCCTCGGCATCGCCAGCTACACCGAATCGCTCGACAGCTTCCGCCTGAAGGAACTTGCTTTCCGCCGCACTCATGAACACGACCGGGTGCGTGGGACCAATTGCAGGCTGCGACAGGTTGACGTGGTTTTGGAAGCCCGTGTTGCTGTAATCACCCTGGTCGAGCCCCACATGACCACCTCCAGCCTCAGGGGTATTGAAGATTGCATTGACCCTCGGATCTCCCGCAGCAATCAGGGTCTCCAGCAGCGTGTTGCTGGCCGCCACATCTACGTTGCCGCGACCATTACCCGCTGAGGAAACCTGAACGGCGTAGTAAGGATTTCGAAAATCTTCCACATCCACATACTCGGCCATTTCTGCGTCCACATCGAGAAACTCTGCACCAGAATTGAACAATTCTGTTATGCCGGCCTGGGCAACCTGGGATCGCGCTTCCGTTTGCCGCATATAGATCTTCAGCTTGAGTGTGTTGGCGAACCGAATCCAGTTGTCCATATTACCCTGGAATACCATGTCGTCTCTGCCCGGTTGAGTTGACGTGAAAGCATCCAGGTCTTTAGAGAGCGCATCATCGATGCGGACGATGAGATCATCATAGATTGCCTGCCCATCATCGAAGGCAGGCGTGGTATCTTCGCTTCCGCGCAACGCCTCGAAATAAGGAACCTTGTCGTACAGGTCCACAAGCACCTGGAAGGTGTAGGCTTTCATCACCTCGGCCATCAGGTAGTAATTCCAGTTCTCTTCTTCAGCCGCGCGCTGAGAGACCCAGTTAAGGTCATTCAGTGCACCGGAATAGAGTTCCGAATACTCACGGTCATATCGCGTTTCGGTGATGTTGTAGTCGTCTATAACGGCGTATTGATTTGCACCGGTCGACTGTGTCCAGTGTTGCGACCAGAAACTGCCCAGGATCTGCCATTGACCTCCGAGAGTAAAGGCCACTGAACTGATTCCCGCGGGGAACACCAGGTCGACTGTCGCCTCCGAAGGATTGTTTGGATCCGTGTTGATATCGAGATAGTCTTCGCACGCTGTAGCCATCATCATCAGCAAAGCAAACAGCGTTATAAACTTATATTGTCGTTTCATACAGATATTCATTGAAAAGGTTAGAGCGTGATCCTGAGGTTAACACCATAACTCCGGGTGGTCGGCCCCGCGCCAAACTCACCGAATTCTGACTCGATGTCATTACCGAATGTCGTGGATTCCGGATCGACGAAGATGTTTTCTTCAGGTACCCACAGTAGGAGATTTCTTCCGATGAGGCTGATCTCCACGCGCGTAAGCGGCGTCCGCGAAATCAGCGATTGCGGCAACTGATATGAAAGCACAACCTCTCTCAGCTTGACGAACGACTTCGACACGATAAAGGACCGGTCGAGATCGAAACCACCGTTACCCCAGAAGCTTACCAAAGAAAAATCTGTGTCGCTAATGGGTGTTGTGTTTTCAGCATACTCCCCAGTTGGGTTACCGTCGCTGTCGACAACCTGTACGACTGAGTTGGGTATCACGAACGGCCTGCGATCATTGTACAACGTTGGCGGTGTGGTACCAGCAAAGTACACGAGTGTGGCGGTCCGGCTGTAGAATCCACCGCCATTGCGCACATCGAATGTACCTGACAACGAGAGCCCCTTATACGACAGACGGTTTGTAACCCCGCCTATCCACCTATAGTTTGTATTGGTGATAACCTGCTTTGCGGGATTGGGAATAGGGAGCCCGCCTGCATTGACCACTGTTCTACCTTGAGGATCGAGCAAAGGCAGGTTGCCCTGAATCTCAAATGCAGGCCCACCTACCCGGGCAATGAGTTCATTTCCATTGAGTCCACCAAGGCTAATCTGTGTAGGACCGCCGAGGTCTTCAATCCGTGAGATATTGCGCGCCCAGTTCACTGAGACATCCCAGCGGAAGTTCGTCGTCATCACCGGAGTACCTGTCACCAGGAGTTCGAGACCCTTGTTGGACAGCTTAGCGATGTTCATCACCTGTACGGTGTATCCCGACGATGCGGCTATCGGCACCTGGATGATATTATCCTTGATGTCGCGCTTGTAGACCGTAGCGTCTATGCCCAAACGGTTGCTGAAGAATCTAAGATCGAGTCCGAGTTCTGTTTCCGTTGATATCTCCGGTTGAAGTGTGGGATTGCCGATGGTGTTCGACACTTCGAACCCAGGAATGGCTTGCGCATAAGGCGCGTTATTGGTTATAAAGCCGTCCGTATGCGTACCGGGGATAAACACAGACTCGACAAGGTAAGCCGGGGCATCCTTTCCAACCTGCGCCCAGCCTGCCCTGAGTTTCGCATAGGAAAGCCTATTGCTTTCAAGTCCGAAAGCCGAGGTCAGGTCAAGTCCCAGGTTGACGGATGGATAGAAGAAGGACTGATTGCCTTTTGGTAAGGTTGACGACCAGTCATTGCGACCACCGATCGTAAGAAAGGCGTAGTCCCTGTAGCCCAGTGTTGCCTGAGCGTACACACCCACAAGCCTGCGCATACGCGTGTCCGTACGTGACTGCGGCGTGTTGGCAGTGTTCGCGATGTTGTAGTATTCCGGGATGACGAGGTCATTGATCTTCGTGAAGATATTCTGTGTCCGGCGTTGATTCACGTTCCATCCAACCAAACCCGTGAGATTGAGCGTCGAATTGAGGTCCTTGTGGAAATTGGCAATAACGTCAGAGTTGAACTCGCGATAGTAGAGCGTCTGTATGCTGTAATTACCGGGATTGGAATTTCCGGAGTTAGGCCCCGTGATAACTTGTTTAGGCACCCATTGTTCCCATTCCGTGGTGGAAACGTCAGAACCTACACGTGCCGTGAAGTCAAGCCAATCAGCCGCCTTATAGGTCAATTCAAAATTGCCAAAGAGGCGGTCGATTAAAGACTTCGACCCGTATTTCTTCACAACATACCAGGGGTTGTTGGCGTACGGCGTAAAATACCCGTTCAAGTCGTTGAAGGGGTTGTCAATGTCTGCAAGCTCCAGGATCGGGATATCGCGCGGAATCTGCAGCAAGCCACTGTGTACTGTCGCACCCTGTCCGGTAGGTACAAAACTATAGTCCGATCGTGCATAGTTAAGAGAGGCCGAACTCGTAATTCGATCCGTGATGTCAGCTGAGCCCCGTACGGATAGCGTATTGCGGTCGTACGAGTCTACGTCTGTGGGGAACACGCCGTCCGCATTGACATTGGAATAAGAAATATAATAGTGCGCGCGATCACTGCCGCCCTGCAACGATAGCGAGTTGGTCCAGTTGTGACCTATGTCAAAAAACTCCTTCACATTGTCCGGCAGGCCAACAAACGGCTTTACGCGTTGCTGATTGTTTACAATCCTGCCCCAGGGACGAAGCTGTCCATCAAACTTGGGTCCCCAGCTGGTGTTTTCCTCAAGATCGGTCGCACCGAAAAAGCCTTGTCCTCTTTCATTCTGGAAGGTGGGTAACTTAAGCACGCTTTCCGCCATGTACGACGATGAGAACTGCACCTCGCCTAATTTTCCACGCGCCGCGGCATCCTCACCTTTCTTTGTAGTAATGAGAATTACACCAGATGCGGCCCGCGAGCCATAGAGCGCGGATGCTGCCGCACCCTTCAGTACAGTTACAGACTCAATGTCTTCAGGATTGATATCGTTGACCCGGTTTCCGAAGTCTGACGCGCCGTTAAGTACATCGTCATTGATCGGGTCGGCAGAGTCTGTTCCAGTAAATGAGTTGCTCACAGGCACTCCGTCTACGATGTAAAGCGGATTGTTGCCTCCGCTAAGCGACGTAAAGCCGCGGACGATGACCTTGGTGGAGCTTCCCGGAGCGCCAGAACTATTGGTCACTTGTAAACCTGCCACCTTACCCTGCATCGAGTTAAGCAGACTGGCGTTGCGCGCCTGCACAATATCGGTGGCGTCCAGCTTTTCTACTGAGTAACCGAGCGTTCGGGATTCCCGCTCAACCCCCAGTGCAGTGACAACGACTTCACCCAGTTGCCGGACGTCTTCAGACATACGCACATCGATCGTCGTCCGTTCGCCAATCTCGACTTCCTGGGTGTTCAGCCCTATGAAGGAAAAGATTAACACTCCCCCTTCCTGTGGGACCGCAAGGCTGTACTTGCCGGCAACGTCGGTGACCGTTCCTGAGGTAGTACCTTTAACTACCACGTTGACCCCCGGCAAGGGTGAACCATCCTCCTCGGCGGTCACCGTACCGCTCACGGTGCGTTCCTGGCCGCATACCTGGCTCACAGTCAGTAAAACGACCCAACCCATTAGTAAAATTTTCTTCATGCGTTTAGGATTTTGAAAAAAATTGAATTCCCCTCCCCCGCAGGTAAGGAGCATCTCAAAACTCACAAAAGGGCCTTCCAAAAGAATGACCAGGGAAAGGGTATTTTGGCCTTTGGCAAATCACGCAAATAGCGGGAAATCCCGGTGGGACGACAGGGGTTATACCAGGCGAATCTTTGCTACCGATTCGTTACCAGAAGAACGCGTAGAGAAAGGCGCAGATGAGCAAAATGATAACGCTGCCGATGTTAAATGCCGGTGGCGTCCGGAAGAGGTCCCTTGAGAGAACGATGCCCTTGGCATCGGAGGCCCCGCGTCCCTGAATGTGGCTCAATCCGACGATGATGAGAATGGAAAGAATCGCCGTGATGAACATCTGGTTCATGAAGGGAATGTTAACGAACCAGGGCGCATCCGACCAGCCCTTGGGAGCCACCTTAAAATACAGGGCGATCGGGATAGAGGCAATCACGCCCCAAATAGCGGCATTGTTGGTAGCGCGCTTCCAAAACAGCCCGGTAAGGAACACGGCGAGGATACCGGGACTGACGACGCCCGTGAATTCCTGGATGAATTGAAATGCCTGACCCAGGTTTCCCAACGCCGGCGCGATGAACATGGCCAGCAGGAGCGCCACCACTACGGAAATCCGGCCAACCAGTACCGTCTCGCGATCAGAGGCCGACCGGTTAATGTAGGGGCGATAGATGTCCATCGTGAAAATGGTCGCCGTTGAGTTGAGCATCGACGCCAGCGACGAAACGATGGCTGCGGTAAGTGCCGCAAGAACGAGGCCTTTGAAGCCGGCGGGGACCAGCTTATGAATGAGCCAGGGCGCTGCGTTGTCGTTGATAATGGCACCGACACTTCCGAATGACGGGTCGATCGACTCCGATGTAAGCTGTCCGTTAGCATCAGCGTTCATCACGTAGGCGATGATGCCGGGGATGACAACGATGAGGGGTATGAGGAGCTTCAGAAATCCGGCAAAGACGATTCCTTTTTGCGATTCACTAATATTCTTTGCGGCGAGTGTTCGCTGGATGATATACTGGTTGAAGCCCCAGTAGTAAAGATTGGCCACCCACATGCCGCCGACAAGAACGGATAGCCCCGGGAGATCCCACCAGGCGTCACGGCCGTCGGGCGTAATGATCTCGCCCGGAGAGAGGATCATGGAAAATTTGCTGGGTACGGTTTCATACACGTGGACGAACCCGTCCCAGATCGAACCTGTAGGCGATACGTGCTGCAAGGCAAGGACGGTCGTCACCATACCGCCGACTACCAGGAGAACCACCTGGACCACATCGGTCCACGCCACAGCTGAAAGGCCTCCCCAGAGCGAATAGGCCGCCGCGAAGAGTCCCAGGCCAATAATGCTGTAGGCCATCAGCGATCCGTCGCCGTTACCGACGATCGTGTCGAACGCCCTTGCACCGAGATACATCACGGACGTGAGATTGACGAGGACGAACAGAGCAATCCAGAAAAGCGCAAGAATGGTTTTCAGATTCGTGCTGAAGCGCTTCTCCACGAATTCGGGGATGGTGTAGATCTCCTTCCGGATGAAAATGGGAAGAAAATACTTGCCCACTATAATGAGGGTAACAGCAGCCATCCACTCGTACGACGCAATGGCGAGCCCTATGGCAAATCCGGAGCCCGACATACCGATGAATTGTTCTGCGGAGATGTTGGCAGCGATAAGCGAAGCCCCGATGGCCCACCAGGGCAGGGCTTTTCCGGCGAGGAAATAATCTTTCGCATCCCGCTGATGCCCCTTAGCACCACGCGAGACCCAAAGACCGATGAAGAGTATCAGGAGACAGTAACCGGCAAACACTGCCAGATCGAGTGGCGCAAGGGACATGTTGTGTCAGGCGGATTGGTTCGTTGCGCCCAAATATATGGCATTGGGGGACATCATGGTACCGGGTATTGGAGAGAATACAATAAAAAAGCCCTCCCGTCTGGAGGGCTAAATCCTTCTAAAACTTTTCATTAACCTAAACTTATGAAGAAATTCCTACAGATGTAGATGAAGGATTTGGTTGCCAAATTTTATCAACTTTCTGAAGAAAGCAATCCCCCAAATCGGTTGATTCAACAAAAACTCCTTAAACGGCCGAAATCCGACTTGAAATGTCACGCAAAGACTTAGATGAGCTTCTCGAGGTTGGCCTTAGCGATGGCTTCCGACTTGCTGTTCACCTGTAGCTTGGAGTAAATGTTCTTGATGTGTGTCTTGGCTGTCTCCTTGCTGATAAAAAGCTCTTCCGAGATCTGCGTATAGGTCTTACCCTCGGAAATGAGTTGAAGGATCTCCGTTTCGCGTTTGGTCAGGGGAGAGTTAGGATTGACGTGAAAATTGTCGATCACCATCCTGGCAATCCGGCTGCTCATGGGCGCCCCACCTTTCGTGATCTCCTCCAGTGCGCTGAGCAGTTCCAGGTAATTGGCGCTTTTGGTAATATAGCCCGACGCACCCGCCTTCAGTGCTTCAAAGACCAGCTCGCTGTCTTCGTACACGGTGACCATGATGACCTCCGTATGAGGATGCTTTTCTTTGATCAGCCGGGCTCCCTGAATTCCGTTCATACCGGGGAGTTCGATGTCCATCAGCACGATCTCCGGCTTATCGCGGTTCAGGCTGGCGATGGCTTCTTCGCAATTGCCATAGGCGTTTACCACCATGAATTTCTGGGAGCTATTTACAATGAGCGAAAAGCTGTTGCGTATCTCCTGGTCATCCTCGACTATCAGTACGCGTTTTTTAAAGGGCAGTGCCATATTTCTTTTTTTTGGTTAATCTAAACGCCAGGGTAATTTTCGAGCCCCGGTTCTCTTCACTGTGTATACGTAATTGTGCGCCGATTCTTTCCGCTCGTTCGCGTATATTTTTTAAGCCGTTGGAATTTTTCTGGTTCTCGACATGAAAACCGATCCCATCATCCTCAAATTCCATCTCGTATGCGTCCCCTTCCTGCCGGAGCGTCAGCGCCACATTCTGCGCACCGCTGTATTTAAAAGCATTGGTCATCGCCTCCTTGAAGATCAGGTTGGCCTCCCGGCTGTACCCGTTGGGCAATTTGATGCTTTCTTTCACCAGGTCGTGGGCGCGGAAACAAATATTCTTCTCCTCGAAGAGTTTTTCGCCAAAGTCACGGATGTGGATGAACAGCTTCGACAGTTCATCGTTGACCGGATCGATCGACCAGATGAAATCGCGAGTGCCGGTATAGAGAAACTTGGCAGACTCTTCCACTTTCCGATACAGGTCGTGATGCTGACCGTTTCCGTTTGAAGTCGCGCCATTCAGTTTCAGCAGGCTCACATAGTTGATGATCCGGGTGAGCTGGTTGCCCATCTCGTCGTGAAAATCCCGCGCGATCTCCTTTCTCAGGTTTTCCAGTTCACGCATCCGGATTCGTTCAATGTCGAGCATTTTTCGTACCCGTTGCCGCACACGAAGGTATAAGAGCAGTGTGATGCTGCCCGCGACAAAGATGACCATACCGGCAATGAAGGAGGGCATCCGGTAAAATGGTGCTCTTACCGTGAACGCGTAGGCTATCCGGTCGTTCGACCATCCGCCTTTTTGGTCCGTAGCCATCACGCGAAAGACATATCTTCCCGGAGGCAGATTGCTGTACGTAACCTGGGTGGCCGAGGAAGCCTGTGACCACGTCTTGTCGAAGTTCTGCAGGTAGTACACGAACTTGACCGACTTGGGATAACGCTTGTCTACACGGTTGAAATGGAACGTGATGTGGTTCTTGTCAGATGGCAATGCCGGCTGCACTGGTATCTTGAAAAAGCCCATGAGGCTATCGGTGTAGTCGCGGGCTGAATATTCGCCGTACAGGATTTCCACGTCCGTCATATGCAGTGCGAACGACTGAGACGACGCCTTATTCACGTCGTTATACTTGTACAGGCCGTCGATCAGACCGAAATACTTGAGGTCACCCCTTATGAAAAAAGCATTCTGGTTTGTTTCTATGCCCGTGAGGCCGTTCTCATGATCGAACGAAAGGCTCTCGACGATCTCGAGCCGGTCGTTCAGGCGAATCCTTGAAATCCCTTTCTCGGTGCCTATCCAGATGTTGTCATCTTCGTCAGAAACCACGAAGTACACAAAATCGGAGATCAGCCCATCACGTGTAGTCAGTGACTTTCGTTCTCCTGTTCCCGGATGATAGACGACGACCCCCGCACCTCCCGAACCGATAAGGACCAGTGAGTCGCGGTATGGGTTAATGTTGAAGATCATCGTGTTTTCTACTTCGGGGATGCTCAACGATGACACCTGGCCTTCCCGGATGGCGTCGACGCCCGAATCATTTCCTACGAAAACGGTCTTCCAGACCGGCAGGTAACACAGCGACCAGACCACGGCACCGGAAAGTCCGTTTTCACGGCTGTAATGTGTAAACGCGCTTCCATCAAAATATTCGACTCCCCTTGGCGTGGCGATCCACATTCCCCCTTTTTCATCGAAGGACATGCACCGGACGTTATTTGCCGAAAGGCCTTGCTCTCGCGTATACCAGGTAAAGCGATCCCGCGTCCGGTCATAATGCGCCAGACCGTTTGCAGTAGTCATCCACACTTCACCGGAGGGTGAACTCTTGATCGCGTGTATCATGTTGCGCATCGGATCTTCCGAGATCGACACAGGAGTGAAGGTACCATTGCGAAGGCGCCACACTCCTTTGCTCATCGTGCCGATCCACATCTCACCTGCGCCGTTGTCGTAAATGGCCATTACGCCCCTCATATCGTCTGGCCCCAGGCGCTCGAAGTCTTCGAAGTAGTATTTGAGGAGGCCGCTTCCATCCGTAGCCAGCCACACATTTTGATCTGAGTCGGGAAGCACCAGGATCACTTCCACGTCGCGGGCAATTGTGTCAAGGCGGTACCCGGTATCTGTGACATGGCAACGGTAAAGGTTATGCTCATCACGCGTCCAGTAAGTATTGTCACGCGTGTCGTAATACAGTACAAAATTCGGGATGTGCTGAGGCAGGGGTTCCAGCCGTTTGCTCGCCAGATCGATCCGAAACGTCTTGCCCTCCAGGCGAACACGTACCTCATTGCCGAAGTTGAAGAAATTGACACCCCGCGACTTTGTCGGGGCGGCGATGGAATAGCGCTCAGCTCCGTCAAAAACATGGATTGTTCCAGTAGAAAGGTAAAAGAGGATCTCCCCGCCGGGACCTTTGTGCATCGTAAAGATGGCGGCCTGATCTAGCACCGGCTTGCTCCAATACTGGACGGAATCCCCCGAGATCTTTCCCAGGGTACCCTGTGCGTTCAACACATAAATATCATCTCCTGAAACGGTCATCCTACGCAACACCAACGGAGATGCATCGTCTACCGGTGCCTGGAATTTGGTAAACGACAGACCGTCATATCGTGTAAGGCCGTTCGGATGCAGAAGCCAGAGGTTCTGGTGGCTGTCGAAGGCCAGACCGTTGATAAAGTTTGAAAGAAGCCCGTCGAGAGTTGTATAGACCTTGAACTCACGACCGTCAAACCGCGCGAGTCCGCCACCCTGTGTCCCGATCCAAAGGTACCCGTTTGCGTCTTCCGCGAGGCCAGTTACCTGCGACTGGGGAAGACCGTCGATAGCGGTATAGCTCCGGATCGAGTAATGGACGTCCTGTGCGACGGCAAATCGCGACATCGCCAAGACCCCAACTATCAGCAAAACGCCACGCATAGAATTCAGTACAAATTTACCGGTACCGGCGCCGCCCTCTATCCCCCATGTTAAGGTATTGCCGTTTTTTCCCGTTCCGGGCCCTCAAAACCGTTCCAAGTGAACCAATAAGTTACGAGAAAATGGGTAAAGGATGTACCAAATATTCCTGCCATGGTATTAGGCGATCTTTGACTTGCGATTTACCGCCCGACCAACGCATATCCCAATCCTGAAATATTGAAGGCCAAACAAATGGCCGGTGCGCCTTACCTTTGCCCTGATGCTGTGACTTTCGAGGCATCCGGGATTATTAAAGAGAAAAGGAAGCGCGATGACCGACGACGAGATTCGTCAGGAATATGCTATTTTAAAGCGTTCAGTACGCCATCCGAAGGCATTCGGGGAATTGTACGAGAAATACTTTGATCGTATTTTCAACTACATCTACCGACAAACGGACGACGAACAACTCACCGCGGACTTAACTTCACAAACCTTTCTCAACGCATTGCGAAATGCGGGGTCGTTCGAGTATCGGGGCGTCCCGGTGTCGGCCTGGATATACCGCATTGCCACTAATGAGGTGAACAAGCACTACAGGCGCCTCAAACGGGAGCGGGTATTCAGCCTTGAGGAAGAGAAAGTTCGCGAGTTGATGGAAGCCGGCGACGAAGGGTGGGATGAAGAATTGGTCAACAGGCTGCTCGACTACATGAAAGACCTGCCGACGGAAATGCTGGAAGTTCTTGAGCTGAGGTTTTTTGAAGACAAGGACTTCAAGGAGATCGCCTACATTCTTGACATCACCGAGAGCGGCGCCAAGATGCGGACGTATCGCGCACTGGACCGATTACGAAAAAAATTCAATCTCAGGATAAAGTACGATGGGAAGAAATGAAATCCGATTGAGGAGGCACAGGATGAGTTCCGGTCGGATCGCCCAACACCGGAACTATGGATGGGTAATGGCCACGCATGAGCGGGAGCAAAAACTCCGACGCATCATTCGGATCGTTATCTACCTCGTCATCATTTTGTTCCTGGTCGTGGTTTTCTTCATGGTAACCCGCTGGCAGAAGCAGCCTGTGCCTGGTGACGATGGACCGGCGAAAACGTCTTTCATTGATTACCCTTATAATACGTGACCTCGACGCGGAACCGCGGATCGATGGCACCCAGGCGATCGTAGGCGGAACGGGATATCTTGATAATGAGTTGCTTGGTCAGGGCCGTGTCGGGCAGTTTGCCGATCACCCGCACAAACACTTCGCGGTTGTTCATTTCATTTCTTACTTTCAGTATCGTACCGATAGGCGCCGTTCTATGCAGCGCGAGATACTTGCGATTGCCCTCGGTACCTTCAATTAGTTCGGCTAGTCCCGATTGGACTATAGCATCGGCGGGAGGTCCTGCGGGCACTGTAACGGTCTGAACAACCGGAGCAGGGGTTACGGTCGGCGTATCGGCGTCGGGTTTCTCTTCAGTTGTCGTCACCGTTGTTGCCACAGGCTCGGGTTTGGACTCCGTGGCAGTGGTCGTCGGGGTATCCCTGGTAGGGGGTGTGACAAACAATAGCTGTCCCACCTTCAAGTCATTTCCTTCGAGGTGATTCCAGCGCCTGATGTCGTCCAGGCTCACTCCATATTGTCGCGCAATCGCATACATCGATTCACCTGCCTTCACTTGGTGAACACCTTTTTGCACGCGCGGCTCAGGGGCAGATGTTTCGACCGCCGGAGCCGACGTATCGACCCGACGGATGATCAGTTCCTGTCCTACCGAGAGGTCCGACGACGTTAGCCGGTTCCATGCCTTGAGCTCGTCGATAGTAACGCCATACAGCCGGGAGATGGAGAACAGGGTTTCTTTTTCGGCAACACGGTGAATTCCCCCGGGTCCGGTCTGTCGCGTGTATGTACGCGGACGCTGTCCGGTGTAAGGCACCTTCAGTATCTGGCCGATCTCCAGACCCGCATCGGCAGAAGGGTTAAATTCAAGTATGCTTTCTATGCTCGTACCGTAACGGCGCGATATCCCGTACAGCGTTTCCTTCTCCTCTACCCGGTGAAGGATAAACACTTTTCCTTCGACAGTCTCCGTGCCCAGGGAATCCGCAGGCAAGTGCGATCCCAAAACAGAAAACCCTGCAATGACCAATGCGTGGATCATGATAGTTGATAGCTTAAAAACTCGTCTCCATTCCGTACAAAAAAAAGGCAACCGGCAAGAACAAAAAATGTATCGGTACCGAGTCCCTTCAACGCTCCGGCGATCCGGGTGTGAAGCATTACAGCTCCCGACTCCCGGAGGACCAACAGGTGGTTTGCCAGACCATCGGACATCCTAATGTGGTACGAAATTACAACCTTTCCTTCGAATTCCAGATACTCAACAGTGCCTTCCGGCGTATGATTGAAACGGGTCGTAAGAAATTTTTGCACGGTATCGTAATACGGAGTCCCTGCCTCATACCTAAACGGACGAACCGGTACTGAAATTTTGTCATCAATAGATTCCAGATCAACTTTTTTGTCGAGCACTTGCCCAGAAGTCAGGTCAACCGTAAGGCGGTCTCTCCCACTTCCGGAAAACCCGGACACCCATCCCATTCCGGCACGCTCCATCACAAATTCATCCCGCATCCAGCGAAGGTCACCTGTGCCCGCGTTGACCGCGACAAGTCCCCGGGATTCAGGAGTCTCCGGATTGAAGCGCTGGAGCAGCAAGGTGCCCCCGGACGCCGTCAACAGTCCTATCCACCATTTTTCGACGATCTCCCGGTTCTGCCACAAAAATGCGCCGCGGTCGTATTGTAAGGCGGAGAACGTTACACTTCTTTTCGACTCATCCCTCAACTCAAGGAACAGCAAGTTTTCAGACGATAAAGCAACCGTGTTCCAGAGGGTTCCCCTGAAACGAACTGAAAAACGCTGGGGAAGGGTTTCTTTCAATGGGTATCGTTATTTTTTGCAAATTACAAGTCGATAAATGGGTTCCAAATAACGTATGCGCCTTGCATTGCTCTTTTTGCTGCTGTTGACTTCGCCTGCTGTATTCCCGCAAAAGACGCGCGTGATGGTGATGGATATCAAAGAGACCATTGATCCCCGGATGAAGCGTTACGTTGACCTTGCGCTGGATCATGCACGATCGACCAAGGCCGATATTGTAATTATTGAGATGGATACCTATGGCGGTGTACTGACGGATGCGAAGGATATCGTGGATGCGATCATGCACTTCGAAAAGCCCATCTGGGTTTTTATCAATTCCGACGCCGCCTCAGCCGGAGCACTCATTTCAATTGCGTGTGACAGCATCTATATGTCACCGGGCGCCTCCATAGGCGCGGCAACGGTGGTGGAGTCGACCGGCGAAAAAGCGCCTGACAAGTATCAGTCGTACATGCGTTCCATCATGCGTTCAACGGCCGAGGAGAACGGTCGCGATCCCCGCATTGCAGAGGCCATGGTCGACGAGGAACTTGAACTCGACTCCATCTCTCCTGCCGGGCAGGTCATCACGTTTTCTACCACCGAGGCGATCCGATATGGCTACTGCGAGGGTAAAGTCAACTCCATCGAGGAAATTCTCGCGTTAAATGGCGTGAAGGATTATGAACTCTATCGCTTCAACCTAAGCCGCACCGAAAGGATCATTTCTTTTTTCCTGAATCCTTTCATCAGCGGCATTCTCATACTGATTATTATCGGCGGCATATACTTCGAGATGCAGACACCGGGCGTAGGCTTCCCGGGATTTGCCGCCCTGGTAGCGCTCGTCTTGTACCTGGTTCCTTATTATCTGAATGGGCTGGCCGAGAACTGGGAAATCATCGCCCTTTTTGTCGGCATTGCGCTTCTTGCCGTAGAAATCTTTGTCTTGCCGGGCTTTGGCATTGCCGGCATCGCGGGCATATCACTGATCGTCTCCTCGCTGATCCTGATTATGCTGAACAACGACTGGTTCGACTTTGGCCTGGTGCCCACCTCAAGTATTATCTTTGCAACCGCCGCAACGCTGGGAGGCATTGCGGGAGGCATGGCCCTATTGTTTTTGGGTGGCTCGCGGATTACGCAATCCAGGTATTTTCAGCGAGTGGCACTCACCGATACCCAGGAGCGGGCACAGGGATATACATCGAGCTTTATCAGTGAACCCATGAAGGGAAAGGTAGGCAAGGCTTACACCGTACTCAGGCCGAGCGGCAAAGTGATGATAGACGACAACATCTACGACGCCTACACCCGCGGAGACTATATCGACAAGGACGCGGAAATTGTCGTCGTCAGCGATGAAGGGACGAGCCTGCAGGTAAGGAGGCACACCCCATGACGCGCATACTCGGAATAATCCCCGCGCGCTATGCCAGCACGCGCTTTCCGGGAAAGCCCCTGGCAGATATTGGCGGGACCTCAATGATCGAACGGGTATATCGACAGGTAACGCGTTCCGCCCGGGTCAATCGCGTGATCGTCGCTACCGACAACAGGGAAATCTACCATCACGTGACCTCGTTTCACGGCGAGGCCATCATGACACACGAACACCATCCAACCGGCACCGACCGCTGTTATGAAGCCTTCACCCTTTTGGGCGAGCCATTTGATTACGTCATGAACATTCAGGGTGACGAGCCTTTTATCCAGCCCGCGCAAATCGACACACTGGCCGACACGCTCGATGGCCAAACCGAAATTGCAACGCTGGTTAAGCGCACTACAAACGAAGAAGAGCTTTACAATCCCGGCGAGGCCAAAGTAGTGTTAAACCGGGATGGGATGGCACTGTATTTCAGTCGCACACCTATCCCCTACGTTCACAACGCCCCAAAAGGTCAATGGACAGAAAAGCATGTGTTCTATAAGCACGTCGGCCTATATGCATTTCGCAGCGACATCCTTCAGGCGGTTACCCAACTGCCGGTATCAACGTTAGAAAAGGCGGAGTCTCTCGAACAACTGCGGTGGCTGGAGAACGGATATCGAATTAAGGTGGCTGAAACGGACCTGGAAAGCCTGTGCATCGAGACCCCCGACGATGTACAGCGTGCTTTGGAATACCTCAGGAATTTTTCATGACGGAACGCTATACATTGATTTGCGGCACCAACCGCAAAGATGCCATTTCGCTGCACATCACGTCTCTTTACCAGGAGATACTTGCCGAGCACGGCATCCAGGCCGGCATCATGGCATTGCACCTCCTTCCCCACGACTTTGCCTTCTCCGCCTTGTACGAAAATTATGGAAAGAATGAAGCATTCAATCCCTACGTTCAACTCATGCTGAACACCGACAAATACGTCTTTGTCGTTCCCGAGTACAACGGTTCGTTTCCCGGTGCCTTGAAAACTTTTATCGACGGGCTTGAATATCCGAACACATTTCGCAACAAGAAGGGCGCGCTCGTGGGGTTGGCTTCAAGTGGTCATGGTGCAAGCCTGGCGCTCAGCCACCTTACGGATATTTTCAATTTTTGCGGCATGCACATACTGGCATACAAGCCGAGACTGGAACGCATCGAGACGTACTTTGAAGGCGGAAAACTCACGAACGAAAAATACCACCAGATGCTGAAGCGACAGGCCGCACAGTTCGTGGCCTTCTGATCACATCTTCAGCACTTCACGAGCAAATTGCTGCATCGCTGAATACACCCCCTCCACGTCATTCGATACGAGGGAAGAGCCCAGGACGTGTGCGTTGGCGTCGG
Organism: Cyclobacteriaceae bacterium; assembly: GCA_036381475.1. Classification (GTDB taxonomy): domain Bacteria; phylum Bacteroidota; class Bacteroidia; order Cytophagales; family Cyclobacteriaceae; genus ZC4RG29. The sequence continues at coordinate 33,715 of DASVCT010000257.1, forward strand.
GTATCGCGACCGCGCGCTTCTGGTCGGGGGGCGTGCCCAATTGGGCCATCATGTCCAGCATCGCGCTGACTTTTACTTCAGGATCCTGCTGCTCCTCGTTCTTATAATAATAGAGTGTAAGACAGGGTTGAGTCACCTTCCTGAATGTTTCCGGTGTCATCTTGCTTTCCAGCATTTCCTCCAGTTCAACGGCGGCCTCCAGGCGATACTTGGAATACCAGTATTTTGTCCGCTCTGGTGGAGCATCCCATTCGCTGTATTTGCTGCCCTTGACCAGCCGGGCAATGTATAATCCCCAGGGGTTATTGAGCAGGAAAGCCGCACCGTTGTTGATTGCGATGTTTGGCGACATGTTGATCAGCGCGTAAACGTCGTCGGGAAACGCGGCAGCCAGAGCCAGCGCCATGGTACCGCCGGTCGAGGTGCTCATGAGGATCACCTTGTCACCAAGGCGCTTGCCGATGGCCAGGGCTTCTCGCGCGCTCGCCCACCAGCGGTCGGTGGTAAAGTTGATCATCGCATCCACCGTGTCGATTCCGTGGTCCGCCAGTCGCGCCAGATACAGGTTGCATCCAAATTCTTCAGCAAACCTTCGATGTACCGGATCGCCCTCCATTGGACTGGCGGTGAAGCCGTGCAAATAGACGATAGCATAAGGGGTACGCGACCGGCTGCTGTCAGCCCAAACAATGCGCGCCTGATTGTCGGGCTTGAGCTTATTAGCACTCTCCGTCCCGGCAATGTAAGCCTCCAGATTGTCGGCGCCTTCAGGCACGAGGGGAAGGACTTCCTCCCACTTTGGCGTAGCGGGCTCCGGGCCTACGAAATAGACGGCGATAATTACAATTATCGGGAATGTGATACGAAGAAATCTTCTGGACACGAGGGGTGGAGCGCTCTTATATCAGCGGCAAAATACACATTTATCCGATTTCTTCACTCCAGCCACGCTTCTGCGTCAAGGAAATCGACCGGACCTGCGCCATACTGATCGTACACGCTGTAGTTCAGATTCAATACGTCACCACGAATCCTTCCGGACCCTTCAAATTCAAACCCCGACACCACCTGGAATGGAATGGTAATGCGGTCGTACGAAACATATGCCCGGACGCGTAGCCCGGTGCCATACAGGTTGTCGATATAAATGCCATCCGGGCCACTGCCACGAAAAACGTGAATGCCATAGTACGCGTAATCGCGATAAGTCTGACTGTATTCGTCGACGGAATAATGGCCCGTAACCCTGTCGCGGTATTCGTATCGCGGTTCAACAACGTAAAGATTACATGCACTCATCGTAATGAGCAGCATGAGCGGTACAATTGCTTTCATTGTCGTGCCGATCAAATTGATAATCGAAAATCCTGGGATTGGATTTTAGATGGAGATTATCGATTTGTTATTTGTGATTTACATCCCCTATTGGAGTTCCTTTGGCCGATCTCTTTGAGCAGAACACTGATTTTCGGTGTCTACCAAATCGAGAATCACAAATCGATAATCGCCAATCAAAAATCCCTATCCCTTCGTCTGGATTAAAACAAATATGGGGCCAACCGTACCAACTATGCGTTTGCGCACAAAAACACGCCTTTTTCAACTTTTCCCTGCAGGGGATAAAAAAAAAGAAAACCCCGGTGGCCCGGGGTTTCCAGCTTAAAAAATGGTCAGGTCTCTCCAAACCTGCTCTTAAAACGGCATGCCGGCG
>DASVCT010000258.1:0-5283 GCA_036381475.1 Cyclobacteriaceae bacterium
CAACATGCCGCCCCGCTGGGGCTGGTTTTCTTTTTACTTCTTACTCTCATACTTCCTCACTTTCACTCTCACTCTCACTCTCACACTGTTTCTCCCTGATCTCAACTCACCTGCTTGCGCGCCAGAAAAGATGTACCCCGATCAAAGATTTCCTGTGGCGCGCGACTAATCTCTGACCACATCCCGGGGCTGCGACCTGGCGGCCTTGCCCCGGGCTACAAACATGCCGCCCCGCTGGGGCTGGTTTTTTTTTACTTCTTGCTCTCCTACTTCCTCACTCTCACTCTCACACTCACACTCAACACTCACACTGTTTCTATCGGTCGCGATTGTTTGCCAACGAGTATGAGAATTAGGTGCCCCCACTGCCCGCTGCGGGACTGCCTACTGAATAAATATTCACTAAATTTGATCAACAGGCCCTTGTGAATCCGGCCTGGATGTTCACAATGATCAGAACTTTCTTCCTCCTGCTCCTGTGCGTGACCACCCTGCCATCTCTCGCCCAACCCCTGAGACTGGGCATCGCGGGTCTGACCCATGGACACGTTGGATGGGCCTTCGAGAGCGCCAAAATGGGTGACATCGAAATCGTCGGCATCGCCGAACCGAACCGCGCCGTCGCACAACGCTATGCAACGCGCTACGGCTTCCCGATGAGCAAAATCTATCCCTCCCTGGAAGAAATGCTGGACGCCACCCGCCCGGTCGCCGTCGCTGCATTTGGAAGCATCCTCGCACACCGCGACGTAGTACGCGCCTGCGCGCCACGCGGCATCCATGTCATGGTTGAAAAACCGCTCGCTATCAACGCCGACCACGCATTGGAAATGGTTCGCTTGGCGGAACAATACGGGGTCATCCTCATGACCAACTATGAGACAACCTGGTACCCCACTAACCACCTCGCCCACGATTGGGTAAGGTCCGGTAAGCTGGGAACCGTCAGAAAGATCGTCGTGCACGACGGTCATGAAGGACCAAAAGAGATCGGAGTCCAGGAAGAATTCCTTGAATGGCTCACCGACCCGGAACAAAACGGCGGCGGCGCCATTGTCGACTTCGGCTGCTATGGCGCCAACCTCGCCCTTTGGCTCATGAACGGACGAATGCCCGAGCAAGTCACCGCCGTCACCCAAACCCTCAAACCGGAAATCTACCCCCGCGTCGACGACGAGGCGACCATCATCCTCACCTACCCCGGCGCCCAGGTGATCATCCAGGCGTCGTGGAACTGGCCCTACGGTCGCAAAGACATTGAAATTTATGGTACCAATGGTTACGTCTTCGCCGAAAACCGACACCACTTGCGGTATCGACTCGACGACCACCCGGAACGACAATTCGAGGCAACCGAACGCGAAACTCCTTACAACGATCCCTTCCAATACTTCGCGGCCCGCATTGCCGGCGACGTCAAGGCCGATGACAATGACCTCAGTGGCACCACAAACAATCTGAGCGTGATGAAGATCCTCGATGCGGCCCGCGAAAGCGCACGCACCGGCAGAAGCGTGTCGCCGGACAAGGTCAACTAGAAAGACATGGCGCTTGACATCCTCTTTACGCTCTTCCTTGTCTTCCTAAACGGCTTCTTCGTAGCAGCTGAATTCGCGATCGTAAAAGTCCGGTCCTCCCAGATCGCCCTGCAGTCGGGTACGCCGTCAAAAAGGGCCGCGCTTGCAATCATCAACAACCTCGACGGCTTCCTCGCAGCAACACAGCTGGGCATTACCCTCGCCAGCCTTGGGCTGGGATGGGTCGGAGAAGATGTTGTATCTGTGCTCATCCTCCGCCTGATGCACGTCCTGGGATTCGAGCCGGACTCCGAACTCGCGCACAACATCGCCCTCCCTGTTGCCTTCGTGATCATCACCATTCTCCATATCGTCTTTGGAGAACTTGCACCCAAGTCGCTCGCCATCCGCCATCCCACATCCACAGCGCTTAAAGTCTCACTGCCGTTAAGGTTCTTCTACTTTGTGTTCAAGCCGTTCATCGCACTGCTCAACGGATTTGCCATTATCCTGCTCAAGGCTGTCGGCATAAAGCCCGCCGGTGAGCATGCCGTTCACACGGAAGAGGAACTGAAACTCATCATCGCGGAAAGCGAAGAGGGCGGAGCCATTGAATCGAGCGAACGCGAACTTATCCAGAACGTATTTGAATTCGACAACCGCGTCGTCAAACAGATCATGGTGCCGCGGATAAAAATATCGGGGTTGCCCGCAGCCACTTCCCTGGAAGAGGCCGTTAGCATGATTTTCAATGAAGGTTATACGCGATATCCGGTATACGACAAAAACCTCGACGACATCGTGGGCGTCATCCATGCCAAAGACGTTTTTCAAGCCTACTGGAGCAAGAGCGCGCAAACCCTCACGGCGCTCGCGCGAAAACCATATTACATCACGGAAAATAAACCTATCGATGAACTGCTCCGTGAGTTCCAACGCACCAAGAACCAAATGGCCATCGTCGTCAACGAATACGGCGGAACGGTAGGTATCGTTACGCTTGAAGATATCCTCGAAGAAATCGTAGGGGAGATACAGGACGAACACGACCAGGAAATTCAGATCGTAACACGCGTCGGGAACGTCTACAAGGTTGTCGCTACATCAGCAATACACGACATCAACAAGATCATCGAACATCCCCTCCCCGAGTCGACGGAATACGACACGCTTTCCGGCCTCCTCGTAATGTACAAACCTTTCGACCTTAAAGAAGGCGACGAACTGGAGCTGTTTTCCTATCGCATCCGGATATTGAAACTAAATCGCTCTCTTCCGGAACTTGTCGAGCTGCAGTATATCGGCCCCCCCGAGCAATAAAAGAAGTGGTATGGAGAAGATTCCATACCACTTTATCATTCGCAATACACTCGTGCGCCGGCTACGAATGGGCTGCAACCGGTTTACGCTCGGCTGAAGGCGCTTTCTTGGGTTCGGCCTTGTCCGGCTTGTCCAGGTCGAGGACAACAGGCGACGCGACGAATATCGAAGAAAACGTCCCCACAACGATGCCTACAAACAATGCGAATGCAAATCCGCGCAGTACTTCGCCGCCGAAAATCAGGAGCACCACAACAACCAGGAGGGTTGTACCCGACGTGATGATCGTACGGGAAAGGGTTTCATTGATGGCATCGTTGAATATCTTGGGTTTGTCGTGCGACGTCCCCATGTTGATATGCTCGCGAATCCGGTCAAATACGATCACGGTGTCGTTGATGGAATACCCGATGATCGTCAGGATCGCAGCCACAAACACCTGGTCGATCTCGAACGTAATACCGAACAAATCCGCTATTGCGAATGCCGCAAACACAAACAACGCATCGTGAACGGTGGAAATTATGCCGCCCATACTGAACTGCCATTTCCTGAAGCGGAACAGGATGTAAAGGAATATACCGATCAGTGAAAACAGCGTAGCCTTCCAGGCTGATTTCTTGATGTCATCCGCAACGGTGGGGCCGACCTTTGATGAACTCTCGATTGTAAAATGCTGTTCGTCTACCTGCCCGGCAAATTCCGTGTACTGGATTCCCGGATAAGCTGCCTCGATCCCCTGGATCAATCGCTGACGTACCTGCTGTCCTGCTTCGTCCGAGGATTCGTCAATGAGATAGGAAGTCGTGACACGTACGGTACTGTTGCCGCCATAGTTTTTCACCTCGGTTCCTGCCTCTTCAAAATCGTCGGTAAGGGCAACCTTCAGTTCTGACGCATTCACCGGCTGCGCGAACGATACGATGTAGGAGTACCCACCTTTAAAGTCGACACCAAGATTCATCCCCTTGATGAGTATCAGGACAAACCCGACGACCACAGTTCCAGCCGAAATCGCGTAGGCCATCCTGCTATGCCGGATGAAATCGAAATATCTACGCTTCTTGACCATCCGGGAGAGAAAGGTTTCAAAAGAAATCTTGCTGGCATCACCCCGCCGGGTCATCCATTCAACGATAACCCGCGAGATATATACCGACGAAAACACAGACGTAATGATACCGATCATCAGCACAGTGGCGAAACCCTTGATGGGTCCCTGTCCGAAGAGGAACAGGAAGAGGCCCGTGATGAATGTCGTTAAGTTGGAGTCGATGATGGTGGCGAAGGCTTTCGAATAACCTGTCTTAATGGCATCCTTGAGTTTTCTACCAAGCAGCATTTCCTCCTTGATCCGCTCGAAGATGAGCACATTCGAGTCGACCGCCATACCCATCGTCAGTACGATACCGGCGATACCGGGCAGTGTTAACGCGGTAGCCAGCGCAGGCTGCGCGAGTACCCCGAGAATGAAGAAGATATTGAACACAAGTGCGACGTCTGCCACGAATCCCCCCCTGGCATAGTACACTACCATGAAAAGAACGACTAATATCAGTCCGCAGACAATCGAAATAAGGCCCTGATCGAGCGCTTCCTTACCAAGGGTAGGACCTACAATACCTTCTTCAACGATGGTAAGCGGCGCGGGAAGCGATCCGGCGCGGAGCACATTGGCCAGGTCTTTTGCTTCTTCAATCGTGAAGTTCCCGGTGATCTGTGAATTCCCGTTGGGAATTTCTCCCTGTACGTACGGTGCGGAATACACCGCGTTGTCGAGGACTATGGCAATCCGTCCCTGCGGCTGTTTGCTGGCGGCATCGGCCGTCATTTTCGCCCACGTCTTCGTGCCGGCTGCGTTCATGGTCATGCTCACAGCATAGCGGCCCTTCTGATCGATCTCATGGCGTGCATTGGTAATCGTTTCGCCGGTCAGCTTGGGCTTACCATTCCGACCGATGTCCAGGAAATACAACTCCAGTCTGGGTTCCTCTGTCAAATTATTCCGATCCGCCTTTTCAGGTTTGTTCGACCAGAAAATGCCGACGTTTCGCGGCAGAAGATTTCTGACTTCGGGGCGCCGGAATATCGCGTTGATTTGAGCCGTGTCCTGGAGTGCATACCGGAAGGTTCCGGGAGGATTACTCAGCGCGAATAGCGGGGAGGTGTTCAGGTTTGCGAGGGAATCGAGCTTCGTACCAGAACTATCGCTGGCGGCGGACAAACGCCGTTCGAGTTCCGATAGCGTGCTGTCGGCCGCTGCACCTGTCGACGGCTCAGCGGTTTGGGTTGTGTCCGCAGCAGCGCGAGGTGTTTTGGCACGCTGTTCGGCAACTAACATGTCGTTAATGGCCATCAGCGATGATTGTATCGTAAACGGCTCAATGACATCCCAGAACTCCAGCCGCGCCACGCTTTTTAGGAGCCGCCGGACGCGTTCGGGGTT
>DASVCT010000259.1:0-3577 GCA_036381475.1 Cyclobacteriaceae bacterium
CTGATATCAGCGGCCTTTACATGGATGATGGCTACCTGTTCTTCCGCATTCAGCCATATGAAGTGGCTATCGTCGGCGACTCGATCGACGTGGAGATGCGCATCTCGGAGGGTGAACAAGCTACCATCAACCAGGTCACGATCACAGGTAACGAACGCACCAGCGACCACGTGATCCGCCGCGAACTCCGGACCGTCCCCGGCCGGAAGTTCAGCCGATCCGACATTATCCGGACGCAACAATCCCTAGCCCAGCTCGGCTATTTCGATCCGGAGAAGATCAGCCAGAACCTCGTGCCCAATCCGGCGAACGGAACGGTTGACATCGAATGGACGGTTGAGGAACAATCCAACGACCAGATAGAACTTTCCGGCGGCTGGGGTGGATACTATGGCTTTGTGGGTACCCTGGGTCTTACGTTCAATAACTTTTCCATTCGCAACATACCGGACCGCTCCAAATGGCGGCCGCTTCCGGTCGGCGATGGCCAGCGACTCTCCCTGCGCATGCAGGCCAACGGCAAAGCCTATCAGAATTATGGATTCTCGTTTACCGAGCCCTGGCTGGGTGGCCGCAAGCCGCAGTCGTTCACGGTGAGTTTCAACAGCTCCGTCCAACGTGCGTTTTACTACGGTTACCGGGCGGAGATCAACGACGCGCAGAAGCTGAGCGTACTGAATGTCTCAGTAGGTCTGGGCCGACTGCTGGAATGGCCCGACAACTACTTCACCCTGTCGAACTCGCTTTCGTACACGAAATACTCGCTTAATGATTACCCGGTAGGCATCGGCTTCTCTAACGGAGAGGCTAACAGCATCACCCTGAACACCACGCTCTCACGAAGGAGTACTGGCGACCCACGGTATCCGACGGAAGGTTCTGAAATATCGTTGAGCGTTTCGTTGACCCCGCCTTTCTCCCTGTGGCGTGACCTGAACTACGATGGGTATGATCCCGAAGATCCTGCGTCGGTTGAAGCATTCAATCAACAGAAGTTCAAGTGGATCGAGTATCACAAGTGGATGTTCGATGCGAAGTACTACATGCCACTTGACAACAAGAAGAAACTCGTGCTGGAGGCCAAGGCGCATTTTGGATTCATCGGATCCTATTCGAAGAAATATGGAATCGGTCCGTTTGAACGATTCTTCATGGGCGGTGCAGGACTTGCCGGAGGTATCGGCTCGTTCGTGCTCGGTCAGGAGATCATCGGTTTGAGGGGATACGAAGACAACCTGGTCACACCGCCGCTGTATGCCCGATACGGGCAGGAAGCACCTAAGGATACCCAGGGAGGCATTGTTTACGACAAGCTGGGCCTTGAGTTGCGATACCCTGTTACCACCGGAAATGCAGCTACGATCTACGGCTTCATTTTTACGGAAGCCGGGGGCAACTGGGGTAATTATGAAGATTTTAATCCGTTTAAGTTATACAAATCGGCAGGTGCGGGCGTTCGGTTATTCATGCCGGCTTTCGGCCTGATCGGACTGAATTGGGCGTATGGTTTTGACAGGCTGCCGTTTTCCAACGATATCAGCGGTTCGCAGTTCCACTTTACGATCGGCCAACAACTCAGATAACTATGCGGATTTGTTTTATTGCATTATTTTTCCTCTTTTTCGGCCTGACTTTTGTTGAAGCTCAGAGGTTCGGATACATCGACTCGGAGTACATCCTCAATAAAATGCCCGAATACCGGGAAGCGCAGAGCGAAATTAACCTGCTTTCCCAGGGGTGGGAGAAGGAAATCCAGGAAATGTCGAAAGGCATAGAGGCGATGTATGCAGAACTGGAGGCCGAACGCGTGCTGCTGACGGAGGAAATGCGAAACGAGCGCATGTCGGCTATCCGCAAGAAGGAAGATGAACTGAAACAATATCAAAATAAGGTATTCGGATTCGAGGGGCTATTTTTCCTGAAGAAAAAGGAGCTTGTTAAGCCGGTGATGGATAAGGTATGGGACGCCGCAGAAAAGGTAGCGAAGCAGAATAACCTGGCAATTGTTTTTGATAAATCGAGCCAACTCGTCATGATCTATACAGACCCGCGGTACGACTACACGGACTTTGTCCTTGACGAACTCGGGCTGGGCGACCCGAACGATGTAATTAAGAACTAAACTTGAAACTGAAATAATGAGAAAAGTAATTATTCTATTGCTGATCGGATTGGCAGCGAGCGCATATACTGTCGAAGCACAGGCTCAACAGAAAATAGGATTCGCCGACGTCGATTATATTTTCAACCAGATGCCTGAACAAAAGCAAATTCAGACCGAATTGCAGTCTGTACAGAATGCGCTGAAAAAGCAAATGGACACTAAGGCCGCCGAATTCCGGCAAAAGCTTGAAGATTATCAGCAGAACCTAAACAACATGCTGCCAGCCGTACGGAACAACACCGAACGGGAACTTCAGCAGTTGCAACAAAATCTTCAACAGCTCCAGGAAGATGCCCAGGTAACGATTCAACAGAAACAGGCTGAACTCATGGAGCCCGTCTACAAGAAAGTTAGCGATGCGATCCAGGCCGTAGCCAAGGAGAACGGCTTTAACCTGATCATTACCGGTGGCGTGTCAGGTCTGGATGTGGTGCTCTATGGCGATGAACAGCTCGATGTCTCCGAACTCGTTTTGAAGAAGATGGGTATCACACCGAAACCAAAGACGGACTCCACCACGCAAAAATAAATCGCGCGACGAAAAACTTTCCGGCAAAAACCCCGTAACAACACGGGGTTTTTTTCTTACCCGATCATGATCGCACCCCGATATCTCAAACGCGGCGACCGTGTCGCGCTGGTGGCGCCCGCCGGCAAGATTACGCGCGAAGTATTAGCACGATCCGTGCGCGTCCTGGAACAGTGGGACCTCAAGGTCGTCGTCGGCGACAACGTCATGAGCAAAAGCCACAGCTACCTTGCAGGATCCGATGAGGAGCGTTGGGTCGACCTCCAACAGGCACTCGATAGTCGCAGGATCAAAGCAATATTCTGCGCGAGGGGTGGCTATGGCACCACGCGTATTCTGCAGCGCATCGACCTGACAAAATTCAAAAAGTACCCCAAATGGATCGTCGGCTTTAGCGACATTACCGCGCTTCACCTATTGATGCTCCGCACCGGATTCGAAAGCATCCATGCGTCCATGCCAGCGCAGTTCAGCGATCCCGCGGCACGACCCTCCGTGCAGAACCTGCACGACATTCTCTTCGGCAGTACGTTACCGATCCAGGCACCGCCCGTGTCAGGCAACATCGAGGGCGAGGCGTCGGGCACGGTGATCGGAGGAAACCTTTCTATCCTTCTCGATGCGATGGGGACGCCAATTGAACCTGAAACGAAGGGTCGCATCCTGGTGATCGAAGAGATCGATGAATTCAAGTACAAGCTTGACCGAATGATGACGCAGCTTAAGCGCGCGGGCAAACTCGACAAGCTGGCAGGGCTTGCCATCGGATACATGACAGGTATCAAAGACTCCAACACACCGTTTGGAGAGTCGGTACAGGAAATCCTCCTTCGCCATGTCAGGGACGCAGACTACCCCGTCGCCTTCGGTCTGCCTATTGGCCA
>DASVCT010000260.1:0-5088 GCA_036381475.1 Cyclobacteriaceae bacterium
AACGCGTTCATGACCTTCGCGTGGTACGGGCATCTGCGCTTCAAGGATATGAAATGGAGCCAGAGCCTTCCGCTTTTCAGCATCATCCTGATCAGCTGGGGAATCGCCTTTTTCGAATACGTGCTGCAAGTACCGGCTAACCGGATCGGCTACAAAGCCTACGGCGGACCATTCAACCTGGTTCAACTAAAGGTGCTTCAGGAAGTCATTACCCTGACCGTGTTTGTGATCTTCTCCCTCATCCTTTTCAAGACCGAAACATTCCGTACGAACCACCTGATCGGGTTCGCCTTCCTGATCCTCGCTGTTTATTTCATATTCAAGAAATAAGTAGTAGGAAGTAATCGGGTAACCCGTAATCGGTGATCGGTAATCAGATAATCGGTAATCGGTAATCGGTGGCATTCCTCCGCAATTTACCCACTTATTTCCATCCGTGAACCCCCTATGCACCCTACCCTATGTACCCTATACCCCTATACACCCTTATTTCCTTATTTCCTTATTTCCCTATCGCCCCGTCTCCCTATTCTCCTCCGTCTTCCACCGTTCATGCATCCATACCCACTGCGAAGGATGTTTTCTGATCCATCCTTCAATCATTGTCGTCAAAACCTGGGTGTTGTACACCACGTCTTCCTCTTCGTCTCCGGTAACTCGCATCTCCACTTCCGGAAGTATGTGCATGTGCTGCATGCCGTCTTCCCCTAAGTAGACATAAGTCGGTACAAGAGCGGCACCGGTTTTCATGGCGAGAACCGTAGCCCCAACGGGAGTGGACGCCTTTCGACCGAAAAAATCCACAAATACACTCTTCACCTTCGTGTCCTGATCGATGAGCAGCGCCACCGACCCACCCGACTTGAGTACCTTGATCATCCTGAAAGTCTCACGGCCACGCTCTATCGCGACAGCACCGTGCTTGTTCCTGTAGTTCCAAAGCAGGTCATTCAATCGTGGATCCTTCAGCGGAGTTCCGATAATGTTGGGACGAAGACCCCGAAGCGCCATGTTCGTCACCTGGAGATCGAACGCCCCAAGGTGACAGGTGAGAAAAATAACACCCTTGCCCTTTCGGTTTGCCGCTTCAAAATTCTCGTAATCGTGTGTCACGAGGACCCGGCCCAGTTGTTCAAGCGTCGCGATGCGCGAAGCACGAAGGATCTCTCCCCCATTTTTGCCCAGCATGCGGAACGTTTCCCTTGCCAGAGACCGGATAGCACGATCGGAAAGTTCGGGAAAGGCGATGGAAAGATGTTTTCGCACCAGCGCCCGGGTTTTTCTGGACAAGGCATGGGCCAGCAACCCGAGCCCTCCGCAGAACGACAGCCAAAGTCGTCGCGGCGGCAGTGTGGACAGGAATATCAGCGTCCTCACAAGGCCGTAAAGGAGGTCGTACTTTATGCTTTTCCTGAACTTTCTGAAGGTGGACATAGGCGCGAAGATAATAATTCGTCAGCCTTTGCTAATTTTAGTAACACCAATCCGCCTGTGATGAAGCATCTCTACATCGTGCGTCACGCCAAATCAAGCTGGGACGATCTCTCGCTGCAGGACGTGCAACGTCCGCTCAGCAACAGAGGCCTTAAAGACGCGCCACGCATGGCCAAACGCTTTAAAGAGCGGGAAGTCGCCATAGGCCAAATGATCTCCAGTCCGGCGCGGCGTGCCATGGAAACCTGCAGGATATTCGCTGACATCCTGGGATATCCTGAAAAGGACATCAAGGTGGAACGCGCACTCTATCACGCCAGCGAAGACGGCATGCTCGATGTCGTTCACGAAATCAGTGACACGATCGATAACGTTATGATCTTCGGACATAATCCCGGCCTCACCGACTTTGTAAACTCGCTCGCAGCGCGGTTGCTCACTAATGTACCAACATGCGGCATTGCAGGCATCACCTTCCCCGTCGATCGATGGCAGGACGTCACCTGGGGAAAAGGTACACTCGAATACTTCGACTACCCGAAAAGCAAGGAAAGGAAATAGCCTCAAAGTTCCATCAGTTCCTGCGGCAGGTCGGCGACTGATTTTTTCAGGATGCCGAATTCCCGAAACCGGAACCCAACAAGAAGCCGGAACGTGCTGCTGTTATTGGTAAACCTGAGGTCGTCAAACCGGACGGTACGCGACTGCTGTGAGAAGTTGAAGCCGGCAAAAAAGGCGTCTGTACTGTATCCGGCCCCGACCTTCACCGACGCGAAAACATCGAAGCGGATATCGTGCTCCGCACTGCCGTCCTCGTCGATATGGTAGATCCAGTTGTGTGCCGGACCCGCCGTTAGCGCTCCGCTGGCGAAAAAATGACCGCGAACAAAAGTGTAGGCGTAGCCGGGGGCAAGACTTAACGTCGTGTACTTCAGTTTCCGAAACGTGCTCCCCGCCGCTCCGTCATCCACGTCGAACAAGGCTGAGTCGCCTACAACCTTAAAACCATTCAGCGTCCCGGAAAGCAAAACGGATCCGCCACTTACAAGTTGTCGTTCAGAGAAGGCAAACGCAGACCTTAATGAATACCGGTCAGGCTGAAACACATAGACTCCCGAGATACCCACATTGCGCGCGGTCATGTCGGGTCGGATGGCGTAGGAAAAAAATGCAGGCGTTCTCGCGTTGTCGGAATAAAAGCCCGTATACCGCTGCACAAAAAGGTCTGCTCCCCACGAACGTCCCAGGGCATTGACCTGAAAGTCGCGAACGTGAGAGTGGCCATAGATTGACGGGTTCTTTTCCTGGATGGGAACGGCAAAGGTGAATTCAAAGGAAAGGTCGAAAACATGAGCGCCCAGGCCTAGTGTATACGAATTGTTAGGCTTGTACTGAAGCACGCGGTTATGACCCGGATCCCTGACGGTAAAGTTGAGGCTTCGTTGCTTCAGCACGGGCCAAACCAGGAAGTAATCCGAATACGATTTGATAAAAGTATGATTCAGCGTGTCACGCTCCTGCCCGAAAGAGGGAATGACAGTTGGCAGGCATAAACCAAGCACAATGGCCGTGACGCGCATGCTCAAAGAATATATTCACTGAGGTCTTTGTTTTTGATCAGCCCTTGAAGTTTCTCCTTCACCATTTCTGCGTTGATGGTAATGACCGCATTGGCGCCAATCTTATCGGGCACGTCGAAAAGGAATTCGTTCAGCAGCCTGCTCATCACGGTATGCAAACGGCGTGCGCCGATGTTCTCTATTTCCGAGTTTATAGTGAAGGCCGTGCCTGCTATTTCCTCGATCGCGTCCTTTGTAAAGGTAACCTTGACGCCCTCGGCAGCAAAAAGCGCCTCATATTGCTTCGTCAAAGCGTTCTTTGGCTCGGTGAGGATTCGGATGAAGTCATCGCGCGTGAGGTTGTCGAGCTCGACACGGATGGGGAAACGACCCTGAAGTTCGGGTATAAGATCCGAGGGTTTCGAAATATGGAACGCCCCTGCCGCTATGAAAAGAATGTGGTCAGTCTTGATGATGCCGTGTTTGGTATTCACGGTACTGCCCTCGACGATGGGAAGCAAATCGCGTTGTACCCCTTCCCTACTCACATCCGGTCCGCCACCCTTCTGTCCCCCTGACGCAATCTTGTCGATCTCATCGATAAATATGATCCCCGAGTTTTCGGCTTTCCGGATCGCCTCCTCCTTCACCTCATCCATATCGATGAGTTTCGCAGCCTCTTCTTCCAGCAGTATCCTCCGCGCTTCTGCTACCGTCACCCGCCGCTTCCGTGTTTTCTTCGGCAACATTCCGTTGAGCATTTCCTGAAGGTTCATCATGGAAACCTCGTCCATCACACCCGCGCCGACCATGCCGATGCCCGGTGTTGACGGCGCCTTGATGCTGATGTCGATGCGTCGGTCGTCCAGTTCGCCATTGCGAATCTTTTCCCTGAAAAGATTCCGCGTACGTTCGTTTAACTCCACGTCGGATTCAGGCGTTGTCGCCTCCTGCGCCGGAGCAAAACCCGGCGCCTTGGGAGCAGGATGTTGTTGTCTTAACGGGGGAATCAGAGCATCCAGGATGATCTCCTCAACCGCAAGCGCTGCCTTTTCTTTTACCTGTTCTTTCTTCGCCGCCTTGACCAGGTTAACCGCCTGATCGACGAGGTCGCGTACCATACTTTCCACATCACGACCCACGTAACCGACCTCGGTAAACTTTGATGCTTCCACCTTGACAAACGGCGCATCCGAAATCCGCGCAAGACGGCGTGCGATTTCCGTTTTCCCGACACCCGTGGCGCCGATCATAAGGATATTGTTAGGGACGATCTCCCGTTGCATATCCGGTTCGACACTCATCCGTCGCCACCTGTTTCGGAGTGCGATCGCGACGTTTCGCTTGGCGTCGTATTGCCCGATAATGTATTTGTCCAGCTCCTCAACAATCTGTTGCGGCGTCAGATATTTGTTATCCATCATAGTATTGATCTTCTCTTCAACATTCCGTTAATGTCGGCAGCGAGGGTAAGATTATAGGAGGCCACACCTGCTATATAACCACATCGGCTCAAAGTAAATTCAAATGCCCTGACCCTTGCCGCAAAACCCAAGGTAATACCGGCGCCTCCGCCGTACTCTTCCATTCGCAATTCCCGGTGAAGCCTGAAGTTATAGCCCGCCAAAAGGGAAACGCTCCGGTGTAGCAATACCTCCGCGCCCAAATTAAGGTGGCGCAGTACTTTGTTCAATGCAGACACCTCTCCGTCCTGGGGATTGTAGTATCCATCGTCCACGTCGGCGAGGTCATGAGCCGTAAATGAAAAACGTACCGGCATGTATTCGGGTTTGAACGTGACGCCGAATTGCACGTCAAAGGGTAGTGCAGTCGTACTCGATTCCGAATATTCCGAAAGCATAAATCCGACGTTCCGTATTACAAGTCCCACGGTCAGGTCTTTGTCGGGATGAATAAAAACGCCTCCGATGTCGAACAACAAGGCTGCCGACCGAAAACCGGCAAGAGAAGAGAAGACCCCTTTGATAGTTAAGCCAAACCGATAATTCGAAATCGCATGACTCTTGCTGATGAGCAAGGCCGTCTCTCGCGCGCTGAATTCACCAAGCTCAATGCCCGAAGGGTCGTATCCGTC
>DASVCT010000261.1:0-5141 GCA_036381475.1 Cyclobacteriaceae bacterium
GAAATGTGACTGGTGTGATATCACCATGAAGCGCTGAGAGGGACAAGCATTGGATACCGATCGCCGTATAAATCTCCATGGCCTCAGCCAGTTTTTCACGCTCCCCATCATTCAGCATGTCGGCCTTGTTGAACACAATGAATTGTGGGATGCGGAACGCTTCCGCGGATACGCTGACGCGATCAATGAAGCCAAGCGATGTACGGGGGAACGCGAGCGTGGCAATGATCATCACCTGGTCTACGTTGGCGGCGAGAACATTGGAATGTCCCGTCTTCTTTACCGACGCCCGGAGTATGTGGTTGTCGCGGGGAAGGATGTCTGTGATTACCTTTTCTCCTTCGTCAAACTCGACACGGTCGCCCACCGCCACCGGATTCGTTTCCTTGATTCCTTCGAGACGGATCTTGCCTCGTATGCGGCACTCATGGTTTTTCCCATCCTCCCCGCGGACATCATACCACGACCCTGTCGAACGCATCACGGTTCCTTTCATGCTCTGAGGATTGTGTCCAGATACTGGAGAATGGTCTTGGTAGCGCCAAGATTCTCCCGAACATATTCCTCCGCCACCCGGGTAGCATTGCGGTAATGCTCGTCTTCACGAAGCTGCTCGTAACGCTGAAGAAGTTCGGGATAATCGGCCACCGCAAACGCTGCCCCGCGCCTGATGAGTTCCAACGCCTCGGCAAACTTCCGGTAGTTACGGTTGCCAAAAAATACGGGTACGCCATAGCATGCCGCCTCCAATATATTATGGAGTCCGTCGCCATACGCGCCCCCTACAAACGCGAATTCGCCGTAGCGGTACAACCGCGACAACATTCCGATGTTGTCGATAATAAGAACACGACAAGAATCGAGATCGGCTCCCGACGCCTCCGAATAACGAACGACCGAAACGTTGAGGGAACCGATGATACGCTGTATGAATGCCTCGCTGATTTCATGGGGCGCCAAAATGAACTTCAGCTCACCCGAAGCCGCTTTATTATTTATGAAAGGCGTCAGCACCTCCATGTCGTCAGGCCAGCAGCTCCCGACAACCATCGCCTTTGACATCCCCTTGAAATCACGCGCAACCGGTATCTCTTCTGCACGCTGAACAATCTCAAACACACGATCGAACCGTGTGTCGCCTGCCCGGGTGCATTGCCGGATCCCGATGCTTTCTAAAAGGGTTAGCGATTCTTCGTTCTGTACGAACAAGTGTGTAAACCGTTGAAGCATTCGACGATAAAATCCTCCATAAGGCTTGAAGAAAATTTGTCCGGGCCGGAAGATGGCGGATACGGAGACGAGAGGAACATTTTGACGCGCCAGTTCGGCTATGTGGTGATGCCAGAATTCATACTTCACAAACACAGCGAGGACCGGCTTTACCAGATCAACGAACCGGCGTGCGTTCGAACGCGTGTCGAGGGTCATGTAAGAAATGATGTCTGCTTTATCGTATTCCTTCTGCATTTCGTATCCCGATGGAGAAAAAAAGGTTAGCAGGATGGTATGACCGGGATACGCCTCGCGAACGTGGGCGATCAGCGGCCGGCCTTGTTCAAACTCCCCCAAAGACGCGCAATGAAACCAAACCACTGGCTTGCTGTGCCCTTCAAGGGCCTTCGACAACCTTTCGAACAACCCCTTCCGCCCGCCGACAAACAGCCTTGCCTTTGGATTAAATGGGGCAGACAGCCGGGAAAGAATACGGTAAGTAAGGATAAAGCAATCGTAAAGAAACCCCATGTAAGAACCTAAATCGGTTTAAAGGTACACAAGGTTTCAAATACCTACCCAAAGACTTAAATTGCGTTACCTAACCGTTACTTCGTTATGAAATTTTTTTACCTCCGATTCCTGCCCACCTTGCTCTTCGCCGTCGCTCTGGCTACCGATACTTTCGCCCAGGCTAACCGGTTCATCACGTATATTCAGGCCGGCGCAGTGGACGGCAGTAAGCTGACCAGCGCTTACCTCAACCCCGTGATGGAAGGTTTCACCTACGGCGTCAACGGTGGATGGTCTAATACGGCGCATACCCATGACCGGCTTGGTTTCGACATCTCAATTTCCGCTACGGGCATTTTCTTCCCTTCGTCGGCAACGACCTTTCGACCCGCTGAGCTCGGTCTGACCAACACAACCCTGGTCGGTGGTAATGGTGTCGCGCCCACGATCGTAGGTCCTGAAAATTCGACGGTCTTTGAGACGACACTTAATACCCCGGGTGGCCCCGAGACGATAAACTTTTCCGGTGCGCCGGGCCTCGACTTTGCCAACCGATGGCTGGTTAAGGGCATAACAGTACCCATGTTTCAGGCTGCCGTGGGTATTGGAAAGAAGACGGATGCCAAACTCCGTTTCATCCCCACTGTCGGCCTAGGTTCCGTTACTCGTGCGGGTCTGGTTGGCTTGGGTTTCCAGCACGACATCAAGCAGCACATCAAGGCATGGAGCGAAAAGGATTTTGATCTTTCCCTGTTTGCCGGATATACGCGCGTAGCCGGGGAGATACAAACAGCAGTCGGTGATTTTCCGCCTGCTGCAGGAGATACCCGTGCGCAGGAAACGCCGTTCAAAGTGCATGCGTTTCTGGTACAGGCTCTAATCTCAAAACAATTGGAGGCGATCACCTTTTATGGAGGCGTCGGCTATAACGTATCAAAGTCAAATGCGGAAGTGCTGGGTTCTTACGTGATCTTCGGCGACGGCACCGACAACGAGGTCGTCCTCACTGACCCACTCCACCTTTCTTTTAACGACAACAGCATGCGCGTCACCGCCGGCGCCCGACTACAGATCGGACACTTCTGTATTTATGGCGATTATACCCTCCAGCAACGCAGCGCGGTAACGGTGGGGATTGGATATACGACAGATTGACGAAAAAGTGAGTCTCTTTCGACAAGGTCAACCGGAGTCCAGTGATTTGGTAACTCCACCTCAACTTATACCCCAAACGTTCGGGCAGCTCAACTTCAACACTTCAGCACATCAACACATCAACACGCAAAAAATAAGAAAGCCCACCGGTGGGAACCGGTGGGACTTTCCAAACCAAAAGGCGGTTAAAGTGTGCTATGCATTTCTCTATAGGCCTGGTCCGGCGGAAGTAACCCCCACCTTCTTAATTTTGCGGGAGAAATGGCGTTTTTGGGTAATATTTTTTCTAACTGATTGAGTGCCAATGACAAAAGTAATGTTTGTCTGTCTGGGAAACATTTGCCGCTCACCGCTGGCAGAAGCCATTTTTAAGCACAAGGTGAAGACACGGGGTCTGGATGGCGTCCTGGCTGCAGATTCCGCGGGAACGTCCGACTACCACATTGGCCAACCGCCCGACGACCGGACGATGCGCAATGCGTTAAAAAACGGGATAACCATCACGCATCGCGGGCAACAGCTGAGTCTGAAACACCTGGACGAGTACGACTACGTGTTCGCGATGGACTTCAGAAACCATGAATCCACAAAGCGGCTTGCCAACGGCCGAAATACCCGCGCAAGAATCGACCTTATCCGGTCATTCGATCCCCTGGGTCCGGGCGAAGAAGTGCCGGATCCGTATTTCGGTGGAGAACGTGGATTTCAGGAGGTGTTTGAAATGCTCGACCGCTCCATAGACAAGCTGATCGATTACCTTGTCGACGGGAACGGCGATCGTTCACGACCTCAGTAGTTCGCGCTGACCTGGCCTTGCACGGCTGGCTTCGGCGCTGACATATGTTCGGGCAAGGAGAAATAAAACACAGATCCCTTTCCGGGTTCACTGGTCACCCAGATTTTACCGTGATTCTTTTCAACGAATTCCTTGCATAGGATCAATCCCAATCCGGTTCCTTTTTCGTTGGCCGTACCCATGGTCGTATGCTTCGCGTCGATCCGGAAAATCTTCTCTATGGCCTCCTGGTCCATACCCACTCCCGTGTCCGCGACGGAGACAACTGCCTCGCCCGACCCGCATCGGATGTCCAGTTTGATAACACCTCCCTGAGGCGTGAACTTGATCGCATTAGAGATCAGGTTCCGGATCACGGTGCTCACGGAAGGCTTATGGGCGCGAACGATGACACCTTCCGGTGCCTCGTACAGCAACGTAATGCGTTTGCTTTGCGCCTGCTGGCTCAGCAAGGAGCGATTCTCTTCCAGCAATGCCGAGAGGTCGAAGGGCTCGGGCGTAAACTGAATCGTTCCGGTTTGCGAACGCGACCACTCCAGGAGGTTTTCCAGCAAGCCGTAAAGATTTTTGACGGAAAGGTCGAGATCGCGTGCCAGGCTCTGAATTTCCGAACGGGTGAGTTGATCCATGTGGTTGATCAGCAACTCCGAAAAGGAGGTAAGCGAATTCAGAGGTCCCCGGAGATCGTGGCTTATGATAGAAAAGAATTTATCCTTCGTTGCATTCAGCCGCTGTAACTGCGCATTCTTATGCTGTACGCGGTTGTGCGCTACCTGCAGGTGTCGGTTGGATTTCTGTTTCTGGACATAAGAATAGAGGATCAGGACCACGATAATCAGGATCAATGCTACGAGGGCATAGAGGAAATTCCGGATTGATTTCTGTGTTCGCAGTTCCCTTTCCCGCACCTGGCTATCGTATTCCAGCTTCACGATCTGCGATTCCTTCTGCGCCATTTCATAGCGGTTCTGAATTTCTAGCAGCTCGCGTTCATTCTTCTCGGTCTGGATAAAATCCAGGATGGCGTGGTGAAGTTCTTTGTATTCTAAAGCACGCTTGTAGTCGCCCTGCTTTTGGTGTGCGTTTGAAAGGTACTCGTAGCTTCTGCTGATCTCCTGCTTGGCCTGGCTTTCCAGTCCCGCCGCAACCGCGAGCTCCAGGTTTGCTATGGCCCGTTCATAGTTCTCGTTAAAGTAATAGATGATGCCGATGTTGTTGTACGATTCGGCGAGTTCACGCTTGTCGCCCAATTTCCGTCGGATCTTCAACGCCGCTACGTGGTTGGCCAGGGCGCGGGCGTCGTTTTTCATCAGGTGATACAGTTCACCTATGCTGCTCAGTGAAATCGCTTCATTTTTTTTGTCGTCCAAAGACCGCCAGATAGAGAGCGCCTTCCAGTGGTCGCGTAGCGCATCCTGGTAGTTGCCCTGGCTGGCGTGGAGAATCGCAATGTTGAACAACGCCT
>DASVCT010000262.1:0-76446 GCA_036381475.1 Cyclobacteriaceae bacterium
GCTGACGGTGGAAGCCTTCAAAAGGAGTTTTCTCGGCGATTATGGCGAATACATCGTAACGTTTGGGTTATTGCTGTTCGCCTTTTCAACAGCGATCTCGTGGTCATACTACGGCGACCGCGCCATGACCTACCTGTTCGGTGCGAAGTCTGTCTTTTACTATCACATCATCTATGTGATCGGCTTCTTCCTGGCGGCGTTTACTGATACGACCATAATATGGACGTTATCGGGCATTACGATAGCGCTGATGACCGTGCCGAACCTTTTGGGCATTCTGGCGTTGCGTAAGGACATGAAGAATGCCGTCAAAGAATATTGGAAGCTGTTTCGGAGGGAATACCCTGAAGAGCGGGTTTAGAAGCCACTTCCTAGATATCCAAGTGGCTGATAATCAGTGGGAGCAGAGGGATTCGAACCCCCGACCCTCTGCTTGTAAGGCAGATGCTCTGAACCAGCTGAGCTATGCTCCCCATTATGACCGGCAGGCCTGAAAGAGCCGGTTTAAGGACTGCAAATGTAGCACAGTTTGGATTTCCGGCAAAAATCTTTTTGCAGGGTGCCAAAACCAAAAAAAGTGATACTGTGCGAACAAAATACATGGGTAGATTGTAAATTTTTAACAGGACCGGTGTGGTTTTTGGTCCTGCCGTTATACTAATGCATACACATGGAGGATACGCCGGAACGGCGCCTGATACTGGTTTCAAACAGGTTGCCTTATCAAGTACAGGAAAAGAAAGACAAGGTTACCATCAAACAGAGTGACGGTGGACTCGTCACTGCATTAAAAAGCTATTTTGAGGATGAAACGCGGGAAAAGGCGTTCTCCCATAAGATATGGGTAGGTTCGGCCGACTTTCCCGAAACGCGGTGGCAAAAATTCAGGAAGCAGAATAGCGGGGGCAGTTACTTTCACGTGGAACCGATTTTCATCGAGCCCCGAACCTACAACAAGTATTACAATGGTTTCTGCAACGCCACACTGTGGCCACTATTCCACTATTTTACGTCGTATGTTATCTACGATGAGGACGCGTTCGCAAAATATGTGGAGGTAAACCGCATTTTCGCCGACAAGCTTTTGACGATCCTTCAACCGGGCGATGTCCTCTGGATCCATGATTATCATCTGTTCCTTCTTCCTGAGTTTATTCGAGAGAAGATGCCGGACGCCACGATCGGTTTCTTCCTGCATATACCCTTCCCATCATATGAGATTTTTCGGTTGCTTCACCGTGAATGGAAGCAAAAGCTGATACGCGGGATGCTGGGTGCCGACCTGATCGGATTTCACACGCATGAATACGTGCAACATTTCTTGAAGACGGTCCGGATGGTACTGGGACATGACCACCAGTTTCGCGGGATCGCATTGGGCAACCGAACGGTCAAGGTCGACCTTTTCCCTCTGGGCATCGACTATGATCTGTTTCACAAAGCCATTCAAAAGCCATCTACCGTCAAAGCGCGGGAGGAAATTCAGCGAAACTTCGTGGATCGCAAGATCATTTTTTCCGTCGACCGGCTCGACTACACCAAGGGTGTAACGCACCGGCTGAGGGGTTTCGAAAAGTTTCTGGACAAATACCCTGAATGGCGCGAGAAGGTCGTATTCATCCTTGTGGTGGTTCCATCCCGCGTGATCATCTCGAAGTACAACGAACGACGAAAGATGATCGAGGAGCACGTGGGCCGCATCAACGGGAAGCACTCCACGCTGAAATGGCAGCCCATCATTTATCGTTATAGCCACGTTCCATTTGATGAACTGTGTGCCCTGTACCAGGTTGCCGACGTAGGCCTGATAACACCGCTTCGCGACGGGATGAACCTTGTGGCGAAGGAATACATTGCGAGTCGTGCGGGACAAAAGGGCGTGTTGATCCTTAGCGAGCTCGCCGGCGCGGCAAGCGAACTGGGCGAAGCGCTACTCGTCAATCCCATGGACGAGGTGGAGATGGCGGACGCGATTTGCGAAGCGCTGACCATGAGCCCGCCGGAACAGCGACATAAGATTGCGATGATGCAAAAACGGTTGGTAGATTATGATGTGCGGGATTGGGTGAATGATTTTTTGCAGCAACTTGCCGACGTAAAGAAAGAGCAACGCATGCAGGAATCGAAATTCATTACACCCGCCGTCGCCAGTGAAATTGTCGGGCAATTCCGGAAGGCAAAACGGCGATGTCTTTTCATCGACTATGACGGAACGCTGGTTCCATTTGCCCGCCATCCGCGTGAGGCTGCGCCGGGTTCGGAAGTCATTCAGTTGCTGGAACAACTTGCCGCCGACAAATGCACGATCGTTACGATCATAAGCGGCCGCGACAGTACGGTCCTGGAAGAATGGTTTCGTGATCTGCCAGTCAACCTGGTTGCTGAACATGGGGCATCTATCAAGAAGGACGGCGACGAGTGGATCCACGAAAATTCTTCCGACCAGGCCTGGAAGCAGGTTATTAAACCTACGCTCGAGCTGTTTGCTCAACGCAGCCCGGGTTCATTCATCGAGGAAAAGAATCATACCCTGGCCTGGCATTACCGCAACGTAGAGCGTGATCTCGGGTTTATACGCTCGCGGGAACTGCTGGACAGCCTCTTTCACCTGATTCGAAATGCCAGCCTGCAGGTGATCGACGGAAATAAGGTTATCGAAGTGCGCGTTGCCGGTGTTGATAAGGGTGTCGCAGCCACCAAACTTCTCTCCGAAGCATGCTCGGATTTCATCTTGGTGATAGGCGACGACAAGACGGATGAGGATATGTTCCGCGCCCTGAGTGACAGGGCTGTAACAATAAAGGTTGGTCACGGCCACACGCAAGCCCGGTACAGCATCCCGGGTCAGGCTGACGTGATCCCGTTCTTCAAGGAGTTCCTCAGATAACCTGATACGCGATATGCAGATACATCGTTACGAGATGGGGCTGGTAGGGAACTGCTCCTACATCGCCTACATCGACACTCAGGCCCACGTCAAATGGATGTGCCTCCCTCGCTTTGACGACAGTTTTGTGTTTGGATCCCTTCTCGACAAGGAGCGCGGCGGCGAGTTTTCTGTTACTCCGGTGGGCGAGTTCACCTCCATACAGTATTACATCCACAACACCAACGTTCTTTGCACGGAGTTTACCTGTGCTACCGGGTCGTTCCGCGTGATCGATTGCGCGCCAAGGTTCCAGCAGTACGAACGTTTTTACCGACCGCTGATGCTTGTTCGAAAACTGGAAGTGCTGAAAGGAAATCCGTACGTCCTGGTACGGTGTCAACCGAGGGGCAACTACGGCGCTTTGATTCCAGAGGTGGTCATGGGCAGCAACCACTTGCGTTTCCTCAACTTCGACATGCCCGTCCGGCTCACTACCGACATCTCCCTTTCCAATATCAAAGAAGAACTTCCGTTTGTGCTGGACCGTAACCGTTACCTCGTGTTCACCTACGGCGAACCGCTTGAAGCTCCTCTTAAACCAACGGCGGAAGATTTTATCAATAAGACCGTTCGGTTCTGGCAGGGGTGGATCAAAAGCACGTATGTGCCCGACATCTACCAGGAAGAAGTCATCCGGTCAGCCCTGGTACTCAAGCTGCATCAGTACGAAGATACGGGCGGCATCATCGCGTCAGGAACGACGAGCCTGCCTGAATACAACGGCAGCTCGCGCACATGGGATTACCGCTATTGCTGGTTTCGCGATTCATACTACACGCTCAAGGCATTCAATGAACTGGGACACTTCGATGAACTCGAACGGTACTTCGACTACATACAGAATATCCTCATGAATGAGGAAGGCCGGATGCAGCCCCTGTATTCGATCACAGGAAAAAAGGAACTCGAAGAAATACACATTGACCTGCAGGGGTACCTCGACAACCAGCCGGTACGGGTCGGAAACAAAGCGTACATGCAAACGCAAAACGACGTATACGGTCAGATCCTGGTAGGGGTGATGCCGCTGTATACCGACAAGCGTCTCATGTATACGGCACGGAGTTCGTACAAAGCCATGACCAACCGGTTGCTCGACTGCATCGAGTTGACCATGGATGAACCCGATGCGGGATTGTGGGAATTCCGCAATGTGAAACAGGTTCATACGTACACGATGCTATTTCACTGGGCAGGCAGCAAGGCAGCGATGCGAATAGGACAAATGATGACCGACGGTGACCTCGTCGCCAAGGCGGAACGTCTGGCGCGGGAAGCCGCTTTGCGTATTGAGAAAGCGTATGATCCTCAGCAAAATGTGTATACGCAAGCCATCGGCGTGCCCAACCTCGATGCGGCAACGCTCAAGCTCATCACCATGTCTTACCTGGATCCCAATTCCGATAGGGCGAAAAACCACCTGGCCACACTGGAGAAAAGCCTCAGGACGCACCAGGGGTTGTTCTACCGATATGTACACCCGGATGACTTCGGTATTCCCGAGGCAACGTTCCTGGTGTGCGCCTTCTGGTACGTCGATGCCCTGGCAACGGTAGGTAGAATTGATGATGCGGTGAACACGCTGGATGGGATCCTGAAATATGCAAACCACCTGGGAATGTTCAGTGAAGACGTCGGGCTCGACGGCTCACAATGGGGAAACTTCCCGCAGACATATAGTCACGT
Organism: Cyclobacteriaceae bacterium; assembly: GCA_036381475.1. Classification (GTDB taxonomy): domain Bacteria; phylum Bacteroidota; class Bacteroidia; order Cytophagales; family Cyclobacteriaceae; genus ZC4RG29. Next base: position 4,616 of record DASVCT010000262.1, read on the forward strand.
GGGACTTATCAACGCAGTCTTTCGGATATCCAAAAAAATCGATCACCCTACGTTCATGTCACCCTATCCTTATAGAGAGTCGCCATAGGGGCTGACCGCGGTCCATCCGCCATCTACGATCAGTGCCTGGCCCGTAATGTGCTCCGACTCTTTTGACAGGAGAAACATGGCAGCATGGGCAACGTCTGTTACGTACCCCGGCCTTCCCATCGGCGTGAGCTCACTCCACGTTTGTTCGTAATTCTTGTCCTCAAGCGTGCGCTCAGTCAGCGTAGCGCCTGGCGCAATGGCGTTCACGGTGATGCGGTAAGGCGACAATGCAAGCACGAGATTTTTTGCCAGCATCTCCAGGCCAGCCTTCGTCATGGAATAAGCAGCCAGGTGAGGATGCGCCTGATGTCCGGTTACCGACGACATGAAAATAATCCGGCCTCCGCCACCTTGTTTTCTCATTTGTCGCGCAGCGGCCTGCGCGAAAAAGAAACTTCCGCCGAGATTCAGACGGACAACGCTTTCAAAGGATTCAGGCTTAAACTCAAAGAAATCGCCAAATTTCGTGATGCCGGCATTTGCGACGGCCATGGTGAGGCTTCCATATGACCCTACTGCCGTCTCGACCATGCGCTGAATGAAAGTGTAATCAGAAGCGTCACCCGCCATGCCTGTGCATCGTGCCCCGGTACGCTGAATTTCGGAGACGGACTTCTCGACGAGATCGGGGTCCACGTCGTTGAGGATCACGGCAGCACCGCGTTGACACAATTGCCTGCATATTTCACGACCGATCCCGGATCCTGCGCCCGTGACTATGGCAACGTCATTTTTGAAAGGTAAGTCATTCATGCTCTATAGAGATGTCAGCACAAATTATAAAAATCAAATGATTGTGACCGTCATGCCCTGGCAACCCGGTGTCCATAAATATTCTTTCTCTTTTGGCCAACCTTTTCAATTCGGATCGTATAATTAGAAAATTTCGACCCTCGGTCGCCCACGCATATGAAGAGACTTATCTGCGCATTCGGGCTGATCGGCCTGATGTCTGCCGGCCTGAACGCCCAGGATACCCCTTATGTCATCATGGTATCCTTTGACGGCTTCCGGCACGACTACGTGGCACGCTACGATTTGCCCAATTTTCGTGCCTTTTTGGAACGGGGAAGCCAGGCTCGAGGTTTGCTTCCTTCCTTTCCTTCGAAGACGTTTCCAAATCACTATTCTCTCGTTACCGGGTTGTACCCGGGACATCATGGACTCGTGAACAATGAGTTCTTCGACCCCGACCGCCGGGAGTATTATTCCATGGACGTTGTGGAAAGACTCCGTGATCCCTACTACTACGGCGGAACACCTCTGTGGAGGTTGGCACACGAACATAACATCAGGACGGCGTCTTACTTTTGGGTGGGATCTGAAATTCCGGGTGAGGGTCAGCATCCGGACTACTGTTTTCCGTACGATGAAGAAGTACCGTTCAGCGCGCGTGTCGACCAGGTACTTGCTTGGCTGAAACTTCCGGAGCGCGATCGTCCGCACTTCATCACCCTGTACTTTTCTTCTCCGGATCATGAAGCGCATCTTTACGGGCCCAACAGCAAACAAGTAGCAGCGGCCCTACTGGATGTCGACGCCATGTTGGGAAAACTGATGGCCGGCATCGACGCATCGGGACTGCCGGTTAACGTCATCCTCGTTTCGGATCACGGACTCAAAGAACTTGAATTCCGCGACGAGACCTTCATTTTCCTTGATGAGATCATGGATGTGAACAATCGCTCTATTGTCTTCGTAAATGCGGGATCCCAGGTGCATTTCTACCTTCGCGACGGCACACAGCGTGATTCCCTGGCCGCTGCTCTCAAGGTTCACGCCTCAAACTTTGACGTGGTACGGGCAGGACATTTTCCGCGGCGATGGAATTTTGAGCACAAGCGTTCGGGCGATCTCCTGCTCGTGGCCCATCCAGGGTATTACTTCCGCAACGGTAATCGGAAGAGTTATATGAAGAAGCGCACATACGCCGCGAAATTTGGTGTCCATGGCTATGATCCTGATGTGGAAGCCGATATGATGGGCATTTTCTATGCCTGCGGGCCGAACATCCGACCCGGCATCACCCTTCCTGCTTTCCGCAACGTTCATGTGTACCCCCTGGTGGCGCAGATTCTCGGCTTGGACACGCCGCCGATCGATGGCAAGTTTCGCGTACTGAAGGCGATCTACCGCCAACCGGTCAGCGAGAGCCGTCCGGCAAGGTCAGCATCTCAATAACTGCGGCCTGCGAGGGAAACTCTTCGAGGAGACGATGTCGATTTCCCATTTCAAAATCGCCAAAATCAAATCCGGGTGCGACGGTACAACCGCAAAGGCAATACGTGTCCGGGTCGACGACCTTCGCGCCAAACCAGGAGCCTGCGGGCACGACAACCTGAAGGTGTTCTCCTGCATCGGGGTGAGATCCGAGGTGAATCACCTCGGTAGATTCAGTGGCCAGTTGATACAACGCGAGCCGTCCCCCATAATAGAAATGCCATATTTCATCCGACTTGATCCGGTGAAGCAGGGATCGGTCGGACGACCGGAGCAGGAAAAAAATGGAGGTCGCGAAACTGCGCGGTGCGCCAAAGCGTAGCGGCAATCCCTGGGCGGGTATTTGTTCGAGTGATCGGTACGTCTCGCGGTAAAATCCGCCTTCGGGATGGGGTTTGAGTCCAAGATGGTCAATCCAATATTCTGAAGTGTGCATTCGTAGTGTGGTCAGAAACCACTAAAAAGCAAAAAACTTCTGTATAAAAAATGTCTGATTGCTTACTTTTGCCCTCCGCCGGTCGGACTGCCCGGTGATTTTGACTCCGTAGCTCAGTTGGTAGAGCAGCTGACTCTTAATCAGCGGGTCGAGAGTTCGAGTCTCTCCGGGGTCACTGAACAGTGTGAGTGTGAGAGTGAGAGTGAGGAAATGAGTGGGAATACCCCATTCACTCATTCACTCATTCACTCATTCACTCATTCGCTAATTGAGGCTTCACTCTCACTTTCACACTGCTCCTCCGGGGTGTTAGCTCAGCTGGTTCAGAGCGCTTGCTTGACAGGCAAGAGGTCACTGGTTCGAACCCAGTACATCCCACAATCAACCCACGAGGAGATGGCCTGTTCCGGGGCCGTTACTGCTGCCTGAATTTCTCCATTGTCCAACCATCTTTTTGTCGTAAATTCTGGTATAGATCAGAAAAGCGTCTATGCCCAGCCGGCTCCATTTGCGTCAGATTCCCGGAGTAATCCTGATTTTTCTTTGCGCCCCGGTGTCAGTTGCACAGAATTTCCCGGCTGGCTTTGCACGCGTACTGGTGGCCGATAACATAACCACACCGACCGCCATAGCATTCCTGCCCGATGGGCGCATTTTTGTTTGTGAGCAAACCGGAGCTGTTCGGGTGATTAAGGACGGGGCTTTGCTGGCCGAACCCTTTCTGAAGGTCTCCGTGTCCTCAACCGGCGAACGCGGGTTGTTGGGAATTGCTATCGATCCCGATTTTGAGACCAACGGATACGTTTATGTCTATTACACGGTAGCCACGGCACCCTTGCACAATCGTATTAGTCGCTTCACCGCAGACGGCGATGTCGCCGTACCCGGCAGCGAAACACTCGTACTTCGTCTCGATAATCTGTCAACGGCTACAAATCACAACGGCGGGGCTATGCACTTTGGGCTCGACGGAAAATTGTATGTGGCGATCGGTGAAAATGCCCACCGCGAAAATGCCCAGAACCTGGATACTTATCTCGGCAAATTCCTCAGGATAAACAGCGACGGCAGCGTACCCGATGGCAACCCTTTTACAGACGGCAGCGCGCAGAAGCAACGCCTGTGGGCTTATGGCCTTCGGAATCCGTACACCTTCACTATCCACCCGGAAAGCGGACGAATTATGCTCAACGATGTAGGGCAAAACACATGGGAGGAAATAAATGATGCAACAACGGCGGGACAAAATTTTGGCTGGCCGGATGAAGAAGGCATGCCGGGTGCACCAGGTACGTCGCCGCCGCTGCTGGTTTACATGCATGGAAGCGGCGATGGCAAGGGATGCGCCATTACAGGGGGAACGTTTTTTAGCCCGGCAACGACGGGATATCCCGGCACGTACTACGGAAAGTATTTTTATCAGGACTACTGCAACGGGTGGATCAACTACATGGATCCTGATCAGGAGGCTCCCAAGGCGAATCCGTTTGCGACGAACCTGGGCAATCTCTGCCTTGCGCTAACGACGGGTCCGGATGGAAATCTTTATTACTTAAACCGGTCGGACAAAGCGTTATATAAAATTGTTTACCAGCAATCAACATTGCCTTTCATAACGCATGATGCCATCCCGGCCTCCGTGACGGAGGGTGAAGATGCAACGTTTGAAGTGAGGGCCCTCGGATCGGCGCCCCTGGAATTTGCCTGGTACAAGGATGATGTACTGATCCCCGACGCCACAGAACCTGTACTCGTTCTCAAGGACGTACAACCGGAAGATGCCGGGACATACAAGGTGGTTGTCCGTAATCTTTTGGGGTCGGCAGAAGGCGCCGGCGTAACACTGACAGTTGCAGGCTTGAATGACCTCCCTGTCGCGAGCATCACCACGCCGGTTGAAGGAAGCTTTTATTCGGCCGGAGAAACAATAACATTTTTGGGAACCGGAACGGACGAAGAGGATGGAGAACTCCCCGCCGACGCCTTTGAATGGAGCGTCGTGTTTCACCACGAGACGGAAACGAGCGAGGAGCTGGCAGTTGCCGGCGTGAAGGAGGGCTCGTTCACCGTGCCGGATGAAGGCGAGACCTCGACGGATGTATGGTATCGTATCATTCTTACGGTGTCGGACTCGGATGGACTTCAACATCGGGATACCGTGGACATCGTTCCGCGGACGTCAACCCTGCATCTGGGCACCACGCCGGCTGGCTTACAGCTTTTGTTCGACGGTGCGCCGTTCGATACGCCGGTGTCTGTCACCAGCGTCCAGGGAATGAAACGAACCCTTGAAGTAATCTCTCCGCAGACGGTTGGGGAAAAGGCCTATGAATTTAGCTATTGGGTGCACGGCGGAGAAGCGTCACAAGTGTTCATCACGCCACCACACGACACTACCCTAACGGCGGTGTTTTCCGTAGTAGTGGGAGTGGAATCCGACCGTAATTACAAAACTACCGCAGCACCCAACCCGGTGACGGGTGGAGTCGATGCCGTTGAAGTGACGATCGGCTCAGAACGAGCACAGCCAGTGACGATTTCAATTGTGGACATGCTCTCCAGGGAGTTGACGCGGGTGTCGCGCTCAGTTAACGCCGGTTCGAACAAAATTGCTGTGCCGGTGAGTCACCTGGCGAATGGGATGTACAGCATTGTCCTTCAGTCGCGGAATCAGCGTTCAACGGTGCGCCTACTGGTCGCACGCTAATTGCTATCCTATTTCTTATCCGGGGGTAATTCGAATTTCAACTTCACCCTCCCTTTTCCTCTCACCGGTTCGTCATTGCGTTTTGTGGGCTTCCACTTCGGACCTTCGCGGATCAGGCGGATGACCTCCTCGTCGCACCCGTACCCGAGCCCGCGGATGACCCGAAAGTCGGTGAGGTTACCTGTTGGTTCAATGGTAAACTGTACGGTGACTTTCCCCTCGATCTTGTTCTCCAGGGCTATCCGGGGGTATCGCAAATTCGTCTCGAGGTAGCGCCGGAACGCCCTTTTTCCTCCTTCGGGTTCAGCCGGCTCCCATTTTATTTCTTCAAACCCGCGTTCGCCTTCATCTCCGTAGCCCACGACAACCACTTCGCTTAGCGCAGAAATGTCTGGCGCCATCTTCACGTCTACTGTGGTTGAGTCGCCGGGCTGTTGTGGCACGGCGGCTTCAACCGTGTTGAGACCGACGAATGAAAAAGCGAGTTTCTTTGCAGTTGCCGGGACGTGGATCTCATAGTATCCATTAATATCGGTGACCGTTCCCGTTGCTGCACCTTCTGCCGTAACGTTTACCCCGGGAAGCGGCATGCCATCTTCGGCATCTGTAACCTGTCCTATAACGGTACGACTAGTAGCCTCTGCACCAAATGTGCGGAGGGAGGGAGCGGCGCCACGCTCCCGTTGGACCTCGACTGCGGCAGGTTCCGTCTTTAGCTTTTTTGGTACTGTTGACTGTGCGAGGGTTTCGCCCTCCGCCTGGGACGCAACTTCGGCGTCTGGTATGTCGGCGGGAGCAGTTGCTTCTTCAACCTTCTCATATGTTTCACTTTCTGCCTGGACATCCTGAGGGGCGCGTCGTTGTTCGCGCGCAGCCAGTGGGGCAGCCGGACTGGAGTCGAGGCCCTTCGCAGCGTCTTCGCCAGGGGGTTCCTGTGACGCTGCAGTGTCTGCACCAGCGGATGGTGGTTGCTGGACCTCTGATTGGGCAGGGGTGTTTAACGCGATGGAGGTGGTAGCCTCATCGCTGTTTGACAGGTAAAAAATCATCACCGCCGATATGCCCACCAGAAATACGGCGGCGGCCGCCTTGTAGTACCAACGCACCGCACCGGGGCTTCTGGTTTTTCGGGAGATCCTTTCCGTGAGCGCGTCGATATCGGAAGAAAATTCAGCGGGCGAAATGTCAGACGCTCCTTCCAGAGCGTCGGCGAGGAAGGGATCCCGCAGCGCCTTTCTTTCCAGGGCATGCATTTCCGAAGGCGTCATGTCGCCCCGCAGATATCGTTCGATATCGTCCCGGTAATTACTCATTTCGCTCGAGGCAGTTTTTCAGATTGCGCTTGCCGTTTTGAATGTGACTTTTCACCTGGTTGAAATCAAATCCCGTGGCCTCACTGATCTGGCGATAGGATTTTTGCTGAAGGAAAAACAGTCGGACACATTGCTGTTGTTCCCGGTTCAGGTGTTCCAGGCACCTTTCCAATTTAACAAGATTCTCCTCCAGTTCCTGTCCATCCTCTGGATGCGCAGGGTTGGCCGATTCCATAACCAGGGTGTCGGTTATCTCGACGTTCTGACCTTTTTTTGCCCTGAGTTGCATCAGGCAGTGGTTCCGCGTGGTCGTGTAAAGCCAGCTTTTGAACCACGTCACCTCGTGTGTACGAAGGGTCTGTGCCAGTTTCTCGAACACCTGCATTGCGGCGTCTTTGCTTTCTTCCCGGTCTCTCAGGTATTTAAGACACACGCCGTAGACCATGGCCATGTACCTGCCGAACAGGACGCCCAGCACTTCCATATTCCCAGACTCCCGGTACTTCCGGACCAGCTCGATATCCGGCGTTTCGTCATGTGATCGGGAGGCAAGCATTCCCGAAAATTAAGAAAATACAGCCATAGGCGCGGTATTGCGGCCCTTCGGAAGGACACCCCATCAATTTTTTGTGGAAACGTTCAGCATGCTGCATCACAGGGATAACCAAATCTTCAAAAGTATGAAATCAAGGATGGTCATGATGATGATGCTGGCATTGGTGCTGGCGTCATTTTATCCGGCTCCGGAGCGAACGATAACTGGGGTCATCACGGACGTGTCGACCGGAAGTCCGCTTCCGGGTGTAGCCGTAACACTTAAAGGGACCTTGGTGGGCGTCACCAGCGATAGTGTCGGTGCGTACCGGATCGCTGTTCCCAATGAAGGCGGCAAGCTGGTCTTCCGTTATGTCGGATATGCAACGCGCGAGGTCACAATTGGAACGAAAGACCGGATTGACGTGGCGATGATAGCCGAGATAGCACAGCTGCAGGAATTGGCTCCAGCGCTGCAGGGCAGGGTGGCCGGCATTATGATCCGAGGCACCAACAGCCAGAGCCGGTTCGCCCGGGGCTACGACATGGAACGACGCCAATCGTGGAATACAGAGGAGTATGATGGAATAACAGAAAACATTTTTCACAGTGCCCTTCGCAAGCCTTTGTCTACGTTTTCGATTGATGTCGATGCCGCGTCCTATAGTAACATTCGCCGGTTCATCAACAATGGACAGCGTCCTCCCAGGGATGCCGTGCGCATCGAAGAGATGATCAATTATTTTAACTATGATTACCCTGAGCCTTCCGGAGAACATCCGTTCACAATCATCACGGAGATTTCCAGAGCACCATGGAACGAAGCGCATAAGCTCGTGCACATCGGACTTCAGGGCAAGCATATTCCGACAGAAAATCTTCCGCCGTCGAACCTCGTTTTCCTGCTCGACGTATCCGGTTCGATGGACGAGCCGAACAAGCTTCCCTTGTTGAAGGCGTCGTTTCGATTACTGACCGAGCAGCTGCGGGAGCAGGATCGCGTTGCGATCGTTGTGTACGCGGGCGCTGCAGGGATGGTGCTCGATTCCACGCCGGGCAGTGAAAAGCGTGCTATTCTCGACGCGCTGGAACGCCTGGAAGCGGGCGGTTCAACGGCAGGAGGAGCAGGCCTTCGACTGGCTTACCAGATTGCAAAAGAAAATTTCAAAGAAGGTGGCAACAACCGTATCATACTGGCCACCGACGGCGACTTCAATGTCGGCGAGTCGAGCAATGCAGCTATGGAGCGCCTCGTCGAATCAAAACGCCACGAGGGCATTTATCTTTCAGTGCTGGGATTTGGAATGGGCAATTACAAAGACTCGAAGATGGAGACCCTTGCCGACAAGGGCAACGGCAACTATGCCTACATCGACAACATACAGGAAGCTCGGAAGGTGTTAGTCAGCGAGTTCGGCGGAACGTTGTTTACCATTGCCAGGGACGTAAAGCTACAGGTGGAATTCAATCCCGCGAAAGTCAAAGCCTATCGCCTGATCGGATATGAAAACAGGTTGCTGCGGGATGAGGACTTCAACGACGACAAGAAGGATGCGGGCGACCTGGGATCGGGTCATACAGTGACCGCGTTGTACGAGATCATACCCGTAGGGTCGGACAGCAAGTTTTCACCGGTCGATGATCTGAAATACCAGAAGTCGGTGGTTAACCCGGAGGCAGCGCATTCACATGAATTGATGACGATCAAATTCCGTTATAAGGATCCCTCCGGCGGGCCGAGCAGGCTCATCGTGCACGCGCTCAGGGATGACGACGTTCCCCTGGGGAGGACGTCAGACAATTTCCGCTGGTCGGCAGCCGTAGCCTCATTCGGGATGCTGCTGCGCGAGTCGGAATTTATCGGTGACTTCGCTTACGACGATGTTCTGGCACTTGCAGAAGGTGCCCAGGGCGCGGACGAAAAGCGATACCGCGCGGGATTCATCGATATGGTACGTTCGTTCGGCCTCATGGCGAAAAGATAGCTTGAAAAGGGGGTGGAATAAATTCCGCCCCCTTCGTTACTGGCCGGGGAGGCGCCTTTTTTGGGCGGATTACCAAATGTTCCGGCGGGGGCCGGCATCCGCTTTTTTTTAACTATTTTTGCCACTTATGGAAGAGACGGCGAAGCAGCAGTACACCGAGAGCGAGAGAGCCCGCATTTTCGAGAATGAGTTCATGCCGCACATTAATTCAATGTACAACTTTGCCTATCGGCTTACTCTGGATGAAGATGATGCGAAGGACCTGCTTCAGGATACCTACTTGAAAGCGTATCGGTTTATTGATTCATTTCAGCAAGGAACTAATGCCAAAGCCTGGCTGTTCCGAATTCTGAAAAACAGCTTCATCAACGACTATCGGAAGCGCAGTAAGGAACCCTCCAAGGTGGACTACCAGGAGGTTGAAAGTTATTACAATTCCGAAGACGTTGATCGTCAGATCACTCCCGATTTGCGTGTTGAAACATTGCAGGACATGATCGGGGATGAGATTTCGAACGCCCTGAATTCGCTTGATGTTGATTTCAGAACCGTAATTATTTTGTGCGACCTGGAAGGATTCAAGTATGATGAAATGGCAAAGATCCTCGACATTCCTATTGGCACGGTTCGCAGCCGGCTGCATCGCGCACGGAACCTGCTTAAGGAAAAACTTAGTGAGTACGCAAAGAAAATGGGTTATAAAAACGCCTGACCACCTATGAGCCAGCCAGAACAAAGCGAACTGATGCGCGCTGCAAAAGGCAACTGTTTAGAAATGCTTCGCCTCATCCTTGACGGCGAAGCTTCGGAAGAAGAGAAGAAAGATTTCATCGACAAACACCTCGAAACCTGCATGCCGTGCTACAAGACGTATCACGTCGAAATGGCAATTCGGGAGTTGTTGAAATCGAAGTGTGGCAATCACGAAGCACCTGCTGAACTAGTCGAGAACATCAAACGGATGATCGGCACGATCCGCTGATGGCAGGAAAAGCGATTATTTTTTCGGCTCCTTCCGGTTCCGGCAAGACGACTATAGTTAAACATTTGCTGGCGAATAATCCGGATCTCGGATTTTCTATATCAGCGTCTACCCGCGACAAGAGGGGAAGAACCGAAGTCGACGGAAAAGATTATTACTTCCTTACCCCCGAGCAGTTCAAGCAAAAGATCGACAACGATGAGTTCGTCGAATGGGAAGAAGTATACTCCGGCAACTTCTACGGAACGCTGAAATCCGAAATCGAACGAATCTGGAAAGAAGGCAAAAACGTCGTTTTCGACGTCGACGTAAAAGGTGGCCTTAATCTCAAACGCTACTTTGGCGATCGTGCGCTGGCCGTGTTCGTCAGTGTCCCGTCCCTCGACGTATTGAAGTCAAGGCTTAACGAGCGCGGAACCGAGACCGAGGAAAGCCTCTCGCGACGCATGTTCAAGGCAAAGTTTGAAACTACCTTCAAAGACCAGTTCGACGTCGTTCTCCTCAACGAAGACCTTGAGACGTCGCTTGCGGAGGCGCAGCGGCTGTACGACGAATTCAAAAAGAAGGAAATACCGCTTGCCCGATAGCTCCCGCTGCGACCGCCATGGATCAAACTTCACGGATCGGCCTGTTCTTCGGATCTTTCAACCCGATCCACATCGGGCACCTCATCATCGCCAACATCATGGCGGAGACCACGGACCTCGACAAGGTATGGTTCGTCGTTTCGCCGCAGAATCCTTTCAAGCCGGCAAAAGGACTGCTCCACGAGTTCGACCGCTATGACATGGTTAAAGCAGCTGTGGCCGACAACTACAAGCTCGACGTCACAGACATAGAATTTCATCTTCCCAAGCCCAGCTATACCATCCACACACTACTCCACCTTTCACAACGCCATCCTTCGCGACAATTCAAAGTCATCATGGGAAGCGATAATCTGGAAAGCTTTACACGATGGAAAAGTCATGAGAGAATTCTGGAGGATTATGGACTCTACGTCTATCCCAGGCCGGGGATGCAACTTTCCGAGCTCAGTTCGCATCCTAACGTTAGAACTATAAACGCGCCGTTGCTCGACATATCTGCGACTTTCATCCGGGAGTGTGTTCGAAAAGGGCAATCGGTACGCTACCTGGTGCCTGACCCGGTTGAAGTGATGATCCGCGCCAAACAGTTCTACCGTTAGCCTGTTGCTCCGGTTTTCGGCAACACTGACGAAGTTACTGGAAGAATTATACTGAGGTGGGATACACGATCGACGGCCTGCTACGCTTTTTCCGACTGGAGTTTGCAGCAGCATTCCCGGAGGGTCGTTACCTGGGGCATGGATTCAGGATTGACGCGACTACAACACTGCAGATAGGAATCAATGATGTTGAGCCTCGCGCAAGCTAACGGCAAACCGGGAGGTCGGAATGAACCTCCAGCCCGAAAGGGTGCCCTGCATGAATGTGAACAAAGTTTCTAGCAACGAGAAGCAAACCGGCGATGATGAGCATCGCTGCGTTAACGTTCGCCAGGTTCACGTTGAGCTTCTTTAACAAAGGGTTCGCTACCAGGGGCACTCCAATCATCGCAGGCAACGTGCCCATTCCGAATGCGAGCATGTAACTGAAGCCACTAACGAGGTCAGGCGCTGTGATCGTGTAGCCCAGGGCAATGTAGGTAAGTCCGCATGGTAAGAACCCATTCAGTGTTCCCAGGACAAAAGTCGAGATGCGAGTTTTCTTTTTCAGCGTCACGCTGAAAAGTTGTTTTAAGTGGCCGGTGAAGCGACCAATCACTGGCGCCATGAGAGGAATCTTCAAGGTGGTCCCGAAAACGCCCAGAATTACCAGGATTGTTCCGGTAATCACAGAAAAAGCCTTTTGCAGAGGAGTCAGGTCAAAGAGTCCGCCGATCGCCCCGGCGACGGCGCCCATCACAGCGTAGGTAAAGATGCGGCCCGCGTTGTAGACCAGCCGCGTGGTCATGGCGCGTTTGGACATGCGCGTTACGGCCATGACAAGAGGGCTGCACATCCCTGCGCAATGGAGGCTGCCGGCAAGTCCTACGACGAAGGCGGTCCACATCATGGCTACAACACGATAATTTTTTCGATGTAATATTCCCGACCGTGCATCACCCATTGCATTTGCGCCTTGTACAAGCCTTTTGCGGGATGTTCCAGGCTGAAACGCTGCACGGGGCCGGAACCAGGAGTAAGCTGGAATTCCTGGTCCAGCGCCGCGTCCGACGGACGGAACAGCGTGACTGTTCCCGAACTCACGGAGGCCATCTCCGGATAGTGAACCTCCAGCTCGTTTTGCCGGATCAGGATCTCAGGTTTTGTCGCCAGTTCAAGTGCGTTTTGCTTGCGATCGAGTTGTTCCTGGTAGGCCAGTTCTTCTTTGTAGTAATCGCGCGTAACCAGGCTTATGTTCTGACGGACGCATACCGTAACCATCCCGGCAACGAAAGCGCCAAAAAGAACGAATGACAGAATGATTGCTTTTCCCCAACTCATACTATGATCCGGATTTGATAGGTCCTATGAAGGTTGTCTTTAGCGACTCGACTTTTTGACCGTCGGCGTATACGTCGATATGTACGTCGTTCCTGGTCTTCCTGAGTTCCGACTCCGGAATCCGTATCATCACTACGCTCTTGAGAATTCCTTCGGCAGGCACAACCAATGTTTTCTCACCGGTTTGCTGCAGCACTGCTGAAGATGGCGAGACTACGCGAAGTTCAAGGGTTTTGTCCTCGAACGTCTTGTTCACAAATTCGATATTGTAAAGATTGGTGATCCCCAGTTCTGTTCGTTGATATAGCGTGCCGGGAACCTTGAGCATCGTCGTCTCGATGACCGATCGCGTAAACACCAGGTATCCGGTCACACCTAACAGCGCTATCAGCACGCACGCATAAGCGATGACGCGCAGGGATATGATTTTCTTTACGCCCTTTTCGATGGCGTCGTACGACGCAAAGCGAATGAGTCCCTTCGGGCGGTTGATCTTGACCATCACGTCATCGCAGGCGTCGATACAGGCCGTGCAGTTTACGCATTCGAGTTGCGTGCCGTTGCGAATGTCGATTCCCGTTGGGCATACGTGAACACACAATTTACAGTCTATACAATCGCCGCCGGTTTTTGTTTCATTCTTGCGCAGCTTGGTCCTGGGTTCGCCGCGAACCCAGTCGTAGGCGACTACGATCGACTGCCTGGACAACAGAACGCCCTGTAACCTCCCGTACGGGCACACCGCAATGCAGGCTTGTTCGCGAAAGCGCGCAAACACACCATAGAAGATTGCGGTAAAGGCCACAATTCCTGTAAACCCGGCGAGGTGATCCAGCGGGGAGGTCCGGATGATAGCCAGAGTCTCCTCCGAACCAATGATGTAAGCCATCGCCGTGTGAGCAATGACGATGGAGATCAGGATGAACAGAGCATGCTTTACCGCTTTGCGGGCGATCTTCGTCGCGTTCCAGGGCATCTTGTCCAGCCGCCGTTGTGCCTGGGCGTCACCTTCGATCCAGTATTCGATTTTTCTGAATACCATTTCCATAAAAAGTGTTTGGGGACATGCCCAACCACACCAGACTCGTCCGAATACAACCGTGAACAGGATAATGAACACACAAAAGGCAATCAGGGTAAGTGCGAGAAGAAAAAAATCCTGGGGCCAGAACGATTGCCCAAGAATGACGAATCGCCGTTCCAGGACGTTCAGGAGCAACAGGGGTTGTCCCCCAATCCGAATGAAAGGGCCGGCAAAGAAAATGGCCAGGAGCAGGACCGCCACAATTGCCCTGAGGTTGTGATAGTAACCCGAGGGTTTCTTGGGATAAATCCATACCCGCTTGCCCTCTTCGTCAACCGTGGCTATCGAATCCCTGAACTCGTCGTCATATCGGTAGAAGTCTTCCGCTCCTTTTTCCATCGTCCTCAATGATCTATGTGCGCTGTCACGCTATCCTGTCGTACTTGTTCCTGTTGTTCTCTGTACAGTTCTCCCTGAGGTTCCTTTCCACCCGCTACATTGGTTCCGCGCAACGACATCACAAAGAATGACGCATCGCGTATCTCTTCCGGTTTCAGGATCGGGCCCCAGGAGATCATGCCCTTTTCAGGAACTCCGTTCTTGATGGTGGAGAAGATATTCTGAATGCTTCCACCGTGAAGCCAATACTCGTCCGTGAGATTCGGACCAATCCCGCCGCCTCCGTCGTTGCGGTGACATGAAGCGCAATTGCTCGTGAAGATGGCCTGACCTCTTTTGATGATTTCCTCATCCGGTGTGAACACCAGGTCGGCCTCATCGATTTCCACGACTTCATGCGTAGCCCGCATCGCCTGCACGCGCTCCACTTCGGCAAGGTACTCGGCCTCTGAAAGGGGGAGGAGGTTCATAACGTGGTACACGATGAGGTAGACGACCGCCCAAACCATCGTCCCATAGAAAAGCCATTTCCACCAGGGTGGCAGGTGATTGTCAAGTTCCCGGATGCCATCGTAGCTGTGATCCAATAGAATTTCTCCTTCCCTTTCAATCGGGGCAGCGCGGGTGAGCCTTTGTGACAGCCGTTTCCAAAGGGAGGGCTGTTTTACGTACACGCCACCCTCGCGTTCAGCCCGTTCACGGATTGCCTGCTCGGTCAGCATATTGACCACGCGAACTACATAAAGGGCGATGGCAACGGCGGCGAACAGCGTGATGAGAACCATTCCCGACAACACATACAATAGGAACTGGGTTTCCCCGGTTGACTGTCCCTGCGCCAATGCGGCACTGGAGGGGACTAGTACAGCGACTAGTAAGGCACACTTGCCAAACGCTGGTCGGTTATAGGTGCTGCGTTTCATTTTGTTTGGAAGTTTTGTTACCTGTCCCGTCATCGGAGGGTAGCCCTTTCATATAGTGGATGAGCGACTTGTCAACGGTTAAGACGTACCACAGCAGGATGAGAAAGAACAGGAAGAATATCACGAACGAAATGATGGGCCATATGGCCACATGGTCGATGCTTTGAAGAATGTTCTTGTACATGGCTCGACTAGTTTATTGTCCCCTGGATGCTTCGCTGCCTGCCTGGATATCACGACCCAGCCGTTGCAGATAGGCGATGAGCGCGACAATTTCAGCATCCGGACTGATCTCGATGTTGTCGGCTTTCAGGTTATCAACGATCTGTCTGGCCTGAGCTTCAAGGTCCCGGACGGCGGTCGCCTCGTATCCTTCTTCATACGGAACACCGATCTTTCTCAATGCGCGGATCTTGGCAGCCGTCTGAGACTTGTTGATGCTCTGTTCAAACAGCCACGGATACGGCGGCATGATGGAGTTGGCAGAGACGGCATCCGGTTGATACATGTGGTTGAAATGCCATGAATCGGAATACTTGCCGCCGACGCGCTGTAAGTCAGGTCCGGTGCGCTTGGAACCCCACAAGAATGGATGGTCGTAGACATATTCGCCCGCTTTAGAGTATTCTCCGTGGAGGGGATCGTAGCGTTCCACTTCCGAGCGGAAGGGCCGTACCATCTGTGTATGACAGCTCACGCAGCCTTCCCGGATGTAGATGTCGCGACCGTGCAGTTCCAGCGGCGTATATGGCTTGACGCTGGCAATGGTCGGTACGTTCGACTTCACGAGAAATGTGGGTACCATTTCGATGATACCACCGATCAGTATGGCGATGAGTGCGAGGAAGGTGAACAGGAGCGGCTTGCTTTCCAGCACGTGGTGCCAACCGCCGTTGCTGCGCATGCCGCGCACGAAGGGTGCGGCCTCCGCGCTCACTTCCTTTTGGAAGGAACCCTGCCGCGCCGTGCGGATCAGGTTGTAAGTCATAATGATCGCACCGGTCAGGTACAGGGCACCGCCGGCCGCACGGAGCATGTACATGGGAAGGATCTGGACGGTCGTTTCAAGAAAGTTCTTGTATACCAGGAATCCTTCGTTATTAAATTCCTGCCACATGAGGCTTTGCGTAATGCCTGATATGTACATCGGCACGGCATAGAAGATTATGCCTAACGTTCCCAGCCAGAAGTGCACGTTCGCAAGCCCGGTCGAATAGAGTTTCGTTTGCCATAGACGCGGGACGAGCCAGTACAGCATGCCAAAGGTGAGGAAGCCGTTCCATCCCAGACCGCCGATGTGAACGTGTGCGACGATCCAATCCGTAAAGTGCGCGATGGCATTAACGTTCTTCAACGACAACAACGGACCTTCGAGCGTAGCCATACCATAAGCGGTGACGGCCACGACCATGAACTTGAGAACCGGGTCTTCACGAACGCGATCCCATGCGCCACGTAGCGTGAGCAGGCCGTTGAGCATCCCACCCCATGATGGGGCAATAAGCATAATGGAAAACACTGTGCCGAGTGACTGGGCCCAGTCGGGTAGAGCCGTATACAGCAGATGATGCGGACCTGCCCATATGTAGATGAATATGAGTGACCAGAAATGAATGATGGAGAGGCGGTAGGAGTACACCGGCCGGTTTGCAGCCTTGGGCAGGTAATAATACATCAGGCCCAGGAAGGGTGTGGTGAGAAAGAACGCAACGGCATTGTGTCCGTACCACCATTGAACAAGTGCATCCTGAACACCTGCGTACCAGGAGTAACTCTTGAACGCACTTACCGGAATTCCAAATGAGTTGACAATGTGAAGAACTGCGACCGTGACAAACGTGGCGATGTAGAACCAGATGGCTACGTACATGTGCTTCTCACGCCGCACCAGGATGGTCCCGATCATATTCCAGCCGAACACCACCCACACAACAGCGATGGCGATATCTATAGGCCATTCGAGTTCAGCATACTCCTTGGAGGTCGTGAGTCCAAGCGGTAGGGTAATTGCGGCAGCTACAATTATGAGCTGCCATCCCCAAAAGTTGATCCAACTCAGCGTATCGCTATACATCCTTGTCTTCAGGAGACGTTGCATCGAGTAGTAGATGCCGGCGAACATGGCGTTGCCGACAAAGGCAAAGATCACCGCGTTGGTGTGCAGTGGCCTGATGCGTCCGAAGGTGGTGTACTGTGTGTCGAAGTTGAATAAGGGATAAAAGAGTTGAATGGCGGCAGTCAGTCCTACAAGCATGCCAACCAGCCCGAATACGACGGTGGCGATAATAAACGCTTTGACGATCCGGTTGTCGTAATTGAATTGCTGAAGTTCCATAGTGCAGGTCCCAGTCGGGTAAAATCCAGACGTGAAAGTAGCGGGCTCGCTTTCGCCTGCATATGATTGAGATTAGAAGAAATCCTGACGAACATCAGGGCTTTTTAGCGATGAACCGGTCGTACTACGCCTTGGTAGTCAATGTTTTGAGCCTTCCTCGGGCGTTATTTTACCGTCGGTCTCTTCCTCGAAAAGCATCCGGATAGACGGTGTCACCACATCGTCGTATTGGCCACGACGCACGGCCCGCCAGAACAGGGCCAGGAAGACGATGGCGATAATCAGGCTGATCGATATGAGCAACACGATGATGATCATGACGCATTTGACTGGATAATGCCGCCTAGTTTTTGCGATCCGGCCCACCGAACCGCCAGGGTCGAGAAGGCAACGACGCTGATGCTGCTTAACGGCATGAGAATAGCAGCGTAGAGCGGAGTGAGCAGTCCTGTTACGGCAAAACTCAAAGCTATCGTGTTGTACAGAAATGAAATGATAAAGCCCGCGCGAAGTATTTTGACCGCCGACCGGGACAGGGCAAAAAAGACATCCAGGTTGCGCACCATCTCACCCTTTATGATTCCGTCACTGGCTGGAGTAAATACGCCGGTGTCGTCTGTTACAGCCACGCCCACATCGCACTGACGCAGGGCGCCTGCATCATTCAGACCGTCGCCGACCATCGTTACTACATGGCCCTGCGATTGAAGGTCACGCACATAGTCGAGTTTGTCTTGTGGCGATTGGGAAAAGCGAAGGTCGGCATCGTCAGGGAAGATCCCTTTCATCAATTGACCACCCACGGCACTATCGCCGGAAACCAAACCTTTGCATCGCTTACCGAGCCGGCGAATCATGTCGGCAATGCCCGGCCGGAGCGATGTTCCGATGGTAAAGTATCCCCTGACGGTTCCGTCGATGGAGACAAATACCGCTGACCCCTGGGTTGCCACAGGTTGGGCGCCCGTGAATTCGTCCGAGCCCACTCGAACCGGGGTGCCGGCGACAGTTCCCTCGATGCCCTGGCCTTCATACTCCGCGAAAGCGTCCACAGTCATTGCCTTTATTTCTGGCAAAGAATTGTACAGGATGCGGCTGAGCGGATGTGTTGAACAGGCCGCGAGTCCTTTTATCCACGTCATTTCGTTCTCGTCCAGGATCCCTGTGAACTTTACCATCTCTTTGCCGTGGGTGACGGTCCCCGTTTTGTCGAAGACAACGGCGTCGGTCTTCGCCATCCTTTCGATGACCTGTGCGTTCTTTAGGTAAAAACCGGCACGTCCAAAGACCCGCATCATGTTGCCATAGGTAAAGGGAGCAGTGAGTGCGAGCGCGCACGGGCAAGCTACGATGAGGACTGCGGTGACGTTGAGCCACACCTGTGAGGAGTCGTGTATGTACCACCCTATGGCGGTTGCAAAAGCGATGAACACGACAGCCCAGGTAAACCACGTTGCGATCTTGTCCATCGCACTACGATCATCCTTCGAATCCTTTTGGAAAACCTGGTTGTTCCAAAGGCTCGTCAGGTAGCTCTGTGCGATCTTGCGTTCGACCATCATGCGCACGGGAACACCAACAAGTCGTCCACCCGCGTAGAGGAGGTCGCCGGCCTGTGCGCTTACAGGTTCCGACTCGCCCGTCACAAAACTGTAGTCGATCAGCGCCTTGTCGTCAAGGATGCGACTGTCTGAAGGGATGATCTCTCCGTTTCGAATGCGAATTGTATCTCCTTCACGGATCTCGTGCACCACCACCGGTCGCCAGTTTAAGCCATCGGACCTTTCTACTGCCAGCGGAAAATAGGATTTGAAGTCGCGGTCAAAGGCGAGGCTTTCATACGTCTTGCCCTGGAACCAGCGACCGACAAGGAGAAAGAAAACCAATCCGGTTAACGAATCGAAATAGCCGGGTCCTGACGCCGTAACGATGTCCCATGTGCTTCGCGCCATCAGTGCAACAAGTCCGGCAGCGATGGGAACGTCAATGTTGATACGACGCTGGGTGAACGCCGTAATGGCCGAGCGGAGATAGTCCGAACCACTGTAAAGAAAGACGGGGACAGAGAGGGCAAGATTCAGCCAGGAGAAAACTTCCTTCAGGTCGAATTCTGCGGCATCAAGTCCCAGGTACTCGGGGAAGCTGAACAGCATGACGTTGCCGAAGCAGAAAGCTGCAACCGCAAGTTTGAGTATAAGTTGCTGATTGGCGGCGGAAGGCTTCCGGGCGCCGGCGTCAAGGTTGATTTGGGGCGCGTAGCCCAATACCGCCATCCGTTGGGCGATTCGGCTCAAGGCGACCTGCGACGGATTGAAGTCTATGAGGATCGACTTGCGCGCGTAATTCACCTCCGACCGCAGGATGCCGGGTTCCAGTCGTCGCAGGTTTTCGAGCAGCCAGATGCAACTCACGCAATGAATGGAGGGTACGATGAATCGCGCCCGCGCAAAATTGGCTGAGTCAAATTCAAGGAACCGGGCTTTGACGTTCGCATCGTCGAGACAAGCATAGATACTTGTGTCCGTTTCAGTCTGACGTATGCCCGGTGCCTTGTCGAGCGTATAGTACGTGCACAGACCGTTTTCGTTGAGGATTTCGTAGACGGTCCTGCATCCCGTACAGCAAAACGGCTTATCATCCAGCCAAAAGGGCTCCCCGCACGGCTGTCCGCAGTGATAGCAACATAGGTCGGTACGGGTAATCGTTTCCACTTCCGTTATAGCGCTGCTCCTCTATGATCACCGTATCCCTATTGCAGTTTGTCGGGGTTGGCGTCAGTTCTTGTAAGTCAGGACGGTGTAGCCCAGGAGTTTGTCGTTCTTGTTATACGTTTCACTTTTCACCAAACCGTAATTCGGAGCAATCCATTCTACGACGTTGAAAGTAAAAGTCATGGCAATACCTACCTGATTTCTGATTGTGTTCAGACTGGTTATCTTGTAACATTCGACGTCACCCAAAGCGGTGCTGATGGTCTCCTTGCCCACCACTTTCCGGTTACTTACGGTGCAGTTCAGTTTGAAGGGGAGACCGTCACCAGAGGCAGTGACGGTTATCGAGCCGTCCTTAAGTTGCTGGCCGAGCGACAGGGAACTTGGGATCTCGAGGTCTTCGCCCTCCATTTTCAGCTCGCTTTTCCCAAAGGCTTCGAGTTGTTCCTTGGGTATATAATTTCTCATGTCCACGAGGATGACTCCGTTGTCGCAGTGAAACTCATACTCGCCTTCGTGAATTTGTTTTCCCTTTTCATCTTCTATCAGCGAGCTCACGAGGGCATCATACCCGCTGCTCGTGGGACTAAAGGTCAGCACCTTCTGTTTTATTTTCCCGGTAGGTTTGCCTTTGGCATTAAATGTTTCCATGTGCCATTCCCCGTTCTCCTTCATTACGTAAAACGGGTTACACTGCGAATACACGAAGGTGCTTGCACCAGCGATAAGAAGGATGGTTGTGATGAGGTTTTTCATAGCCAACTAAGATTTAGTTTGAGAATTAGACACTAAATAAAAGTAAAACACTTCCCTCAATTATGAAAGAACCTCACGCAGAACCTGGACCGATCGTATTTCTCCGAGCGATTCGATATGCTCGCCGAAAAAGGCGACCAGTGCCTCCAAAATTTCCCTTCGCCGGCTCACCGTCATACCTATCGTCTCATCATAGCTGGCGGTCAGCAGGCTTTCGACCACCGATTCCGTTTCCCGATCGAAAGGCCGCGTGCCGCCGATTTGGGCTGCAGTATACACCCCGAAACCCAGGTGGCGGCTGAGTTTGATCAGGAAAAGCAAGTGAAAATTCTCATAGTTTTTTTCCAGGGTCTCGAGCACACGTAACGAGTTGAAAATGAAGTCGAATAGGGGCCCCGGGGCGGTCTCCTCACGGACGGTCTTGTTCAGGATTTCGCAGACAAACATGGCGATGGCCGACTTGCGAACGTCGGTGGCCACCGAATGATAGGGGTAAGGGCACTTTACCTCGCGGATCCTATTGATGTTGGCATTGTCGCGGTGGTACACGACCATATCAAGGAGGGTCAGCGGCTGATACAACGCCATTTTTCCCGCAGTGGTCTTCGAACTTCTTACCCCATTTACGATGTACGACTGAATGCCGAATGCCTCCGTGAGGATCGTCACAATGATGGACGACTCCCTGAAACGGGTGAAGCGAAACACGATACCCTTGGTCTTCGCAATCATAGGCTACGGGCTTGTCATTGCTATTCCACCACGGCAATCCGCCCAACAAAATGTTCGCTGCCATCGGTCGAGGTACTGAACACCAGGTAGATGCCGGATTTGACCCGTTGGCCGTTGTAGTTTCTCACGTTCCATGTCGCAGTGCCCCCCGCCGCATAGGTTTGCCAAACGAGCCGGCCACCCGCATCCGTGATCTTAACCACCGCATCCGTCGCCAGGCCACTGATGCCAACCAGTCCGCTAAATTCAAACGTAACAGGATTGGGGAAGATCTTGACGGCACCAAATTCGGGGTGCCCCGCCGTGGCATCGGAACGGTAGGAAACCAATCCTGCGGCCGTCGCGACAAACACTTCGCCGGTAGCATCATCGATCCCGATGTCCAGAATGTTGTCGGACGGCAAGGGGCTATTCTCCCGGTTGAAGTGGTAAACGAGCTCTTCACCTTCGGGACCGAAAAGCCAAATGCCCTGCTCGGTGCCTATCCATTTTCTGTTTCCACCGTCTATCGCGATGGCCGTCACTTTCTGACCGGTAAGCAGGAAACGTCCTTCGAAGATGGGTCGCACGGCATTGGTCCCGGGATTGAAGACGCCTGCGGGGTCTGGAAAATAGGCCACCCCGTTGTCTGTACCGACCCACATCCTCGCATCCCGATCCGCTGCGAGGCAATTTACGTTGTCATGGGGAAGACCACCACTGCCTGCGGCATCGGTGAGATACACACTGTTGCCGTCGGAGTTAACCACGAGTATGCCGCCTCCGGCTGAAGGGCTCAGGGCAGCCCATACTGCCCCCGTATAGTCTAACTCAAGCGACAAGGGGAAGCGCGAAGCAGGCGTAGCAAATGCGTATGATTCCCACGAGTTGCCATCGAACCGATGCAACGGTTCGGAGGCGCCGAAGTTGGCTGCCCACACATTCTCTGAGTCAGAAGCCAGCGCTGTAATGTTGACGTGATCGCCGGGTGGATTGGAATTTATGAGGGTGCTGTTGCTTTCGTCGTAGATGATGGTGGGCGCTGCGAGGGGTCCCGCCTGCACGCCTCCGCCGAACGACGCGACGTATGTTGCGCCTTTGGCGTCTACCGCATCCGTTATATCCGACACTGATGCCGTTTCGGTAGTCCATGCGCCGTCTGCATAGGAGCTAATCCATCCTGGATTGCCCAATGCCTGATAGTCCGCTGTATACCCTCCGCCGAGGGCGTATATCCTGCCGGCAATCCGTGCGAGCTTTCGCGTGACCTGAAAGGCGGGGCCATTGGCAACATAGGTAGCAGGGGCACCCGTTCCCGCCGACAAGAGTCCGTTTGCGTTATCGCCGATCCATACTATGCCTCCTGCTTCCAGGGCGAACCGGAAGCTGGTGCCGCTGGGTGTTGACGCCTCTGTGATGAGGTTGTCGCGCGACAGCAGCCACGCATGGTTGTCTTCACAGATGACAAGGTGATCGTCTGAGCTGGTCAGGCTGACGATCTCTGTGTCTCCGGGGTAAGCCTGTTGGATCCAGGTGCCGTTGTCCTGGTAGAATATGCCTGCACCGTCGACGGCGGCATAGATCCTTCCATTGAAGGCGGAGACAGCGCTAGTTGAACCGGCAAGCTCGCCCTGATTGTGACGCTTCCAGTTGTGATAATCCAGAAGGTTATCGGCAAGCCTGCCTGCCAGGACACCTGCTTCTGTGGCGATATAGACGCTGTCGCCCAGGACGGCACTTTGGAAGAGGTCAAGCGATGTGCCGTTGACGCCCAGGTCGCGCCATGTCTCGCGCACTTCGTGACGTGCAACGTCAAACACCACGAGCCCATAAGGCGTTGCAAGGTACCCCAACCCGTTCGCGAACGTGATTTGCCGTATGCTCGCGTCTTCTATTGTTTCGTTAACCCAGTTAAAATGGGTTATGTCGGTTTCGCTTATGACATCCAATGCACCGCTGGCATAGCCAATAAACAATTCACCAGATGCCCGATCAAAAGCCAGCGTCGAGATGACGTCGCCCGAGAGTCCGTTCAGTGCAGTCACCACGGACAGCGAACGATCCGAAAGGTCCAGTACCATCATGCCGGTGCCGCATGCAGCGTACACCTTTTGGTCGCTCACTGCGATTCCGGTGACCGAGTTATAGGAAACGTGCGTCCGCCACTGTCCGATCGGAACAGCGGGTTGTGAAAGCGCGCAGGGCGCGACGCAAAATTCCAGCACGCTGAGGAGGCATGAGGCGATATACCCGAGGCAGGTGTTCATGGAAAGCAACCGGCCTGTATGTTACTCGATTTTTCGATTTGCCATGCCTTCGATGAAAGCTTTCCGACTGCGGGCTTCGTACTGGTCGTACTCGCCCAGCATGATTTGTCCTTCATTGGGCGACAGGCGGAAGGAAAACGAAGCAAGTTCTCCCGTTTGCGCACAGATAGCATGCAATTTGGTGACGTATTCGGCAATAGCAAGAAGCTGTGGCATGGGACCGAACGGCTTGCCCTTGTAGTCCATGTCGAGACCTGCGACGATGACACGTTTGCCTTCGTTGGCGAGGGCGTTGCAGATGTCGATAATGGCGCTGTCAAAAAACTGCGCTTCATCGATACCCACGACGTCGCAGTCGCCTGAAAGCAGAATGAGGTCGCCGGCAAACTGGACGGCGGTTGATCGAATGGTATTCTCGTTGTGCGACACAATCAGCTGGCGGTGATACCTGACGTCGATGGCAGGCTTGAAAATTTCCACCTTTTGTCCCGCGATGATGGCACGGTTAAGCCGGCGGATGAGCTCTTCTGTTTTACCGGAGAACATGCAACCGCAAATGACTTCGATCCAGCCCGTGCCTGATTTCCTGCCGAGGTGTGGTTCTATGAACATAGCCTGCAAGTTAAGGGACTGCGGCGGATTTTCGCGAATGGCTGAAGGAGGCAAATCAATGCGAAATTGACGCTCCAGGGCATTTTCCGAGTCCCGTTTCAACGAAACGACCCCACGCTATTGCTGAATAAGCGTTACATTTACAATGACGTAGGACATTTCCCCAAATAGTGCGACATGGACGAGAAAATCAATCTGCGGGCAATTGAGCAGTACAGCGACGAATTCTCTGAAAAGATGATCGGGACCTGGTTTGCCACGCGTGAATCGATTACCGGGCAGGAGATCCTCGAATTCTGTGAAATCAAACAGATTAACCTGTTTGTCATTTATGAGTTGTTTCGGACCTGGAAACAGGAGAGCGCCAAAAACCGGAGTCCATATTTTGACTACGATGCGACAGAAGTTCGCGAGGCGGCTGCGGCGTTGATGAATGCCCTTTCCAACCACATCCGTGTCGACCGGGCGAATTTCGCACCGCTGCTGCAGAAAGCGACATACAACACGCTGCTGCTGATTGTCGACCCGTACGATTTCTTTGCCGATCTGATCGAGAAACATGCCGAACTCGTACCCTCCGAATTCGCCGACCATCTGAAGTACGTGCGAATTAACAAGGCACCGCTTCAGCGGCTGCTGGAAAAGCTCCGGGAGCGCCAGGTGACTTCTATCTCGGGAAACGAGGCGTTCGCTTTGCTTGACTCGATCCTCGAGGAAGTAAACTTCACGCCGGAAGATGTGGATGGATACCTCGCCAGTTTTTCCCAGGTGCTGCCGGTATCTCTTGAATCCTTCTACGAAAAAAGGCCGGAACCTCAATCTCACGTTGAAGCGGAACAACCCAACCACTACCAGTGGCAACCAGTCAAGTCGACCGTCAACGATCAGCTATCGCACGAGCCGCGACCCATGATTGCGGATCAGTTCATGAAGATCACAAGCATCAAGGAAAGCCTGACGATAAATCAGAAGTTCATGTTCACCAAGGTGCTGTTTCATGGTGACTTTGAACTGTTCAGCAGCGCAATCGAAGACCTGGATCGCCAGGACCACCTTCAGGGTGCCCTTCGCTACCTGGAAAGGAATTACCAGGAATGGGACCGCGAGAGCGAGGAGTTCCATGAGTTTATGGAGTTGCTCGAGAAACGCTTCGGGTCACAGTAGGCAGTAGGCAGTAGGCAATTGGCAGTAGGCAGTAGTTGGCAGTAGGCAGTAGGGCAGTAGGATACAGTTTGCGGTAGTATGAGCTTCGACGTGTGAATATTACCCTCGATTCATTACCTGCAGGCGATGCGCGTCGAGTTTCAGCAGTATGAATAGCAGGATCGTGAATCCCCACAGGGATGATCCGCCGTAGCTGAAGAACGGAAGCGGGATGCCGATGACAGGAAACAGGCCGATCGTCATGCCGATGTTGATGGTGAAGTGAAAGAACAGAATGCACGCGACGCAATAGCCATATACACGGGCGAACCGGCTTTTCTGTCGCTCGGCCAGGTACACAACGCGGAAGAGCAGGGCCATAAACAGCAGGACCACCATCAAACTACCGATCCAACCATGTTCCTCACCAATGGTGCAAAAGATGAAGTCGGTGCTTTGCTCGGGAACAAACTTCAGCTTCGTTTGCGTCCCCTTCAAAAATCCTTTCCCGTAAAGCCCTCCGCTGCCGATAGCCACCTTGGATTGATACACGTGGTATCCAACGCCAAGCTGGTCGAGTTCGGGATTTAACAGCACGCGGATACGCTTTTGCTGGTAGTCTTTCAAAACATTATTGAAAACGAAATCGACGCTCTTGATCGTGCCCATCAGCATCAACGCGGCGGCGGTGAGCACCATGATGCGTTTGCGCTTCTTTTTGCCGAGAAGGATCAACGTAAGCCAGACGCAGCCGATGATTGCAAAGAGAATGTATTCGTTCTCCACCAGCAGGGTAAGGATAAAAATAA
The DNA here is from genome assembly GCA_036381475.1 of Cyclobacteriaceae bacterium. Classification (GTDB taxonomy): domain Bacteria; phylum Bacteroidota; class Bacteroidia; order Cytophagales; family Cyclobacteriaceae; genus ZC4RG29. The sequence goes on from DASVCT010000262.1 coordinate 31,082, forward strand.
TGGCGATCCCGATGCCGACGAGAATCAGGAACGGCGACATGCCTTCGCGGTAGAACACCAGCACGAAAGCGGTAAACACCAATGCGGTACCAGTGTCCTTCTGAAGGAGTATGACGGCCATGGGCAGACCGATAATGGCGAAGAGTCGTATTTGGTTGCGGAGCTGGTCCATCTTGAAACCAACCGTGCCGATATACTTGGCCACTGCAAGCGCCGTCGCAAACTTGGCAAACTCAGAGGGTTGGAAGCCGAATGAGCCGATCCGCAGCCAGGCCTGGTTTCCACCAACTTCGCGACCTGTGAACACGACGATGATACACATCAGGAGCACCACCCCGTAAATCACCCAGGCGAACGTCTCATAAAACCGCATATCCATGATCAGGATGAACATGATAATGGCTACGGACGATGCGATAAAGATGAGCTGGCGGCCGGAGTTGATGGAGGGATCGAGAATGAACTGGTTTTCTTCGTACGTTACCGAGAAGATATTCAGCCATCCCCAGAGCACGATGACACCGTAGAGCATTACGGTGATCCAGTCCATGCGGTTCGATATCTTCTCCTCGCGCACCATCAGTATAGGAATTGTCCCTTTAATACATACTGTTCAATCATCGGCCTTTGTGTTGCACCCAGCAGGTATTTTTCAATCATGAGGCTCGCGATGGACGCGGCGGCCCGGGCGCCCTGACCGGCACTTTCCACATAGACGGAAACCGCAATCTTCGGATTATCCTTTGGAGCAAACGCGATAAAAACAGAATGGTCAGGAAGGGGATCGTTCTGAACCGTGCCGGTCTTGCCGCAGACTGTGATGTCGCGGAGCTTGGCGCGATATTGTCCTGTTCCTTCCTCCACCACGCGCTGCATGGCCTCGACCGCCACTTCGAAATGTTCCGGGTCGATTGTCGTAAAGTGCTTTTCCTGGTAGCGCGGAAGGGGGAGTCCTGTTTTTCCGATCGACTTCACCAGGTGCGGCGTATAGTAAAAGCCGCGATTGGCGATAATCGCTGCGAAATTGGCCATCTGCAATGGCACAACGAGGTTCTCACCTTCGCCGATGGCGATCGAATAAATGTTTGAAAACTTCCAGGGTTTTCCGTGGTACGCGCGATCATAGTATGCAGGGTTGGGTACGAGGCCGCCTTTCTCGTTCGGAAGGTCGATGCCCAGCGGCTTGCCCAGGCCAAAGCTCCTTATGTGTTTGTCCCACTCCGCAAGCCCGATGCGCGTGTCTTCATAGGGATCGCTGGACACACCCTGGTTCAGCATCCGGCGCAATACATTGTAGAAATAGGGATTGCACGAGTGCGTTATCGCGCCCCTCAGGTCGTCGTTCGTATGATCGCCATGGCAGTTGATGATGCTGCGGTTGCAGCGTATCCGCGTCTCCGGGGTGATGACGCCCTCCTGGAGAGCCACCATCGACTGTGCAATCTTGAAAATGGAGCCCGGACGATACTGCGCCATGAGCGGACGGTTGAACAGCGGCTTGTTCGTGTCGTTGCTGATCAACAGAAAGTTTGAACTGTAGTTTCTGCCCGTCAACAGGGACGGATCGTAAGACGGGCCGGAGACCATAGCCAGGATTTCGCCCGTGGCGGGTTCAATGGCAATGATGCTTCCTGCCTTCCCATCCATAAGGTAAGCGCCGTATTCCTGAAGGTCCAGGTCGATGGTGGTGGTAAGGTCCTGTCCGGGTATCGACAGCGTATCATAGCGACCATTTTTGTATGGACCCTTGATGATGCCATCCTTGTTTCGGAGAAGATATCGCACCCCGCGGGTACCCCTGAGGTAGGTTTCATAATACGCTTCCAGCCCGCTTTGTCCAATGTAGTCGCCCTGCCTGTAGAAGTGTGTGGTGTCGTTGGCAAGCTGGCTTTTGGTGATCTCGCTGACGTATCCCACGGCATTCCCGACTGCGCTGGAGGAGTACGCTCTTGTCGTCCGTGCCTGAATATAGAAGCCCTCGAACTCGTCGATATGGTCCTGTATCTTGGCGAAGTCTCGGTTCGACAGCTGCTTGATGAAAGGCGTGGGCTGAAGTTCCGAAGCACGTTTGGCCCGAATGTCACTGTACAATTGAGCAAACTGGTCCCGGAGCTGTTGCGGGGTTATGTCGAACACATGGCAAAACCGGGCGGTATCCAGGTTATGGACTTCCTTGAGGATGATCAGCAGATCATATTCAGGGGCGTTGTATACGATGAGTTTCCCGTTGCGGTCGGTGAGGAGGCCTCGTACCGGGTACAGAATTTCCTTCCTGATGGCGTTGGTGTCAGCGAGGTCAGCATAGCTGCGGTCTATGACCTGTATGAAGAACAGCTTCAGCAGGAAGATCATGGCCACCGCCACAAAAACGATCTGAATAATTTCCTTTCTCCCTTCGTTCATAACCGCTTCTTTTCGCCGAACATGAATTGAAAAATGACGATTATCAGGATGGTAAGCAGCGTGCTCGCCAGGGCTTTCCACAAAGTAAACCAGAAGAGCTGAAAGCCCCCCGCCTCGATAAAAAATAGAACGGCGTGATGCAAAAATACTAAGGGCATCAGGTATATCAAAAACCACTGGGTACCGTTCATCGACAAATTCGGTACCGCGTTGGTGTCATATCCGCCCTGGGGCGTAATCAGGTTCAACCAGTGGTTTCTCAGGTACATGATCAGGACGGAGGCCATCGCATGCATACCGAGGCTGTCATAGAAGATATCTACGGTGAAACCGAGGACGAATCCCAGCCCCATGAGGACGAGCGGATTCACCTCGACGGGCAGCAACAGCAGATAGGCAACATACACAAAACAGAACGCCGTGTGAAACAGCACGACATGCTTCATGATGACCACCTGCAGGGCCAGGTACAGGAAGAACGAAAAAATATGTCGGATCCCCAGCCTGCTCATCGTTGCTCTTCGAGAAAGGGTAATTCCAGCGAATCCTGCTCCGCCTTGAGATAGCTTTTCACGACGGCGACGTACGACAGCCGTTGAAAGTCCTGCGACAGTCGTACCTTCAGTTCATAAAAAGGTGCTGCGTCGTTTAGCGTGATGTGATCGATGGTGCCGATCATAATGCCTTCCGGAAACACCGCGTTGTATCCCGATGTGACGACCGTATCGCCAACAACGGGCCGGACGTGGCGTGGAATGTAGTTCAGATCGATGAACAACGGATCCTTGCCGTCCCACTGGGCCGTCCCGAAGTGACCCGTGCGCTTGATCATCGCCGACGTCATCACATCGACATTGAGCAGCGAGATGACGACGCTATAGTGCTCGGATGTTGCCTTCACTTTTCCAACAGCACCGAAGTTGCCGATTACGGCCATGCCTTCTTTGATGCCGGATGAGGAGCCTTTGTCTATGGTGATAAAGTTGATTACCCGGTCGACCGAGTTGTTCACGACTTTTGCGCTCACGTACTCGAATCGGTTGATAATGGTCGTATCAGCGACACCCTGTCCCCTTAAGGAAGAGAGCAACTGACTATGTCGTTCAAGCGCTGTCCGGAGGTCGGCGTTTTCACGAGCGAGGGCTTCGTTTGTTTTTCGCAACGAAAAGTATTCGCCTACTCCGTGCGAAAACTCGTTAATGGCTGCTACGAGACTATTGGAAGAATTGAAGAACTGGGCGCTTTGATAGTGGTTGCTGGAGACGATTAGCCACCCGCAGATGACTTCCAGTAAAAGGAACGTGAAGAAAGCACGGTTCTCGTAAAAGAATAGAAATAGCCGCTCCATTCCATCATGTCATCAGGACGGCTCTGAAACTTTCCAGGTTCTTGAGTGCCATACCGGTGCCGCGGACAACAGCGCGGAGCGGATCATCGGCGACATGAATGGGTAATTTGGTCTTTAGTGCCAGTCGCTTGTCCAGTCCGCGCAACAGGGCCCCTCCCCCGGTGAGGTAAATGCCGCGTTCATAAATGTCGGCCGACAGTTCCGGGGGAGAAGTTTCGAGGGCCTTCAAAACTGCCTCTTCCAGCTTGGAAACCGATTTATCCAGGGCAAAGGCGACTTCCGAATAGGATATTTTTATGGTTTTTGGAATTCCCGTCATCAGGTCGCGTCCCCGGATCTCGTAGTCCTCGGGGGCGTCGTCAAGTTCGGTAAGGGCGGAGCCGACTTCGATCTTGACCTTTTCGGCCGACCGTTCGCCGATCAGCAGGTTGTGTTGACGCCGCATGTAGTCAAGGATATCGCGGTTGAACGTGTCGCCCGCCACCCGGATCGACTGGTCGCAAACAATGCCTGAAAGGGCAATGACGGCAATATCCGTCGTACCGCCGCCGATGTCCACGATCATATTCCCGATCGGCATTTCGATGTCAATACCAATGCCCACAGCTGCAGCAATGGGTTCGTGGATCATGTATACCTCCTTGGCGCCGGCATGTTCGGCGGAGTCGCGTACGGCGCGTTTCTCCACCTCGGTTATCCCCGAAGGAATGCAGATGATCATACGGTGAGATGGAGGGAACAGGCGTTTCCCTGTGTCGATCATTTTGATCAGACCGCGGATCATCATTTCCGCCGCGTGAAAGTCGGCGATGACGCCCTCCTTCAGGGGTCGTATGGTTTTGATATTTTCGTGAGTTTTTTCATGCATTTGCATGGCCTCCCTACCGATGGCGAGCACCTTGTTACTGGTTTTGTCGATAGCTATGATGGAGGGTTCGTCTACTACGATCTTATCTTTGTAGATTATTAGGGTATTGGCAGTGCCAAGGTCTATGGCAATGTCGCTGGTAAAAAAATCAAAAAATCCCATGTATTCAGTATGCGATAAGGTTTTGAAAAATGCCCGCCTGCCTGGGGGTAACGGTCCGCATTACGGCTAAAATTGCACTCAATTTACCAAATTATTGTTTCAGCGATCAAAAATGTAAGTTTTTTGCCCATTTGCATGAGCCGTCCCGTCGAACGACTTGTCCCGTCTTTTCAATGACGGAAGTGACGGATACCTGTAAAGACCATTGCCATGTCGTGCTCATCACAAAAGGCAATCGAATCCTTATCCTTAACCGAACCGCCGGGCTGTATGACCGCTGTGATCCCCGCCTTCCAGGCCAGTTCAACACAATCGGGAAATGGAAAGAAAGCGTCAGAAGCCATTACCGCTCCCGTCAGGTCGAAACCGAAAGTCCGGGCTTTTTCAATGGCTTGCTTCAGGGCGTCGACCCGGGATGTCTGTCCTGTCCCACTGGCCAGCAACTGACCCTCGGTGGCAAGCACGATGGTATTCGACTTGGTATGCTTACAGACTTTCGAGGCAAACAACATGGCCCTGACTTCGGCCGGGGTAGGCGCCCGACGGGTGACAGTCCTAAGGTCGTCAGCGCTATCGGTCTTCAGGTCTGCGTCCTGTTCAATGACGCCGCCAAGCAAACTCCGGAATTGCTTTTTCAGATCAGGCAGGGTCTTTAGCCGAAGGAGGATACGGTTCTTTCTTGATTTAAGCACTTCGAGCGCTTCGGGTTCAAAAGCAGGGGCGACGAGAATTTCGAAGAATAATGGGTTCATCTCCGCAGCAGCGTCAACATTAATAGGCCGATTAGTAACGAGGATGCCGCCGAATGCCGACAGGGTGTCGGCCTGGTATGCTTTCTTATAGGCTTCCTTAACTGTGGACGCCGTTGCTGCACCGCATGCGTTGGTATGCTTGACAATGACAAAGGCTGTTTCATCATGGAATTCCCGAAGCAGTCCGAGCGCCGCGTCGATATCGACGAGATTATTGTATGAGAGTTCCTTCCCGTTGAGTTGTTCAAACAAGGCGTCCAGATCACCGTAGAATGCTCCCTGCTGATGCGGATTCTCGCCGTAACGAAGTTGTCGTCCCGGGCTGAACGACTTTCTGAACACAGGCAGCTGCTCTCGTGTATTGAAATATTCGAAGATCGCCGCGTCATACGCTGCGGTAACATCGAAAGCCATCGCAGCGAAACGGCGCCTGTCGTCGAGGTCCGTGGTGCACTGTTTCGCTTTCAGCAGGGCAAGCAGTTCATCATACTGGGTCCGTGACGACACAATGAGCACGTCGTGATAATTTTTTGCAGCAGCCCGGATGAGCGAAATTCCACCGATGTCAATTTTTTCAATAACGTCGGCTTCGGGTTTGCCGGCGGCAACGGTTTCAGTAAACGGGTAAAGGTCGACGATCACGAGGTCAATAGGGGCGACGTTAAACCGGTTTGCCTCTTCTTCGTGAACGCTGTCGCCGCGTCGGTACAATATCCCGCCAAAGACAGCGGGATGAAGCGTCTTTACGCGGCCCCCGAAAATGGAGGGATACCCGGTGATCGATTCGACGGGCGTTACGGGATGTCCAAGCCCCTCGATAAAAGCCTGGGTGCCGCCGGTCGATACAAAGGTTGCCTGGTGGCGGGCAAGCTCCTCGATGATGGGTTCAAGTTTCTCCTTATAAAAAACGGAAACCAATACCCGGGAGATCGTTCTGGTCATGCTGCGGGAATTGAAAGGTGCAAAACTATCAAAAATGAGCCAGCGCTCAACCCGGGGCAAAAGGTTAGGTCCTTAATTTTTAGAATTATTTGGTTCGGCTGCTTAGTTTTGGTTATGCGACTGTTTTTACAAGTCAACATTTGTGATTGGCAGGATCAGGGTTACGAGAGGCCCATGCTCCATCTTGCGTCGTCGCTTGCCGATGACGTCATCGGCACGGACGTGGACACCCTTTCTGAACCCCATGTGGTGGACCTGGTGAAGAAGCTTGTCAGTCAGTCGCAGCACACGTTTCTTCTTGTGTATGCCAGGAAGCCTGATCAGCCGTTGAATCACGTTCTCTCCCTCTTTAGCCACCTCTTCGATTGCCAGGAAAAAATCCACCTTGCCGTTTTCGCCGGTGAACACGCGACCGCGGAAAAGCTCCTGCGCACGCTCGATGAAAAGTTCGTCAAGAACGACGAAGAAGAACTGATTCGCAAAATGGTGAAGCAGTTTGCGCGGGGGTGACCCGTATCGCGCGTCAGGTCAGACCCCGGAAATAGCCCGACGTTTCGTAGCGCTCCAAATCGATGGAGAACTCGTCTGCATCGAGGTACGCCGGGAACTTATCGCGAAACGCCTGCAGGGAATTCGCATTCAAACCGATCGTCTTGATCGTGTCGACGCTTTCCAGGGTAAATATGGACTCGCCTTTGGGACTTACCACAGAAGAATGACCGTTGTGTTCGATGCGGTTGCCGTCCGTTCCAACGCGATTAACACCGGCGACGTAGCACAGATTTTCAATTGCCCGGGCTTTCAGAAGTGTATCCCAGGCTTCGATTCGCGCCGTCGGCCAATTTGCCACACAAACGAGAAGATCATAGGATAGCTGTCGCGATGTGTGATCGTAACGATTTCTGCACCACACCGGGAAACGCAAGTCGTAGCACACGAGGGGACATATCCGCCACCCTTTCCAGGTTCCTATCAGGAGACTCTCACCGGCACTGTAGGTCTTTTGTTCCGCCGCCATTCTGAAAAGGTGGCGCTTGTCGTAAGTTCTGAAGTTCCCGCCGGGCTCCATCCACAACAGCCGATTGTAAAACCGGTCGCGTACGTTGCAGATGAAACTTCCCAGCAAGAGCGCACCCGTCTGGTCGGCCATCTGCCGCATCCACTTCGTGGTTCTCATATTCATCATTTCCGCCAGACGGGGGGCGGACATCGTAAACCCGGTGGTGAACATCTCGGGAAGAATGATTATGTCAGTGGAAGCGCCAATGCCCCAGATCTTTTCTTCGAACATGGCCAGGTTTGCGCCGATATCTTCCCAGTGCAGATCGGATTGAATTATGGTGATGTTCAGGTCCGTCATAGATTCGGCGCAAATAAAACAAATGAGTAGAAGAAACCTAGCCCTTAAGGGTCACCTGCAAGGTGTCTCCTTCAGGGCGGATGTCACGAGAGGGTCCGCAGGATGCGACCGGCTTCTGCTAACGTTTCATCCTTCTTAGCAAAACAAAACCGGAGCAACTGCTGGTTCAGTTGGTTCTGATAAAATACCGACACCGGAATGCAGGCAACTTTGTGCTTTTGCGTCATTTCCACAGCCAGGTCCATCTCAGGCTTCTCTGACCACCCCCGATACGACACGAGCTGAAAGTACGTCCCCCGGCTGGGAATCGGCTCAAAGGGCGTTCCCTTGAGTTGCTCAAGGAAGAGGTCGCGCTTCTTTTGATAGAACGATCCGATCCCTGCGTAGTTGGACTCGTCCTTCAGATACTCCGACAAGGCTTTCTGGATCGCGGTATTGATGCTGAAGGTAATGAATTGATGGGCCTTCCTTATCTCACTTGTAAGATTCGTTGGAGCAACCGTGTAACCGATCTTCCATCCGGTGGCGTGAAAGGTCTTTCCGAACGAGAAGACCGCGATGCTCTGTGACCGCAATGCCGGGTAATGCAGGACGCCTTCATGTCGGGCGCCCTCGAAGATAATCCGCTCGTAAGCCTCGTCGCTGAGTATGATCAACCCATACTTCAGGGCGAGCCGTTCTAGTGCCAGGAGGTCTTGTGGTGTATACGTGCGCCCGGTCGGGTTGTGCGGCGTATTGATCATAATCATCCGCGTTTTTGGCGTGACGGATCGTTCTACCAGGTCCCAGTCAATGGCAAAGCCGGGTGGCCTCAAAGTGATTCGCACGGGCGTGCCGCCGCACAGCCGGACGGCAGGATCGTACAAATCGTAGGAGGGATCGAACATAATGACCTCTTCACCCCGGTCGACGAAGGCGGCGATGGATGAGAACAGCGCTTCCGTGGCGCCCGCAGTGATCGTAATTTCTGTTTCCGGGTTCGCCTGGTATCCGTAGGTCCGGCTCACCACGTTGCCCACCGATTCAAGAAGGTCCGGGAGTCCGGCCATCGGCGCATACTGGTTGTAGCCTTCATCCATGTAGCGGCTTACCAGCCCCGTGAGTTTTTTGTCTACGTCGAAATCCGGGTACCCTTGCGATAGGTTAATGGCGCCGCACTCGGCTGCCATGCGGGACATGACCGTAAAGATTGTCGTTCCGACGTCGGGCAGCTTTGAGCGAAAGTTCATAGGTGCGGCGGGTCCGGCAGGGGCGAACGTCCCGGTCACACTTTGTACTTGATCCGGTATTCGGTGTCGACCTTTCCCCTGGAAATATCGGAAAGTTTGCCTTTCAGGAGGCGCTTTTTCAGGGGTGTGAGGTAATCGATAAAGAGTTTGCCCTCGATATGATCGTATTCGTGCTGGATGATCCTGGCTTTCATGCCGTCATATTCTTCTTCATGGAGGTTCCAGTCCTCGTCATAATAACGGATGCGCAACTTTTCCTTGCGGACCACGGGCTCGCGGATGTTCGGGATACTGAGGCAGCCTTCCTCGCATTCCCAATCATTGCCCACTTCGTCCACGAGTATCGGGTTGATGAACGCCTTCCTGAACCCTTCCATGCCGGCCTCATCCTCGATTCCCGTGCCATCGACGACAAAAAGGCGGATCGACTTGCCGATCTGGGGTGCCGCCAGGCCTATGCCCTGGGCATGCTCCATGGTTTCGAACATGTCGCGGATCAGGTCCTTGAGATCCGTTCCGTGCGCGATTTCAGTAGTTGGCTGCCGGAGTACCGGGTCTCCGTACATTACAATCGGGTAAATCATTTCATTGCAATCTTCCGCCAAAGTTAACGCATATTCACAAACATTAAATCCACACACCCGGCGGAACCGCTCCGGAAGGGTGGCTATTTGCCCCGTCCTGCCTCCAGAAAACCCTGCAGGATGATCGCGGCGCTGATCTTGTCGAGATTCGCCTTCTGCCGGCGGTCCTTTTTTTTCATTCCGCCCTCGATTTGCGCGTGCTTGGCCAGCGAGCTTGTGAACCGCTCGTCCACCAGGTGGATTGGCTTCTCCGGGAAGGCTTGCCGTAACTGCTCGACGAATTTTTTTACCTGAGGCGCCACGGGCGAGTCCGCATCCGACATCGTCCGTGGCATACCGACGACGAAAGCATCGACCGCTTCCCTTGCCACGTATGACCTCAGATAGGATAAGACTTCGGCGGTTACTACGGTCTCCAGCGGCGTGGAGATGATGCGTAGTGGGTCAGTCACCGCAAGACCGGTCCGTTTCAATCCGTAGTCAATGCCGATCAATCGTCCCACAGGCCTTGTCCTTTTCTGCGATATATTAATTGGACCAGGCCATTGGGGTATGGCACCGATTCGATCAGTTCGAAGGACGCACGGTCACCTTTTCCAAACAACGGGATCCCGCCGCCCAGGAGGAGCGGATGAACGGAAAGGTGCATTTCGTCAATTGCGTTGGATTCGCGAAATGGGGCGATCACTTCCGCGCCGCCGTAAAGCCAGATGCCTTTGCCGGGTTGACGCTGCATGGCGCGCACGAAGGAAATGGGATCTTCCTGTACGACGCGCACGTTGGCAAAGGGAGTCTCCTTCAGTGTGCGGGAAAACACCACAAGCTCCTTGTCGGCGTACCACTTTTCAACATACGGCGCGATCACTTCATAAGTCTTGCGTCCCATGATGAGGGTATCGACGCGTTTTCCAAATGCGGTTAGCCCGTAGTCGTCATCAGTGAAACACCAGTCGTACTCTCCATTGGGGCCAGCAATATAGCCGTCGATCGTGACGGCCAGGTTGAGCAAGACTTGTCGCATTGCGCTAGTTGAAACGGGTCTTGTCGAAGAAGATCTTCTTCACCCTGTTTTCCAGTTCCATCGCTTTTGGAAACAGGATTTCGTTCTCGATTCGCGCGTGGGTGATGAGGCTCCTTTCGAACTCCTGCAGTTCCTGGAAAATGACCCGGATGTGCAAGGGGGCACTCGGATCTAGTGTGTAATTACCGGTAATCCTTCGAATGCCCTCCATTTCATCGTCGTGCGCCTCGTGTTCTACAGAAAGTTTGTGAATGGAATTCTTTTCCAATTGGTAGTACAGCAGCGAGGGGTTGGCCCTGCCTTTCAATGCCCGCTCCAGCAGCCGAATATAGATAAAGAGGGTATCCTCTTCTTCGTATATGTGTTCAATAAAATCCTCCACGAACAACGGGAACACGATCTTCAGGTCCTTTTCCAGGTGCGTGTAATCGGGATGGTTGGCCCGGAACGACTCGACGAGCCGGCCGATGTAGGGCAACTTGTGCTTTATGAACAGGAAGTGGGCGTGCTTCAGGTATTCAATAATAAGGTCGATGGGATAGTCAACCAGAGGGAGTTGGGCTTCCTGGAGGAGGCTCGGAGATTCGAGTTCGCGAATCACCTGTTCGAGTTTGAGGTTCCGCTCACGGCACACCTGTTCGAGGGTGTGGCCGGAACACTCATAAAACCGGACGCCCAGGTAGTACAGAACGTAGCCATTCACGTAGTTTTGATCTACTAACTCGCTGATGCTCTTTTCCCTGAAGGTGGATTTTTCCATACTGCAACGGGTAAAGATAGGCAATCGCTTTAAAATTTATGCGGCTAATCATGGCCAAATGAATTCTGTCTGATTTTTGTCTTTTTCCACTACGGCATCGACTATTTTTGACTTTTGGCGTAATGCGGAAGCCGCATAGAATGAATTTGCGGGCTATTTCGTTGATTATTAAATAAAACGGCATTATTCGCGTATGGAGATTTCGAACACGAAGAGTCAGATCCGGCTTCCGTTCGTCCTTTTTGCTGGGCTGGCTGCAGGGATACTCGTGGGCGCCACATTCGGGAAGAAAGACGACGCGGATGTTGATCCGGAAGTCAGGAAATTCCGGGAGGTACTCACACAAATCAAAGAGTCGTACGTAGACGACGTGGATACCCGTGAACTCGTCGAAGAGACGATTCAGGACATGCTGTCAAAGCTCGATCCGCATTCCGCCTACATTCCGGCAGAGGACCGGGAGCGGGCCAATGAAGACCTCCGGGGCAACTTTGACGGCATTGGGATTGAATTCAGAATTTTTGACGACACGATCGTTGTGGTAACGCCCTTAAGCGGGGGCCCGTCCGAAGCCGTCGGCATACTTTCGGGAGACAAGATCATCCGCGTCGACACGATGAATGTCGGCGGGATCGGTATTACCAACGAGGACGTGATGCGATACCTGAAGGGACCCAAAGGCACTGAAGTCCAGGTAGGGGTTCTGAGAGGCAAACAGGAACTTACCTTCAATATTGTCCGCGATAAGATTCCCCAATACTCCGTTGACGCTGCCTATATGATCGACGATAAGATCGGCTATATCAAGGTGAGTCGCTTCGCCGCAACCACGTATGATGAGTTCACCCGGGCTATACAAAAACTGAAAGACCAGGGCATGAAAAAACTTGTCTTCGACCTGCAGGGAAATCCGGGAGGTTATCTGAACATCGCTATCGATATGGCGGACGAATTCCTGCCGGCATCGCGGCGAATCGTATATACCAAGGGGAACAACAGCCGGTACGACCAATCGGCAAACGCGACTTCCCGGGGCAGCTTTGAAAAGGGAGACCTCATCGTACTTGTCAATGAAGGCAGCGCTTCGGCGTCTGAAATCGTTGCGGGCGCGCTACAGGATAACGATCGCGCGCTTATCGTAGGCCGGCGTAGCTTCGGAAAGGGCCTCGTCCAAAGCCCTTTCGACCTGAGCGACGGCTCGGAGATACGACTCACCATCTCGAGGTACTACACGCCGAGCGGTCGGTCCATTCAAAAACCCTATGACGATGAGCAGGCGTATGCCCGGGACATCATCAGCCGGTATAATCACGGCGAGTTCTTTCACGCCGACAGCATTCACCTGAACGACTCGCTCAAGTATCTTACTCTCAAGGGTCGGTCGGTTTATGGTGGCGGCGGAATTATGCCTGACTATTTCGTTCCGCTTGACACCTCGCTGAACAGTCATTATCTGAATGAACTGTACTCGACCTACGCCATTTTCGAGTATGCATTCTACTATGCTGAAAGCCATAAGAAGGAGCTCGAGGACATGGGATACGAAAATTACAGGCGCAACTTCATCGTCACTGATAAGATGCTGGAAGACCTCGTTCAGATGGGCGTGCGGAACAAGGCCAAACCCGACTATGCTGAACTAAAGAAAAAGAAGCATTTATTCCAGGTTCACCTCAAAGCACAAATCGCCAAAGGAGTATGGGGGAATGAGGGATATTATCCGATCTTCAACGAAACCAATGAAATACTTCAGCAGGCACTCAGGCTCTTCGACAAGGCGCCGGAGTTGAATCGCATGAGCATGTAAGCCGGCGTCTCTCAGGTTGTAAGGCCGATTGCCTATCTTGATGCATTATTAACCTGAACGCTATGTATTACTATCGACTGGGGCGTGTACCGCCCAAACGGCATACCCAATTTCGGCAACCGGACAACACACTGTACCGCGAAGAGGTGGTCAGTTCAAAAGGATTCTCCGGTATCTATTCGATCCTCTATCACATCAATCCGCCAACGCGCGTAAGAGCTGTCGGCGAGTCCATACCGTACGGACCCCGGTTGCTTCAGGATTATGGACTACGGCATACCCACTTGAATACTTCCGGCGTGGAAAGCACAGGCGACGACTATCTCTCCGCCAGGAAGGTCTTGCTGGCAAACGCCGATTGCGCCATAGCGATCTGTGCCCCCTCACAACGGCGCATGGATTATTTTTATAAGAATGCGGAAGGCGACGAGGTAATTTTTGTCCACGACGGTGAAGGCGTGCTCTACTCTCCGTTTGGCAAGCTGACGTTCCGCAAGGGCGATTATGTGGTCATTCCCCGCACGGTCATCTATCGGATGGAATTCGGTGACGGCCCGCTTCGCCTCCTGATCATCGAATCAGCGTCACCTATCGAAACCGTGAAACGATACCGGAATGAACTGGGTCAACTCCTTGAACATTCGCCTTATTGCGAACGGGACATCAGGCCGCCTGAAGAGTTGGTCACCGACGCCGCCGGGGGTGAATGGCTGATCCGGATAAAAAAGCAGGGCTATCTTCACAGTTATCACTATGATTTCAGTCCCATGGATCTCGTTGGATGGGATGGCTTTCTGTGGCCCTATGCGTTTTCGATTCACGATTTTGAACCGATCACTGGTCGCATCCATCAGCCGCCGCCAGTCCACCAGACCTTTCAGGGTCACAACTTCGTGATCTGTTCATTCGTTCCGCGGCTTTTCGATTATCATCCGCTTTCTATTCCCGCACCTTACAATCATAGCAACATCGACAGCGACGAGGTGCTCTACTACGCCGAAGGAAACTTTATGAGCAGGCGCGGCATTGAAAGAGGAAGCTTTACCCTCCACCCGGGGGGACTGCCTCACGGCCCGCATCCCGGCACGGTGGAAAAAAGCATCGGTGCTAAGGCCACGGAAGAACTTGCGGTAATGATCGACACGTTCCGTCCGCTTCACCCCACCGAGGACGCGCTCCCGTTTGTCGACACGAATTACCCGATGAGTTGGACGGAAGATGCGACCGGATTCCACGAAGTCAATGCTCCGTAGGTGTCAGGTCTTGGGTTTTTTTCGCTCGCGGCTAAGACTAAAATATAGCAGGGCGCCGAGGAGATTGAAAAGGAGAATCAACAGCAACCAGATGGCCTTGTCGTAGGGCCGTTTGAATTTGCTTCGTATGACGTCAATGATTGCGATGATGGGCACGATGATCGCCAACGCGATGAAAACGTAGATGATGATCCATTCGGTACTTAACGGCAGTTCAGAGAAATCCATATTGGTGATTTATGGGCATGGTGCGAATGGCTCTGTCGGGTATCGGCAAGTTAGTGGTTATTAATCCATTTTTCAATTACTCTCGGATAATGGTAGTGCTCAAGACGATGCACCTTCTCGGCGATCGATTCCGGTGAGTCGTCGGCGTCCACTTCACAAGTGGCTTGAAAAATTACCGGTCCTTCGTCATACGCTTCCGTCACTTCGTGAATAGTGATGCCGGTCTGCAAATCGCCCGAGGCTTTCACGGCTTCATGCACGCGCATACCGTACATCCCCTTGCCACCGTATGCCGGCAACAAGGCTGGATGAATGTTCAGGATGCGGGCGGGAAACATTTGAAGAAGACTTTCCGGAAGAAGCCAGAGAAACCCGGCAAGGACAAGGTGGGTGATACCCATGTCGCGAAGCAAGTTGGAGACGTGCGGCTTGTCGTAGAACTCATGTCTGTTGAAGACGATGGTGGGAATACCATGTTTGCGGGCACGTTCAAGTACGAAGGCGTTCGGCTTATTGGAGAGCACGACGGCCACTGAAATCGTTGGATGACCGCGGAAATAGTTGATAATGGCCTCTGCATTGGTGCCGTTCCCGGAGGCGAGAATGGCGATTCGGGCATTCTGCATGCCGCAAAAGAAAAGAATCCCCGGCACAGGGCAAAATGTCGGGTCACACGAATGCCATGCTGATGATTCCCAGCACGAGAATCACCTTGCAGAATGTGCTTATCCAGGTGAACTCTCTTTTCATATCTGCACGAAGGAGCCAGATCGCCAGCAGCGAGACGGGCGCAAACAGGAACAGCACAAAGTAGTAGAGCGGCAACTGGGTGTATGACCGGTTGAGCAGGAGGACGGAGGTAAGGAACATGATGAGGATGAGAAAGATTACGCCCTTGGTCCTGCGAATGCCAAGAAGGATGGGCAGGGTACGGCATCCGAATGTATTGTCGCCTTTCAGATCCTCCATATCCTTGACGATTTCACGCACAAGAGTCATGAAGAACGCGAACAGTGCGTAAATCCAAATCAGGCTGTGATGTGGAAAGAAAAGCGCGTCTACAACCAGGATACTGAGACCGGTGAGGAGGGCTACGGCGACATTGCCGATAAAGGGCTTTCTCTTCAGTGTGTTCGAATACAGCCAGAGCAGCCATACCGAGAAGAGATTTACGGCTCCAATCCAGAGCGAGAGATATACTCCGATGAGAATTCCCGCCGCCGAAAATATGCCGTGGAGCAACAGGGCGTAACGGCGACCGATGCTTCTGCCAACGACTACACGGTCGGGCTTGTTGATGAGGTCAATCTTGACATCATAGTAGTCGTTGATGATATACCCTGCCGCCGCAATCAGGAGCGTTGACGCGGTAAGCAGCGCAAGCCTCGGATTGAAAACGACATCCGAGTCAACCAGGTAAGCGGCAGTGAAGTATTGCGCCAGGGCAATAATAAAAAGATTCCATACCCGGGTCAGCCGAAGAAGCGATGCGGTAAAATCCTTGAGTCTGGTAATCGCCGTTTCCATGGTGTCGTCCCGATTACAAAAGTAACGAGACGGCCCGTTTGATTTGCGATTAGTGATTCTTGATTTGTGATTTTTGATTGGTCCGCTGATTCCCGGTTGCCAATCAGCGACGACGTTCGTTTTCACCCCGAGGCCACGATCGACGGACAAACTCAATTCACAAATCACAAATCAAAAATCACAAATCCACGAACCCCTCACAGTCTCACCGCTATCCTTCCCAGGACGTTGACGCCGGCCTGAGGGTAGAAATAGGGCACGCCATCGTAGCTATACCCGTTGGACGCGTATTCCGCATCAAAGAGATTGTTGACGAGCAGGCTCAACTCGACGCGCCTCATACCCGTTGGTTGGAACTCCCAGGTTATCCTGAGGTCGTTAACGAAGTACGCGTCGAGGGTTAGGACTTCGTTCTGCGTGTTGTCCAGGTACTGCTTGCTCACATACTTCGACAAAAGGGAGATGCCTACACGCCGGTGGGGGTGGAAGGTCAACTGGCTTCCGGCAATCCAGTCGGGCGAAAGAATAATCGCCGTATTGGCCTTCCGTGTGCTGCCGTCGGTATCTTCCCATACGTAGTCGATGTTCCGGTTTCTGCTCCATGTCGCATTGACGTTCCAGTCTACCCACTTGGAAAACCGCATACCGGCCGAGACCTCGATGCCTGTGCGGTAGCTCTTGCCGACGTTGGCCCGAATGGGATTACCGACGTTGTCGAGTGCGCCGGTGAGAACCAACTGATCCCGGTATCGCATAAGGTAGTAGTTGATAGCAAAGTCATATGAAGACGCTGACTTGCGGAAGCCGGCTTCCAGGTTACCCATGTGTTCCGGTCGTGGCTGTACATCGTTTTCCAGGTAGTCGTTGCGTGCAGGCTCCCGGTGCGCGATGGCATAGGAAGCGTACACCACGCCGCCGTCGTTGAGGGTGTAGCTGAGTCCGGCCTTCGGATTGAAGAAGTTGTGTTCGTCGGAAATGTCGTACATCGTCTGGTCATCGTCCGTGCCGGCTGTTGTATAAGCCACCCGCCGCCATTGAATGTCTGCAAAACCATTAAGGCGGTCGGTGAACCGGTATTGGACCTTTGCGTAAAGGTTGACGTCGGACTTATCGGACTCACCCTCGTAAAACCGCTGACCCGGTACCTGGTCGGGTACGTACTCTCCCCATGTGATTTCTCCGAAGTGATACGCGGGTTTGAACCGGTGATACCCTCCACCGAACGTAAAGTCGGCGTTGGCGCCTTCGTGCTGCAGTGAAAATGTTGCACCGTAGAAGTGATTCTTAAGCCATTTTCGTGTAACGAAATCGCCGGCTTCGATAAGGCTGTCGCCAATAACAACATTGGGAAGGCCCAGTGATGCAAATGATTCATCCTGGTTGTATTCTTCGTAGTATCCGCGTCCAAAGGTGTAGTGCACGGCCGCGGATAGCGTCGTCGAAGGTGATAAGGCCTGGGACAGGTGCAGTTGACTGTGATCCTGCCGGTAGTTATCGGTTTGATTGTCGTAATACCGGATCACGTTCCCATCGTCGTCGTAGATCGCACCGGCGTAGTTAAAGGTCCGCCGCTCCTTCATCATCTCGGGGTCGATTCCGTACCACGACTGATACGTCACTTCTCTTCCTCCGAAGAATATGGCGGAAAGCAGGGTGCGATCGGAACGATACCCGGTGGAAAGGTAGTACGATCCCAAGTCCGAGTAGGCGCGATCGATGTAGCCGTCCGAGGCGATCTTTGAAAGCCTTCCTTCCGCAGACCAGTGTCCGCTGATGAGTCCTGTCCCCGCAGTAAGTGTGTATCTGCGCGTGTTGAAAGATCCCATCGCCAGCGTAGCTTCCGCGAAAGGCGTATCGCCGCCAAGATTGGTTTGCAGGTTTACGGTCCCTCCGAACGCGCCGGCTCCATTGGTCGATGTTCCAACACCGCGTTGTATCTGGATGCTTCGCGCTGAGGAGGCGATGTCGGGAATGTCCACCCAAAAAGTGCCCAGCGATTCACTGTCATTGTAAGGAATGCCGTTGATGGTAACGTTGATGCGCGTGGCATCGCTTCCCCGGATGCGCAGCCCAGTGTATCCGATTCCTGTGCCAGCGTCAGAGGTCGTCACCAAAGACGGCGTCCAGTTGAGCAGGTAGGGAAGATCCTGACCGAAGTCCTGCCCGCGGATCGTAGCGCGGTCCATGTTCACAAAGGTGGTTGGCGTGAGTGCGTCGGCGCGGGTTGCTTCGACGACGACCTCGTCGGTAAACGTAGGCGCTTCTTTCAGCGTGACGTCAACGTTGATATCGCGCGAGACATCTACCGGCAAAGAGGCATCGGCGTGCCCCAGATACCGGACAAAAAGCGTGTACTTTCCATGGGGGACATTTGACACTGCGAAATGTCCGGAGCTGTCGGTCACGGCAGAGCTGTAGCCGGGCAGCAGTTGGACCGTAGCGCCGGCAAGTGGTTGAAGCGTTTCGTGCTGTCGCACGACGCCGGTGACGTTGAATTGTGCGACGGCAGCAATTGATGACAGTGCGAGGAGCACCGTTTGCGTAAAACGTAGCATGTGGTAACTGTTTGGTGTAAACTGGCAGACTTACAGGGGAATATGTCTGCCTGTGTTTAACCGTCCTGCACGATTGCAGGCTTGCCTTCCCTTCGGCCGCATTACCGGCATCAGGTAGTATGGGTATGATCTCAGCCCGTTATGTTAAGGCACCCCTTAGTTAACTGGTCGTGTGTTGTGTGCGTGTGACGGCCACAAAGTTAACAAAGATGCCTTAATAAAAAATCCCGACCGGTTGGTCAAAGGCGGTAGTGGTTGGTTCAACCTGAATTTTTTGAGGAAAAGAAAATTTTTTACGCTGGCTTCTGTCTGAAAAATCCGAATATTAATGAGAAATGCAATCCACAATGTTTGAAGTAACGGTCGGAACGGAGAGGTTCCGCATGCAGCTTACGGAAGAAGGGCTTTATGTCGACGATGCGTTGCTCTCCCTGGATGTGGCGCGGATAGACGAAAACACGTATTCGCTGATATACCAGGGAAAAAGTTTCACAGGTGAGATCATCAAGGCTGATGCGCGCCGGCGCATGATTGTTATCCGCATCAACGGACGGCCTTATGAAGTGAGCGTCAAGGATCGGTTCGACCTTCTCCTTGAAAAGTTGGGGATCGGCGCGAACGATGCGAGTCGGCTCAACGCTGTGCGGGCTCCGATGCCGGGACTCATCGTCGACATGAAGGTGAAGGAAGGCGATACGGTGGCGCCCCGCGATCCGTTGCTCGTACTGGAGGCAATGAAAATGGAAAATGTACTGAGAGCACCCGGGCCGGGCGTCGTGAAGTCGATACACGTAACAAAAGGAGACCGCGTGGAAAAGAACCAGATCCTGGTGGAATTCTGACCCTAGCTGAAGCGTCCGGTATCCTGATATTTTTCTGTGACCTTCCGCAAAAATTCGCTTCAATCCCGGATAGAGATTCTATATTTGCCGTGATTTGTTGACGACCAGGCTACATGAAATACAAGCGAATTCTGTTGAAACTCAGCGGTGAAGCATTACAGGGTCCTAACAAGAGTACTAATATCGACCCTGGTGTGCTGGAGCAGTACTGTGAAGAGATAAAGGCTGTACGGGAGAAGGGAGTGGAAGTGGCCATCGTTATCGGAGGCGGCAATATCTTTCGCGGAGGCCAGGCAGAGCAGCTGGGAATCGACAGGGTTCAGGGCGATTACATGGGCATGCTCGCGACGGTCATCAACGGCATGGCATTGCAGAGCGCGTTGGAACGACACGGTCTGTATACGCGCCTGATGGCGGGAATAAAGATGGAGCAGGTATGCGAGCCCTTCATCCGCCGACGCGCCATCCGTCACCTTGAAAAAGGCAGGATCGTCATCTTCGGCGCGGGCATAGGCAACCCGTATTTCACTACCGATTCCACTGCAAGCCTTCGCGCCATCGAGGTCCAGGCACAGGTTGTCCTTAAGGGAACGCGCGTTGACGGAGTTTACTCCCGCGACCCGGAGAAGTACCCCGATGCCGAACGCTTTACCAGGCTCACGTTCCAGGAGGCGTACGAAAAAAATCTCAACATTATGGACATGACGGCGTTCACGCTGTGCATGGAGAATAACCTGCCGATCATCGTGTTCGACATGAACAAGAAGGGGAACCTTTTGAAAGTAGTTGCCGGTGAACCCGCAGGCACGCTCATCAGTTAACGGCCCGCCGCGTATTCGTAAATTTGTGTCTATCCGCTATATTTATATTCACTATAAAAATATATGTGATGGAAGAAATTCAACTTTACCTTGACGAAGCCAGGGAGCAAATGCAGAAGGCTTATGTCCATGTCGGTAACGAGTTGGTAAAGATTCGTGCGGGCAAGGCGAACCCGTCAATGCTCGACGGAGTTCAGGTGTCATACTACGGAACGATGTCGCCGATCAACCAGGTCGCTTCCATAACTACGCCTGATGCACGGACAATTTTCATCAAGCCCTGGGAAAAAGGCTTGATCCATGAGATAGAAAAGGCAATCATAAACGCCAACCTTGGCGTTACTCCGCAAAACGACGGGCAGCAAGTAATCCTGAACGTACCCCAGCTTACCGAAGAACGGCGTAAGCAGCTGGTAAAACAGGTCGGGCAGGAAGTTGAACACGGAAAGGTCAGCATTCGCACTATCCGGAAGGAGACCAACGAACAGCTTAAGAAGATCAAGGGCGTTTCGGAAGACGACATCAAGAACGGTGAAGAGGAGGTTCAGAAGCTGACGAACGAATTCATCCAGAAGATGGACGCCCTGATGAAGAAAAAGGAAAGTGAGATCATGACCGTTTAGCGGTCACCAGCACGATTACATTGCCGGGCGAACGTCTCGCTCAGGCTCAGGACGATATATACTCGTCCAGTTTTCCCTTGTCCCGCGCTTTGATGGCTCGTTTGAGTTCACGCGTCGAGGGAACCTTGTTGCCCGGATCTTCACAATATTTCAGCAGCATTTCGAAGGCGTTTCGTTCCACCTCCCTCCCATCCGGATGTGTTGTGCTTTCGAGAACGTACTTGGTCATTGCTGCCATATAAATGCCGAGTACGGCCTCGTTGTCGCTCATCAGCCTGCCAATGGCCTTTCCGAGAATGAATGTATGATCCGGCGTGCCGGCCATCCACTGTGAAAGTACGGCCAGCGCAGTCTTTCGTGCCGGATTGGTAGGCTCGGCTGCCACATTCAGGATAAAGTTCGCGCATTCGAGCACGGTGGACTCGTTGGCTTTGTAATCAGAAGCTGAAGCGAATGAAACTGACTGCCACTTTTCCGGATCTTGTGCCCAGGCCACATTCAGGGTGACCAGGCAGAGAAGAGCAAGAATTTTCATCAGACGAGTTTTGACATTGAAGGTAATGATTAATATGCTCAGAGAAAAGGAACTGTCAGTCATCACAAAGAAAATCGGGAACGTACGTTTAAGGAGTCCAGTTATTGATAAATTTGCCGGGAGGTTCTAACGCATGCACACGAACTACCATAAGGCAGTTACAACGCGCTACTACATCTACAACAGCCTGTTCCTGAATTTGCCTTACAGCAACATTTACAGAACGGGTACGCTACTTCCCTTGTTGTACCAATATTGCGAGGACGGTTACGCGTCAGGGAAGGATCCCCGGTTTATTATCCGCAGGTTCTTTCGCGAGCTCGTCCCCAAGGCCACACGAAAGGAACAGTTCGACCTTCTTTTCAACTTTATTCAGTACTCCGAGCGGCAGGTGGTGTTGTTCGACTCGGTTGAAGATGCCGCGTTTGCTGAACTCAATGACATGAAGGGAAGCGGTACGCTATCGGCCATCCTCATCCGTGCGCAGTCGGAAAACGTGATGGACCAACTGCGCCGCAAACTCGAGAACTTTAGCATGCGCATCGTGTTGACGGCCCACCCCACTCAGTTCTATCCTGGAAGTGTGTTGGCCATCATCAACGATCTCGATCAGTCGATTCGCTCCAATCATCTGGAACACATCAACCTCCTTCTGAAGCAACTCGGCAAGACTCCTTTCTTTAACCGAGAAAAGCCGTCACCTTTTGATGAAGCGGTGAGCCTGAGTTGGTTTCTCCAGAACGTTTTTTATAAGGTCATTCCCGTCGTCATCGAAAAGGTGACGCAGGGATTGAACATCCCGCTGTCGGAGTGGAAAAATTTCGACCTCATCCGCATTGGCTTCTGGCCCGGTGGCGATCGCGATGGCAATCCCTACGTGACGCATGACATCACGCTGCGGGTAGCACAGCACCTCCGTGAAGGCATCTTGAAATGCTACCATCGCGACCTGCGCATACTCCGGCGAAGGCTGACATTTAAA
The DNA here is from genome assembly GCA_036381475.1 of Cyclobacteriaceae bacterium. GTDB lineage: Bacteria > Bacteroidota > Bacteroidia > Cytophagales > Cyclobacteriaceae > ZC4RG29. The sequence goes on from DASVCT010000262.1 coordinate 53,684, forward strand.
GAGGTGGATACCATCATCATTGAAGCGGAACGACGGGTATACAGCGCCGCGTACAGATTGGGGCTTGGCGACTCCTATCAATCGGCAGCAGAACTCATTGAAGACCTCGAAAGAGCACGACGCCTTCTCATCGAGCAGCACGACGGATTGTTCCTCGACCTGCTCGACAGTTTCATCGCCAAGGTGAAAATATTCGGCTTCCATTTTGCCAGCATGGACATCCGGCAGGACAGCCGCAAGCACACCTACGTCTGGAATGCGATTCTCAAACAACTTGAGGATAAGCAAAAGCGTGTCCGGGAAATGGCGAAACTCAGCGAAGCAGAACAGATCGATTTGTTGCTCAAACTGCGTTTCAAGCCATCGTCCCTGAAATTCGACGATCCGTTCATTACCGAAGTGCTGGAGAGTTTTGAGGCGATTGCCGAGATCCAGGAGCAGAACGGAGAGGTCGGCTGCAACCGGTACGTTATCAGCAACTGCCAGTCTGCACTCGATGTCATCCGTGTATTTCAATTGGCCCAGCTAACCCTGTTAAGGGACGAGAGACTGCCCCTGGATATCATCCCGCTTTTCGAAACGATCGAGGACCTCATGAATGCGCCCGAGGTGATGAAAGCCCTCTATAACGTCCCTGCCTACAGGGACCATGTCAAACGACGGGGCAATAAGCAAACCATCATGCTTGGATTCTCCGATGGCACAAAAGACGGCGGCTATCTCCGGGCAAACTTTTCAATTTTCCGCGCCAAGGAAGAGCTCACGCGCATCTCCCGGGAAAATGGAATCACCGCTGTCTTCTTTGACGGGCGCGGTGGGCCGCCCGCGCGGGGTGGGGGAAACACGCACGACTTTTACGCGTCGCTTGGTGATACTATAGAAGACAAAGAAGTACAAGTTACGGTTCAGGGGCAGACGATCAGTTCGAACTTCGGCAAGATCGAATCATGTCAGTTCAACCTGGAACAGCTGCTGTCTGCCGGGATAGAAAACGAGGTGTTTCTCAGGCACGCCAACAACCTGACGGAAAAGGACCGGGCACTGCTCGAGATGCTGGCCCAGGAGGGTCACAAGGCGTACCTGGATTTGAAACAGCACGAGAAGTTCGTCCCGTATCTGGAGAAGGTCACTCCGCTGGCGTTTTTCGGTGACACCAATATCGGTTCGCGACCCGTGAAAAGGAGTCAGAACGAAGAGTCACGGTTTGAGGACTTGCGCGCAATCCCGTTCGTCGGGTCGTGGGCTCAAATGAAACAAAACATCCCGGGCTTTTATGGTGTCGGCACGGCGCTTCATCAACTGAAAAAGAAGGGTAAGTTGCGCGAGTTGAAGGCGCTGTTCAAGCGCTCGCTTTTCTTTCGCACCTTGCTTAGCAACAGCATGATGTCGCTGACGAAGTCTTATTTCCCCGCTACGGTATATCTTTCGCGCGACAAGGAGTTCGGAGGCATCTGGAAGAAGATGTTTAACGAATACAATCTTTCCATTAAGATGTTGCTTGAAGTGACGGGATTCGACGAAATGATGGAGAACAACCCCCTGAATCGGGACTCGGTCAAGCTACGCGAACGGATCGTGCTTCCGCTCATCACCATTCAGCAGTATGCGCTTCAGCAACTGCGTTCAGGTGAGCCGTCGGAAAAGCAGTATGAAAAGACGTATCGCAAACTCGTGGTGCGGTGTATGTTCGGTATTATCAACGCCGCGCGTAACTCAGCCTGAGGCACAAAAGTTGTTGTTTTTTCTTAGCTTGCGTAAAGCAACCCAACGCGAAAATGGAGGAAGTGCTTTACGAAAAAATACCCTCACTCGATTTGGCGACTTTTTGCACGGGCACCCCGGCCCAGCGGACTGAATTTGTTTCGCATCTCGGCGAAGCCTACTCCAACATCGGTTTCGTCGCAATCCGAAATCACTTCCTCCGTGAAGAAGTACGGAACCGCCTCTATGATGCGATACAGCGGTTCTTCGGGCTGCCCGATTCCGTCAAAAGCAAGTACGAAATTCCTGGACTTGCCGGACAACGCGGCTACACGTCAAAAGGTAAGGAACATGCAAAGGGAAGGAACACCGGCGACCTGAAAGAATTCTATCACGTCGGTCAGGAGGGGGATGATTCCGACTTGCCGATCGACTACCCGGCCAATGTATGGCCGGAGGAAGTGCCTGATTTCAGAAGTGCCGCGCTGGAGGCCTTCAAGGCCCTTGAGCAAACCGGCGTGTACATGCTTAAAGCCATCGCATTGTACCTGGGCCTCGACGAGTCGTACTTTGACGACCGGGTCAGGAATGGCAACAGCATCCTGCGGCCGATCCACTACTTTCCGATCGACGATCCCGATGCAGTACCGGCTGACGCGGTGCGTGCGGCGGAACACGGCGACATCAACCTGATTACGCTCCTGATGGGTGCCAGTGCAGAGGGACTCCAGGTGCTCAGGCGTGATGGAAAATGGATCCCGATCACTGCGCTCCCCGACCAACTCGTTGTTAACGTGGGCGACATGCTGGAGCGACTGACCAATGGGCGGCTGCGCTCGACTATCCATCGGGTGGTTAACCCGCCCCGCGACCGGATGAACACGCCGCGCTACTCGATTCCTTTCTTTATGCACCCACGATCAGAAGTGGATTTATCCTGCCTCGCGTGTTGCATTGATGACGACCATCCAAAGCTTTTCGAAGATATTACTGCGGGTGAATTCCTGGATCAGCGCCTGGCTGAAATCGGCCTGAAACGATAGTGTCAACCTAAGTAGCCACCGTTCTTGCTCGAGCGCAAAGCACATACCCCCTTTCTGAGGGATGTATTCTTGCTGGCACTTACAACCTTCGGAGGTGCCCAGGCTCACATCGCGCATTTTCACAAAATCCTAGTCGCCCGACGGGGATATCTCACTGAGGAGGAATTGATGGAGCTAAACTCCCTGTGCCAGATCCTTCCCGGGCCCACGTCAACACAGACGCTTACTGCCATTGGCTTTCGGCTGGGTGGTCCCAACCTGGCCTACCTTACGCTGTTGGTCTGGATGCTCCCTGCCGTCGCGTTTATGACAACGGCCGCGATATTGATGTCGGACATCCAGCAAAAGAGCTGGTCGCTGCAATTCACGCGCTTCATTCAGCCTATGGCGGTTGGCATCGTAGCCTATGGAGCATACCGCATCAGTTTGCGCACGGTGAAGTCCCGCACCGGCCTTGTCCTTATGATCCTTGCAGCCGTCTTTTCATACCTGTATCAGACCCCGTTCGTCTTTCCCGCGATATTGCTTTGCGGCGGCCTGGCGACGGCGATGAAGTACAAGAGTCTGCCGAAAAATCACCATGAAAAGATCGTCATCTCGTGGTCAAACTTTGCGCTATGGGGCGGCGTGTTGATATTGGCTGCTTCGCTCGGTGCGTTGACGGGCTTCCTTCCTATCCGGATATTCGAAAACTTTTATCGGAACGGAAGTCTGATCTTCGGCGGAGGTCAGGTACTCACGCCCCTGTTGTATACCGAGTTCGTGGAATACAAGAGTTATCTGACGTCGAACGAATTTCTTTCGGGATACGCGGTGGCGCAGGCGCTACCAGGCCCGGTATTTTCATTCAGCAGCTACATCGGATCACTGACGATGCGCGAGTATGGAACCGCAGGCGAGATCGTGGGTGCGCTCATGGCTGCGTTCGGAATTTTCCTTCCCGGCACGTTCCTCATCTTTTTCGTCATTCGCTTTTGGGAGGGATTGAAAAGCTACCGCGTGGTGCGCGCCTCGCTGGAGGGCATCACGGCGGCCAGCGCCGGCCTTGTGGCGGCTGCGGCCGTGATCATGTTTGAGCCGCTTGAGAACTCGGCAACTAACATAGCGTTTACGGCAGGAACCTTTTTGCTTCTTGCCTTTACACGCATCCCGTCGCCTGTCATTATCGCTATCGGACTTACGCTCGGTTTCCTGTTGAAATAGCCGGGCAAATAAAAAACCCCGACACCGTCGGGGTTTTTTTTCATATTATTTCTGTCACTCAAGTCGCTAGTTCAGCTTGAACACGATCGGCAGCACCATTTTCTGACGCACGGGCTTTCCTCTTTGTTTCCCGGGCTTCCACTTCGGCGCACCCTTAACCACGTTGACTGCAAGTTCATCACATCCTGCGCCAATACCCTTGATGGCCTTCACGTCGGTGAGCGAACCGTCCTTCTCAACCACGAACTCTACGAACACACGTCCTTCGATACCCATGCGCCGGGCCTGAGCGGGGTATTTACCTTGCATGGCCTTGGCTACATATTCATAGAATGCGTTCATGCCGCCAATAGGAGCTGCGGTCTCTTCAACCACCAGGAAGATTTCATTGGGGTCTTCCTTTTCAACTTCCTGCGGCTGGATGGTGATCACCTCAACCTTGGTATCTTCGGTGATTTCGTTATCCATATCGATCTCGATCTCCTCCTCGATCACCGTTTCGTCAGGAACCTCAACGATTTGTGGCTGCTGAACTTTCGGGGGTGGTGGAGGCGGCTGCTCCGTGGGAGGCACATCAATTATCTCCTCGAAGATATTGCTGTTTCGGGCGAGATCATCCACATTGGAGTCGTCACGGACCTTGTGTTCAAAGGCAAATACGGCGATCAAAAGAGCGACCACAAGCCCAATATTGAAAAACAGCCCGGATTTCTTCGTGAGATCGGCTTTTTCGGTCTTCTTGGGTTCCATAGGTTTAGATATTTACCGATAGAATACCAAAGTTAGCAAATAGTCACAGTTTTGAAACACAAAAAAACTGATTTAAGGCTATTTCCGTGCTCCGTAGAACAGGGTTATAAAAAGAGTGGGGAACACGGAATAGTTCCGCGCCTCAGGGACAAGTTCGATTTCGCTCGTATATGCATCCAGGAGGAACCCGGCCTCAAACCCGGTTACCTGATTCTTACTGGTGCCTAACTCGAAATTGAGGGCGGCTTTGAGATTGCCTCCGATTTTTAGCTTGGAATCGCCGATGCCTTCGAACAGTCGTCCTGTGCCATAGATTGACAGGACATCCATTCCGGGTTTATATTGCTCGTGAATAGTAAAGCCGAAGCCTCCGTCGGACGCGCGCTCCACGTAATAGGGCGCGACGATCCCCAATGTAGGCCCTGCCGCGAATACAGCCTTTATCTCAACCCCCTGTTGCGGGGCTTTCTTGAAAAGGATGAGGTCGCGTCCATACTGAAACCGGAGCGCGTACAGGTAATTGCTCTTTCCGTAAATAAAGAAATTGCCTGTGGTCGATGAATTGACCCTTCGCTCCTGGGGATGCTTTACATTCATGACTTCCAGGCCGAAGGTTTCAAGTTGCCGCTCAGTCAGCTTGCGTGCTTTCTTGAAGACAAATCCGCCGATGAGACCACCGGATGTGTTCTTGTTAATTCCCCAGGTAAATTCTGATTGGTATTCGTAGCTGTCCTGCGTCTGCGCGTACACTGGTGTTACGAGCAGCGCCGAAAGAACGAGGGCGACGGAGCATGTACAGATTCTAGCCAACATACCAAATGACTTCCTTAAAGTTATGATTTAATGCCAAACCGCAAAAGGGAAATGATGGCCAACCTTTAATAAATGCATTTCCGTGCAACCAGGCTATTTCAGCCGGAACATCCCGGGTATCAATCGTACCAGAGGCCCTCTTCCCCCTTGTCATACCGTGGCTTGCCTACCTTTTGTTTCAGGTGCTCGGGTTGAGTGTCGTTCTTTTTGAAGGTCCGGGTCCACCATAGCCGGAAGCCGGTAAGCACGTCCTTTTCACCCTTGACGTTGTTCTTGTTGATCTTTACAAACCGGGCATCGGGATGCAGGTCACTCTTGCTAAAGAGTTTGAACTTGTTCATCCGGATGTTGCCCTGGTAGGCCGATACCCTGGCAAATGCGCGACCCGGTTCCCGCACCTTCAGCGCACCGTCCGCGCTGCTGGGGTTGCGAACATACCGGTATGCCACGGTGCGGCTTCGAATGTCCGCTACGTCAAAGGTGTTTTTTTCCGGCTTCGCCTTCTTGAGGGCATCGTCGGCTGCATTGCGATTCCGCACATAACTTCTGCCAAAGGCGGATAGCCGCACGTTGCCTTTGTAACGAAAGGCCGCAACATGCACGTCAGAAGGCGGCTTGCTTTTGATTGGCGTTTCTTTGTTATTCCACAACTTGCCGCTCACGCTTTGTCCGGCGTTGCGGGATGTAAATGGCCGGTTCCCTTTGATGTTACCCTGAAAAATCGCCTGCGTCCGAATGCTGCGCGGAGGAGCCTTTCCTACCAGCGGCATGCCGTCGTTGTTCCAATGGTCACGGCCTTTGCTTTTGCCGGCATCTTTCGACTCCATTGGTCGTTTCAAGCGCATATTTCCCTGGAAGGCACCAGCCCGCAAATCCGCGCTGGTCGCCGGCTTCCTCGGGAGCGGCTGCTCCTTGTTGTTCCACAAAATGCCGCTCTTACTCTTTCCTGCACGACGAGGCGTCAACGGCGGACGCCACTTGACATTGCCCTGGAACGCGCCAGCGCGCAAGTCCGTCGAAGTCGGAGGCTTGCGGGAAAGCGCCCGTTCCTGGTTATTCCATAACACGCCACTGCGACTCTTGCCTGCTCTTCGTGGCGTAAGCGGTTGATGCCATTTGGCATTGCCCTGAAACGTTCCGGCGCGAAGGGTGGCTGCAGAGGGCTGGCGTCTGGGAAGGGGATTACCCTCGTTGTTCCACAATTTGCCGCTGCGGCTCTTGCCGGCGCGCCGAGGCGTAAGGGGTGTCTGCGTCTTCGAGCGGACGGTGACGCCGCCGACGCCTAAGATCCCGATGCCTGGGGCCTTACGCGGCATTGCCCTTCCCGGTCGCTTTTCGCCGGACACAGTCGCGCTTATGTACCCCGTCCCTTTGCGCCGGGAATGCATTCGGGAGTCTCCGAAGCGCGGCTGTGAGGCTTGCAAACGCATGGGCAATCTCCCTCCGGTTTGCATCTTCGTGCGTGGATCACTCTTGCGGATCCTTCGGCCAGATATGTCGCCCTTCCAGGCTCTCGGCGTACGGATACCGGACATCAATACCTGGGCTGGTCCGCGATAGGGCCTGTCGTCGCCGACGCGCTTGCGGCCCCTGTACGGATCAGGAGGTTGAACGAGAGGCTGAGGTGGGGTTTGATAATTCTTACCCCGGGGTCGACGTCCGGCGGGGTCGGTAAGTCGGGCCTGATCGCCTCGCTTATGTTTCCGCGAGAACCGCGCGATCGGGTTGATGCTGGTATGGCGGATGTATGCGCGTGAAGCCGATCGGGGGACGACGCGTTTTTTTCCTCTTCCATAATCGCCCGGATCGCGCTGTATGGTCTTCAGATGGGCAAGCTGAGGTTTGTTGGAGTACACGTTGCGCGCCTTCCCAGTCGCAGAACGCACGCGTACGCGACGACCGAAAACGCCGTCACTCCATGGCTTTTGGGAGTCGCGGGGACGCGTTCCCATGAGGGGCGCCACCGGCTTTCCTGCGCGATCGCCCTTCCGCCTGTTCGCGGCTGCCCGGGCAGCCTTCGGTGGAGGATAGATGGCTTCGGCGCGAGCTGCCGACGATTTATTGCGGGTCCTTACGCGCCGGCCTGCGACGTCCCGGGTCTTGGGCCGGTCTCCCTTCTTATCTCGCGTTTTCATCCTCGTTTCGCGGAGTTTGCCACTGTTGCGCACGGGCTTATCGCCGCGTCGCTCCTGCGAATACGCTGGCGCACCCAGCAAAAAGACGACTATTGCGAGGATGGCGATCCTGACAAACCGGCTAAAAATGGAGGCATTATGGTACCTGTGCCTGTTCAAAAAAATGGGAAGTAAATAACCCGCTAATTTACCTAAAATTTCATCAACTCTCTGATTCCGGCCCTCAAGCGTCCTTTTGGCAGGAAGTTCTGCTCCAAAGCGGGGGCGAATGGAACAGGGGTGTCCAGCGAGGCTATGCGAAATACCGGCGCATCCAGGTGTTTAAAGCACGTTTCGGCGATCCAGGCCGCCAATTCAGCCCCTATCCCCCCTGTTAACGTATCTTCATGCAGTATCAGTACGCGGCCGGTCTTTTTCACGGTGGCACCGACCGTTTCCTTGTCCCACGGAAGCAAGGTGCGTAAGTCGACAATTTCGGCATCGATGCCCATTGCGTCAACTGCTTCGCGCGCCCAGTGCACGCCCATCCCGTATGTGATAATGGAGATGTCGTTGCCCGGGCGATCGATCTTTGCCTTGCCGATTTCTACCGTGTAATATTCCGCCGGCACCGGCCCGTTCAAAGAGCGGTACAGATACTTATGCTCGAAGTACATCACCGGGTTGGGATCTTCGAATGCGGCGCAAAGCAAACCTTTCGCGTCGTAAGGCGTTGCCGGATACACAATCTTCAATCCGGGTGTATGAAAAAACCACGCCTCGGTGCTTTGTGAGTGAAAGGGTCCCGCGGCTGTACCCGCTCCGGTAGGCATGCGGATCACCACGTCGGCGGACTGGCCCCATCGCCAGTGCACCTTAGCCAGATTGTTCACGATCTGGTTGAACCCTTCGGTAACGAAGTCGGCAAACTGCATCTCCACCATGGCCTTCATTCCCTTAATGGCCAGGCCAAGTGCTGCTCCCACCACGGCAGCTTCACATAGCGGCGTGTTGCGCACCCGGTCTTCGCCAAAGCGCTTCAACAATCCATCCGTGACCTTGAAGACGCCGCCGTACGCTGCGATGTCCTGACCCATCAGCACCAGGTTCGGAAAGCGTTCCATACACTGCAGAAGTCCCTCCGATATGGCGTCAATAAACCTGCGTTCCGGATAATCGCCGTGCGGTGGATTAGTCTGAGGCGTCGCGACCGGAGCATAAACGTCGGCCAGTTCGCGTTCCGTGTCGGGTTCGATGGGTGGTTCAGAAAACGCTTTCATCGCCGACTCGATCTCATTCCGAATATTTGCACGGATGGCCGCGATCTCATCTTTTCGGGCGATCTTCGCTTTGATCAGAAAGGCCTCATAGTTTTCGATCGGGTCTTTTGTTTTCCACTCATCAAACAGCGACGCCGGCACGTATCGTGTGCCCGAAGCCTCTTCATGACCGCGCATGCGGAATGTCATGCATTCAACAAGTACCGGCGCGGGACGTTCACGGATGCGGGAGGCGAGATCGCGAATAGTCTTATATACTTCCAGGATGTTGTTGCCGTCGATGGTCATACCTTCGATGCCATACCCGGATGCTTTGGCCGCAAGAGACGAACACTTGAACTGCTGAGAATTCGGCGTTGATAGCCCGTAGCCATTATTCTCGATAATAAAAATCGCAGGCAGATCCCAAACCGCGGCAAGGTTGACCGCTTCATGGAAGTCGCCCTCGCTCGTGCCTCCGTCGCCATTGAAGACAACCGTGACCTTATGTTCGCGCCTGATCTTGTGTGCCAGCGCGACGCCTGCGGCAACGCCGTTCTGAGGCCCGAGGTGAGAAATCATTCCGACGATATGATGGTCGTGAGAGCCGAAATGAAAGGACCGGTCTCTCCCTTTCGTGAATCCGCCTGCGGTTCCCTGCCATTGGGCAAATAGACGCTCTAACGGCACGCCGCGGACGGTGAACACACCGAGATTTCGGTGCATGGGAAAGATGTATTCGTCGGGCTCGAGTGCGGCAGCGACGCCAACAGCGATAGCTTCCTGGCCGATGCCACTGAACCATTTGCTGATCCTGTTCTGACGGAGCAGGATGAGCATCTTTTCTTCGATCAGCCTGGGGCGAAGCAGGTGCTCGAACAAGGCAACAAGCTCCTGGTCTGATAGTCCTTCCCGGTTGTACTCCATGGCGCGTGACGCCGCCAATTTCACAAAATAAAGTCAAGTTGTGAGGTTGTTCTTATTATTTTTGCCCCCTATGATTCGGTATGAGGCGTTTACCCTGGACAATGGGCTGCGTGTAATCGTGCATGAGGATTCCTCAGTGGAAATCGCCGTCATGAACATCATGTATGACGTGGGTTCGCGGGATGAACAGCCGGACAAGACAGGATTCGCCCACTTGTTCGAACATCTGATGTTTGGCGGTTCCGCTAACATTCCTTCATACGACGAACCGCTACAGCGCGTAGGTGGAGAAAGCAATGCATTCACGAACACGGATGTCACCAACTATTACCTGACGGTACCTGCTGCGAATATCGAAACGGGATTCTGGCTTGAGAGCGATCGTATGCTGAGCCTTTCCTTCGATCCGGAAGTACTCGAAGTACAGCGAAAGGTGGTCATCGAAGAATTCAAGCAAAACTATCTCAACCAACCTTATGGCGATGTTTGGCTGAAGCTCAGACCTCTGGTGTATGACGTTCATCCTTACCAGTGGGCAACCATTGGAAAGGATATCAGCCATATCGCAAACGCCACGCTCGACGAAGTGAAAGATTTCTTTTACCGGTACTACGTTCCTTCCAACGCCATTCTCGTAGTGGCGGGCAAGGTAACCGTACCGCAAGTCCGAACGCTGGCTGAAAAATGGTTCGGTCCCATCTCCGCCGGCAATCCTCCGCGCCGCGCATTGGCCCGTGAGCCCATTCAGCAGAAAGCAAAGTTCGCAGCATATACTGCTGATGTGCCGGCGGATGCGTTCTACCAGGCATTTCATATATCCGGCCGGTTCGACGATGATTTTTATGCGGCCGACCTGGTGTCAGATGCACTCGGACGCGGTCCGTCAAGTCGCCTGTACCAACAACTCGTACGTAAGAAGGAAATGTTCACTTCGATCAGCACACATACAACCGGCTCTATCGATCCCGGTATGCTGGTGATCAGCGGAAGGGTGAGACCCGGCGTGGCGCTGGAGGACGCGCACGAGGCGGTGGAGGCCATGGTGAGCGCCGTGGCCGACAAAGGCCTCGAAGAAGAGGAACTTGAACGCGTAAAGGCTCAGGCAGAGTCGTCACTTGAGTTTGCGGAGGTTGAGGTGTTGAATCGCGCCATCAACCTGGCGTTTGCCACCTTGTCCGGCGATACGTCGGTCGTGAACAAAGAAGCGGAGCGCATTGCACGAGTCGGACCCGAAGATATTCGCCGCGTGGCCGCCAGCGTGCTTCGCGACGATAACGCGTCGGTTATGTATTATCGAAGCAATCGTGCATCGGGCGAAGCACTCAAAGAAGTGTCATGAAAATTCGTGTGGGCATGGGGTTTGACGTCCACCGGCTTGAGGCGGGACGTGAATTTATTATCGGTGGAATACGCCTCGAACATTCTGGCAAAGGAGCTGTAGGCCACTCGGACGCCGATGTTCTCATTCATGCCATTTGCGATGCGCTCCTGGGTGCCGCTAATCTTCGCGACATCGGCTTTCATTTTGCGAACAACGACAGTCGCTGGAAGGATATGGACAGCAAATACTTTCTCGGCGAAGTTGTGAAGATGCTGTCGGAGCATGGTTGGAAGGTTGGTAACGTCGACTGCACGATATGCCTGGAGCAACCCAAGATCAATCCCTACGTTGAGGCGATGCGAGAAACCCTGGCGCCTATTATGTGCGTGGAGCCGGATGCGGTTTCGATCAAGGCAACGACCAACGAGAAGCTCGGATATATCGGGCGTGAAGAGGGCGTTAGCGCATCGGCCGTAGCGTTGATCTTCCGGGAGTCCTGATGGAGCCCAAAATCATCACGACCGGCGATGGTTCGCACTCGCTGTATCATCCGACCCTGGATGAAACTTATCACTCAAGACACGGAGCCCTCGCTGAATCCCGTCACGTGTTCATTCAGAAGGGCCTCGCGCATGTGGCACCTTCAGTCCAGCCTGTTCGCGTGCTGGAAGTCGGCTTTGGTACGGGACTGAACGCATTACTTACCTGGCATTATGCCCGTACCGAACGACGGGACGTTCACTATACAGGCATCGAGCCGTTTCCGCTCAAAGAGGATACGTGGCGTCTTCTCAACTATGGCACAACGTTAAATTCTGAACGCGACTTCATCACGCTTCACGAGGTAGCCTGGAACGAACCACATGAATTCGAAGCTTGTTTCACCTTCTCCAAGTTGAGTGTGAATGTTGAGGAATTCAGGGTTCCCGTTACGTTGTACGACATCGTGTACTATGATGCGTTTGCGCCGGAAAAGCAACCCGAGATGTGGTCAGCTCAAACGCTCAGCGTTGTGGTTGAAGCGATGCAGCCCGGCGCGATCCTCGTGACGTATTGCGCCAAGGGTCAGTTTCGTCGTACGCTGCGCGCACTGGGAATGGACGTCGAGCGGATCCCCGGTCCGCCGGGAAAGAGGGAGATGACACGCGCGCGAAAAACCCGGAGCTAGTAGCCGAAAAACCGCGATGTCAAAATCATAAAATCGTTCCGGCTGCAATCGTTCGCGTTTGGAATATTTCAAAATGCGTTGAATGATTTGTAAAAAAACTCAAAAAATTCTCCTTTGACCGCAGCAATAGCAAAATTTTCTGCCATTATTTTGATAATTTACCAAACTCAATTGATAAAATCGGGGTTTCTTCGCTAAGCCGTAGCACGAGTTTGAGCCATTATTCTTACGGAGGGGAGGAGCCCAATTGGAAGGCCGTCGGAATCGGCGGACGGATAAAAGCAATGATGAACAACCATAAATCAATGAATCAAGACACCAGGAAGGGCCTTTACAGACCAGAACTGGAGCATGACGCCTGCGGGATCGGGTGTATTGCAAGCATCAATGGCGTGCGTTCGAATGAAGTCCTAACCGATGCGCTGTCGATGCTGGAAAATATGGAGCATCGTGGTGGGAAGGGCTGCAACCCGAAGACGGGCGATGGTGCTGGCGTGCTTCTGCAAATACCGCATGAGTTCTATGCGGAGGAGTGCGCGCGGCTGGGCTTTCAGTTGCCGGCTGCAGGAAGGTATGGCGTGGGCGTGGTATTCTTCCCCCGTGATAAGAAGGTGTTGGATGAGTGCCGGAAGATACTTCTGCGCGAGATTGAAGGATTAGGTCTCTCCTTAATTGGATTCCGTGTCGTTCCCGCGGATCACAGCGTGCCCGGTCCGGGTGCCCTGGAAGTTGAGCCGACGATCGAGCAGGTTTTTGTGAAACCGCAGGATGATACGATGTCAGGTGATGCGTTTGAACGGAAACTCTTCGTTCTTCGCAATCACACGTCACATGTAGTTGCCAACGAAGTACAGGGCAATAACTGCGAATTTTACATCGCGAGCTTTTCGTCCAGGACCGTGGTATATAAAGGACAGCTGCGAACGGAGCAGCTGCGCAAATATTTCTATGATCTTCAGGACAACCGGGTTAAGACTGCACTTGCGCTGATCCACTCGCGGTTCTCGACCAATACATTCCCTAATTGGAAACTTGCACAGCCCTTCCGTTATATTGCTCATAACGGTGAGATCAACACCATCCGTGGCAACGTAAACAAAATGAAGTCTAAGGAGGCGCTCTTCCGTTCTTCGTTGTTCACGCCGGATGAGATTGCTAAACTTCTTCCGATAACCAATCCGCAGGCTTCAGATTCTGCCAACCTGGATGCGCTTGTGGAAATGCTGGTCTTAGCCGGCCGGTCAATCCCGCACGTGCTCATGATGCTCGTCCCGGAGGCCTGGCAAGACAACAAACTCATGGATCCCCACCGCAAGGCGTTTTACAAGTACCATGCGTCGATGATGGAACCGTGGGACGGGCCGGCGGCCCTGGTGTTTACCGATGGTGAAAGGATTGGGGCAACGCTTGACCGCAACGGACTTCGTCCGATGCGGTACTGTATCACCAAGAGCGGCCGGATCGTCATGTCGTCTGAAGCCGGCGCGCTGCTGATCGACCCGCGCGATGTTCTTGAAAAGGGACGCATCACTCCCGGAAAGATGATCCTGGCTGATCTCAGTGAAGGCCGGGTCATGTATGATGACGAGGTCAAGCGATCTGTATATGAGCATAAGCATTACTACAACTGGATTATCCAAAAGCGGCTAAAGCTTCGCCTCGAGCCCGAGCCGGAGTCTTTTGAGGAAAAATATGACCCGGCTACACTGGTACGCCGGCAGAACGCCTTCGGCTTTACCAATGAGGACCTTCGAATGATCCTCCTGCCGATGGCACAAAAAGGATATGAGCCGATCGGTTCCATGGGGGACGACACACCACTCGCGGTGTTGTCGCAGGAAAGCCGTCATATTTCCAATTACTTCAAACAACACTTCGCGCAGGTGAGCAATCCGCCGATCGACCCGATCCGCGAACGGCTCGTAATGTCATTGTTCACCCGTGTAGGGGCCAGCCTGAATGTGCTGGAGGAAACGCCTGAGCACACCCGCCAGATCCACATTTCCCAACCCGTGCTGTCGAATAAGGATTTGGAGAAGCTCAAAAACATGCAGAAGGAAGGCTTCGAATATGCTGTCATCAATAGTGTATTCAAAGCTGACGGCAAACCCGGCAGGCTGGAGGAAAGCCTGAAACGCATCTGCCTGGAGGCCGAGGAGGCCGTTCACGAAGGGAAGAAGATCCTGATCATTTCCGATCGCCGGATCGGCGAGGAGTTCGCACCCATTCCGTCGCTCATGGCGACAGGGGCAGTGCATCACTACCTGGTGGAGAAACGCTTCCGAACAAAAGTGGGCCTGGTAGTCGAAGCCGGCGATGTCTGGGAGGTCCACCATTTCGCTACTATCATTGGCTATGGTGCCAGCGCGGTGAACCCCTACCTGGCGCTGGAAACCATTCGTGCCCTCAACGAAACCGGCGAACTTGGCGAGGGCATGTCCGACGAGGCCGCTTTCGCGAATTATCGCAAGGCCATTGGAAACGGGCTGCTGAAGGTCATGTCGAAGATGGGTATCAGCACCCTTCAATCGTATCAGTCGGCACAAATCTTTGAAGCGCTCGGCCTGGGAACAGAGGTGATTGACCGCTGCTTCCGGGGCACCATCAGCCGCATCGAAGGATTGTCGTTTGACGACCTGGCTGAGGAAGTGCTCGTTCGCCACCGCCTCGCATTTCAACAGCGGGCCGACCGCCTGCAGGAAGGTGGGGTTTACCAGTGGAAGCGGAAAGGAGAAAAACACCTCTTCGATCCGGAGACCATCCACCTGCTTCAGCACTCTACGCGAAGAAATGACTTTTCGCTGTACAAGAAGTACGCGGAACGAATCAACGAGCAGACGCGCAACATGCTGACGCTGCGCGGCATGTTTGAATTCAAGAAGAGAAACAGTGTCCCGCTGGAGGAAGTCGAACCCATTGAGGACATCATGAAGCGCTTTGCGACGGGAGCTATGTCATTCGGCTCCATTTCCTATGAAGCGCATAGCACGCTTGCTATTGCTATGAATCGCATTGGCGGCAAGAGCAACAGCGGCGAGGGGGGTGAAGACGAAAGCCGCTTCGAGCGCAAGCCCAATGGCGATTGGGAGCGTTCCGCTATCAAACAGGTTGCGTCGGGAAGGTTTGGCGTTACGAGTCACTACCTGGCCAACGCGGATGAGTTACAGATCAAGATGGCCCAGGGTGCAAAGCCCGGAGAAGGTGGACAGCTTCCGGGTCACAAGGTGGATGAATGGATCGGACGTGTTCGTCACTCGACGCCCGGTGTTGGCCTGATATCACCGCCTCCGCACCACGACATTTACTCTATCGAGGACCTGGCCCAGCTCATCTACGATCTGAAAAACGCCAACCCATCCGCGCGTATTAACGTGAAGCTTGTGTCACAAGCCGGCGTAGGAACGGTAGCGGCGGGCGTGGCAAAAGCAAAGGCCGACGCTATCCTTATTTCCGGTGCTGACGGTGGCACGGGAGCGTCTCCTATCAGTTCCATTCGTCACGCCGGATTGCCCTGGGAGCTTGGACTTTCCGAAGCGCATCAGACGCTTGTAAAGAATAATCTCCGGAGCCGGGTGGTCCTTCAGACGGACGGACAAATTCGCACGGGTCGCGACATCGCCATTGCCGCTCTCCTTGGCGCAGAAGAATGGGGTGTTGCCACTGCGGCGCTCGTGGTGGAGGGGTGTATCATGATGCGCAAGTGTCACCTGAATACCTGCCCGGTTGGTATTGCAACGCAGGACGAATCGCTGCGCAAACTGTTTACCGGAGATCCGGACCACGTCGTGAATTTCTTCCGGTTCCTGGCAGAAGACCTGCGGGAGATTATGGCCGAGTTGGGCTTCCGGAAGGTTAATGAAATGATCGGACGTACCGATGTGCTTCGGGCGCGGCATCCGCTGAATCACTGGAAGGTGAAAAAGCTCGATCTTTCTCCGATACTGTATCGCGAACCACTCAGCAACCATGTGGGCGTCTACAAGCAGATTGAGCAGGATTTCGAACTGGAGAAAGTGCTCGATCGCGAACTGATTCAGGGTGCGAAGCCGGCACTTGAGCGTGGCGAGCCGGTACAAATGAAATTCCCTATCCGCAACATCAACCGGACTACGGGCGCGATGTTGTCGTACGAGATATCCAAAAAGTTCAAGTCAAAAGGGCTTCCCGAAGACACGATCCAGGTCGAGTTCACCGGCTCAGCCGGGCAAAGTTTCGGCGCATTCGTCGCGCCGGGCGTAACCTTCAGGCTCGTAGGAGAGGCGAACGATTACTTCGGTAAAGGTCTTTCTGGCGGGAAGCTTATTGTGTATCCGGATCCGCGCGCATCCTTTGTGCCCGAGGAAAACATCATTATCGGCAACGTAGCCTTCTATGGCGCTACCGGTGGAGAAGCTTATATCCGCGGACAAGCCGGCGAACGTTTCTGTGTTCGGAATTCCGGCGTTCATGCCGTGGTGGAGGGTGTCGGCGACCACGCCTGTGAATACATGACAGGCGGACGGGTGGTCGTGATCGGCAAGACGGGTAAGAACTTTGCTGCGGGTATGAGCGGAGGCATTGCCTACGTCTTCGACGGTGAAGGGGAATTCGAAAAGCTCTGCAACAAGGAAATGGTTGACCTGGAAATCCCTTCGGCGGAGGACCGCGAAGAAATCCGATCGCTTATTGCGAGACATCTCGAGTACACCGGCAGTACGCCCGCCAGGTTGCTGCTGGACGACTGGGATAACCTTTCGTCACGATTCATCAAGGTTATGCCGAGAGATTACAAGGCGGTACTTGCGCGGCGGAAGGCGGAAGAAGCCGTGGTTAAGGAAACGGTAGCGGTTGTCAAATAAGGAAAAGGGGAGATTACGACATGGGACAGATAGATGGATTCATGAAATTCAACCGGGAAATGCCAAAGACCCGGGATCCAAAAGAACGCGTTCGCGACAACAAGGAAATATACCTACCGCAGTCTGAGGAAAAGATTCACCAACAGGCTGCGCGCTGCATGGACTGCGGCGTTCCTTTTTGCCATATGGGTTGCCCTCTCGGGAATAATATTCCTGACTTCAACGACGCCGTATACCGGGGCAAGTGGGAAGAGGCTATACGTATCCTGAGCTCGACGAATAACTTTCCTGAATTCACCGGGCGCATTTGCCCTGCGCCCTGTGAGGCGAGTTGCGTGCTGAGCATCAACAACAAGCCCGTGACGATCGAGTTTATGGAAAAGACGATAGCGGAAAAGGCTTATGAGTTGGGATACATCAAGCCGAATCCGCCGAAGACGCGTACGGGCAAGCGAATCGCCATAGTAGGCTCAGGTCCGGCAGGACTGGCCGCCGCGGCCCAGCTCAATAAGGCTGGCCACTGGGTTACCGTATTCGAACGCAGCGACCGCGTGGGCGGATTGCTCCGCTATGGCATTCCCGATTTCAAGCTGGAAAAGCAGGTAATCGACAGGCGCATCCGTATCATGGAAATGGAAGGTGTGATGTTTCGCACCAACGCGCATGTGGGCGTTAATATCAGTCCCAAACTATTGCACGACGAATTCGACGCAATCATGCTTACAGGTGGCGCATCTGCACCGCGCGATTTGCCAATCCCGGGACGGAATCTCGACGGCGTACACTTTGCTATGGATTTTCTTACGCAGCAGAACAAAAGGGTTGCGGGCGACCGAATCTTTAGCGGAGATATTACAGCCTCCGGTAAGAACGTGGTGGTTATTGGTGGCGGAGACACAGGCTCCGATTGCGTGGGAACTTCAAACCGTCAGGGTGCTCGCAGCGTAACCCAGATTGAACTGCTGGTGCAGCCTCCGGCTGTCAGAAGCGAGGACAATCCCTGGCCGCAATGGCCTATGATACTCATGACGTCTTCCTCTCACGAAGAAGGCGTGGAGCGGCGGTGGGCCATTCTCACCAAGGAATTCCTTGGCGATTCGCGCGGAAGATTGCAGGGTCTCAAGGTCGTCGACATAAGCTGGGGACGGGGAAGCAATGGCAAGATGGCTTTCGACGAGATTCCCGGTACAGAGCGCGTCTTGCCCTGCGAACTTGCCCTTCTTGCTATCGGGTTCGTCGGCGCAGAAAAGGGTTTGCTGCTTTCCGAACTCGGTGTGGAACTGGATGCCCGTGGCAATATCAAGACGGAAAACTACATGAGTACCCGTGAGGGCGTGTTCGCAGCCGGCGACATACGGCGCGGTCAATCCCTCGTCGTTTGGGCTATATCAGAAGGCCGCGAGGCTGCTCGCGCGCTAGACAAGTGGTTGATGGGCTTTTCACATCTCGAATCAAAAGACGAGTCGTTCACCAAACTTCCGGAAAACGTTGGCTGAGTTGCGTTTCGCATTGTGACGCAATACTCCTAATTTTGCTGCCTTAAACCATTTTGAAATTGGCAAGCAGAATAGTTAAGGTGGGAACCGTACAGATGTCGTGTACGGCGGATGTGGAGGCGAACCTCAATAAGGCCATTAAGGGAATACGAGAAGCCGCTGCCAAAGGCGCGCAAATCGTTTGCCTGCAGGAACTGTTCCGCTCCCTGTATTTCTGCGATGTCGAGGATTACGACAACTTTGCGTTGGCGGAACCCATTCCGGGTCCCACGACGGAAGCTCTTTGTTCGGTGGCGGCCGAATTGAACTGTGTCATTGTTGCTTCCCTTTTTGAAAAGCGCACGCAGGGGATTTACCACAACACCACTGCCGTGATCGACGCGGATGGCACCTACCTGGGTAAGTACCGGAAAATGCATATTCCGGATGATCCGGCTTACTACGAAAAATTCTATTTCACACCCGGCGACCTGGGATATAAAGTCTTCAAAACAAAATACGCAGACATAGGCGTGCTGATTTGCTGGGATCAGTGGTACCCGGAAGGCGCACGGATAACATCACTTATGGGTGCAGAGATCCTGTTCTACCCAACCGCAATTGGATGGGCTTCAAGCCAGAACGATGATGTCAACAGCGAACAGTTCCACGCCTGGCAGACCATACAGCGGAGCCACGCGGTGGCAAACGGTATTCACGTTGTAAGCGTCAACCGGGTAGGTGAAGAGCAAAACGGCGCGATGAAATTTTGGGGTGGATCTTTTGTGTGCAATCCCTTCGGACGCATCCTTTACCAGGCACCGCATGACCGCGAGGAAGTGGGCGTGACGGCAGTAGACCTTAATGCCACGGACAGCTACCGCACGCACTGGCCTTTCCTGCGCGACCGGAGGATCGATTCCTATCAGCCCATCACACAGCGGTTTATTGATAACGAATAGAAGCCACGGTCTGACTTCAAACAGGCCTGTCAAATGATCGCGATGGAGAAACATGGATCATCAACGTTCGACGTGCGTAACCCGCAGGCATCTGGCTATTACTTCCCGGCGGAATTCGCACCGCATGAAGCCACCTGGCTAAGCTGGCCGCACAAGGAAGCTTCGTGGCCCGGCAAAATCCAACTCATTTTCCCCATATATGCCGCTTTCGTGAAACTGGTGGCAGAAGGGGAGACGGTCTGCATCAATGTCGCCGACGAAGCTATGAAAGAGGAGGCGCTGCGCTGGCTCAATCAGGTTGGCGCGAACACCGGCAACGTGCGTTTCTTTTTCAACCCTACCGATGACGCTTGGTGTCGCGACCATGGCCCGGCCTTTCTCATCAATCCTCACGGTAGTCTGAAAAAGATCATCGTTGACTGGGGTTATAACGCGTGGGGGAACAAGTATCCCCCATATGACCAGGACGATCAGATCCCAACCCGTATCGGGGCAGAACTGAATATCCCGGTTGTCAATCCGGGAATCGTGATGGAGGGCGGCTCCGTCGATTTTAACGGACGGGGTACTGTACTTACCACGACATCGTGCCTGCTAAACCCCAACCGCAATCCGCACCTTACGAAAGACCAGATTGAAGACTATATCCGGCGCTTCTATGGCGTTCGAAATATCCTGTGGCTCGGCGACGGCATTGTGGGCGACGACACCGATGGACACATAGACGACCTTGCCCGATTTGTAAATCCGGATACGGTCGTTACGGTCGTCGAACACAATGCATCCGACGAAAATTACAAACCCCTCAAAGAGAACGTTGAACTTCTGGAATCCTTCAAACTCGAGGATGGCAAAGCGCTAAACGTCGTCGAGCTGCCCATGCCCGCTCCCGTGTACTATGAGGGCACGCGACTGCCGGCATCGTACGCGAACTTCTACATTGCGAACCGCTACGTGGTGGTACCCACTTTTCGCGATCCCAATGATGACAAGGCGCTGGATGTGCTGCAAAAGTATTTCCCTGACCGGAAGGTGGTAGGACTCGACTCCACGGACATCATCTGGGGTCTGGGTTCCTTCCATTGCCTCAGCCAGCAGGAACCGGCCGTGTGATCAGAATCGATAGACCTGTTCAGGCGTAATGACCATATTCATCCGTTGGTCAAATTCGGCGGCGTCGTCGATGCGTTCTTCCGGCGGAAACAGCGATAACCCCACACGCTTGGAGGTACTCTTGCAATGCTGGAGAAAACGGTCGTAAAATCCCTTTCCGTATCCAACGCGGTAGCCCTTTTTATCGAAGACCAGGAGTGGCACGATGAGGATGTCGATAGCCTCCGGCGGCGTCATCTCGCCATGCGTTGGCTCAGGAATGCCAAACGGAGATTCCACCAACTGATGCGCGCCCTCATAGTAGTAGCTGGTGAGTGTACCGTCCGCATTGATCTTCGGTACGGAAATTCGGATTTCAGGAAATTGTTCCTGGATAATATTGATGATCAGCCACGTGTCGGGCTCTTTGTTTTTTTCAATGGGGAGGTAGGAATGTACAACGCGAACATTAGCCAGGTCTACCTCGTGAAAGAATCGGGCAGCAATCGAGTCGCAGGCAGTCCGATAGTCATCTTCGGTCAGCAGGGTTCGTCGTGTCAGGTATTTTCTTCTGAGTTCAGACTTGGTCATGAGACAATCATTAAGTCTTCATCGGGATGGAATCAGTATGTGAGCACATGAAACTGAAAATCGAACGGATCCAAATGCGTGATGAGCTTCCTGATGAATCCTTCATCATGGGGATAGAAGTTCAGGAGGTTATCCGTGCGTTCCTGCAGGCCCCCATTTGGGAAAAGAGCATCCTTCACGGCTTCGATCTGTCCGAGCTTTTCCTTTTGGATGCGCTTTTCGGCGCGCAACATCTTTTTTCCAATGGCATCGAGTCGCGACAGTGTCTTCTTTCCCGTGGCTGCAACATGAGGGCCCAGAGTTTTGTCGATTCCCTCGGCACGCTCCTGCAAGGATCGGAAGAGTTCGGCGATGGTGGCAGATTCCCTGTCCACCGAAAGATCGTGACCACTGTGTGCTGTAGTCCAACGTTTGAACAGGTCCTCCTTTTCGACAAACAAATCCTGAACGGTGAGCTGTGCCTTGTCCATTTTCTCACGGATGTGCGACTCGATCACCAGGGTGAAGTTTCTGGGTAGTAGAATGGGAAAGGGAATGTGGAATGCGTCGAATACCGCCTTCAATTGCAGCCAGTATACGACTTCAGCGGGACCACCTGTATAGGCGAGATTGGGTAATATGATCTCCTGGTACAACGGACGCAGTATCACGTTGGGGCTTAGTTTTTCCGGATTTCTCGAAATAAGTGTGTCCATTTGCGCCGCATCGAATTCAATGTCGGTATCCACTACGCGGTACCTGCCGTCCTCCCTTTCAATGCGGTTCCTTATTTCCCCGTCCATATAGAAGAAATTCACGTCGCGGCAAAAGACCTGTGGTTTATAACCGCATGACTCAAGCAGCGCATTCGTTTTTTCGACCAGGGTTTTTGTTGTGCCCTTTGTTATGTCTTCGCGCATGACGGGGGTGAGCAGTGCTTTTAGCTCCGGCTCATCTGCGTCTATTACGACTAACCCCTCTGCCC
Organism: Cyclobacteriaceae bacterium; assembly: GCA_036381475.1. Classification (GTDB taxonomy): domain Bacteria; phylum Bacteroidota; class Bacteroidia; order Cytophagales; family Cyclobacteriaceae; genus ZC4RG29. Next base: position 75,905 of record DASVCT010000262.1, read on the forward strand.
CAAACAGCGCGTGAACATAAATCCTGACCGCTTCAGCGAGCGTCTTGCCGTTCCGGTAGGCGTTGGTAAAGAGTGATGCGTCGCCGGGAACAGAGGCAGTAAGTTCTGCAAGACCGTTGGTAGAGAAGCGGCCGACGGCGCCCTGTTGTTGCGTTACCCAGGTGTACTTTTTACCCTTTACGCGGAAGTGATTGATTTCGTCGTAGTCGTGATCTTCCGAAGCCATCCAGTACACAGGAACGAAGTCATATTCGGGATACTCTTTCTTGAGTCGGCGACAGGCATTAATGACAGTAATGATCTTGTAGACGAAATACAGGGGACCAGTGCAGATGTTGAGTTGGTGGCCGGTTACGACAGTAAACGTGTTGGCTTGTCGCAGGAGGTCGATGTTCTGCAAAACGGATTCTTTGTCTGCGATCCCTTCGTATTGCCGGTTCAGCACGTCGGCGAGAATGCCGCGGTTCTGAGGTGGAAAGTTCTGCTGCTTTTCGCGGATCTGGTCGTCAAAATTTTTCGGGTCGGGATAGCGGTTGTAGAAA